>CAYLYN010000005.1:0-57470 GCA_964387565.1 uncultured Rikenellaceae bacterium | reverse complement strand
CTATGAGTAATAAAAAAATATTTATTTTTAAACCCCTGTAGAAGGGGGCCAGGTCATTTCCTAAATATCAAAAAATGAGTAACAAAAGAATTAAAAGCGCTCTGATCTCAGTTTATTATAAAGAGGGACTTGATGCTATAGTCAGAAAACTGGATGAACTAAGTGTAAAACTATATTCCACAGGAGGTACATTCAGCTTTATTGAAGAGCTTGGAATAAGCGCAGAAAAGGTAGAGGATCTTACTACATATCCTTCCATACTCGGGGGCAGAGTGAAGACACTTCACCCCAATGTTTTCGGAGGGATTCTTGCAAGGCGCGAAAACCAGGAAGATGCCGGGCAGCTTGCAAAGTATAAGATTCCGGAGATTGACCTTGTAATTGTTGATTTGTATCCTTTTGAAGAGACAGTTAGAATCACCGGAAGTGAGGAGGAAATTATTGAGAAAATAGATATCGGAGGTATTTCGCTTATCAGGGCCGCCGCTAAAAATTACAATGATGTGCTCGTTGTTTCAGGTCGTGAGCAGTATGGTGATCTTCTCTCAATGCTCAACGATGCCGGCGGAACTACCACACTGGATCAGAGAAGGTTGTTCGCGGCTAAAGCCTTCATGACCTCATCTCATTATGATACAGCTATTTTCAGGTACTTTAATAATAAAGAGAATCTTCCGGTTTTCAGAGAAAGTATCAATGAATCATATCCGTTAAGGTATGGGGAGAATCCTCACCAGAGAGGTATCTTTTTCGGGAATCCTGACGAGATATTCACAAAGCTTCATGGAAAGGAACTATCCTATAACAACCTTCTGGACCTTGATTCAGCTGTGAGCCTGATAAATGAATTTACAGAAGATACATTTGTCATAATCAAGCATAACAATGCCTGTGGCGTGGCATCCAGGAACAACCCCCTTGATGCATGGAAGGATGCCCTGGCAGGAGATCCTGTTTCAGCGTTCGGAGGAGTTATTGCAACCAACAGAATTGTTGAGGAGGAAACTGCCACAGAAATTGACAAGTTATTTTTTGAGATTATTATTGCGCCGGGCTTTTCTGAGTCTGCCCTTTCTATTCTCGCCCAGAAAAAGAACAGGATAATACTGGTAAGGAAGGATACATCTGAAACCGGATTTAGTTTCAGATCATTATTAGGTGGAGTTTTATGGCAGGAGAAAGATATGAGTACACAGACTTCAGATGATATGAGGCTTGTTACAAAGCGACAGCCTTCAGGTTCTGAGAAGGATGACATGGTATTCGCAAATATAATTGTCAAGCATAGTAAGTCAAATGCAATAGTACTGGCGAAAAACAAGCAGTTATGCGCAAGTGGAATCGGACAGACATCAAGGGTTGATGCACTGAAGCAGGCAATTGAAAAGGCAAGGTCATTTGGTTTCGATCTGAATGGTGCAGTAATGGCATCAGATGCTTTTTTCCCTTTTCCCGACTGTGTTGAAATAGCAGATAAAGCCGGGATCAGATCAGTAGTTCAACCAGGCGGGTCAGTCAGAGACCAGGAATCCACAGATTATTGTATAGCAAATGAAATGACAATGGTTTTAACAGGAATAAGACATTTTAAACACTAATAATATAATCACACATAATGGGCCTATTTTCTTTTTTAACACAGGAGATTGCAATAGATTTAGGAACTGCCAACACTATCATAATCCATAATGATAAAGTTGTTGTTGATGAACCGTCAATTGTTGCTATAGATAAAAATACCGGGAAACTGATTGCCATAGGTGAAGCTGCAAGACAGATGCATGGAAAGACACATGAAAACATAAAGACCATCAGGCCTTTGCGGGACGGTGTTATTGCTGATTTTAATGCAGCTGAACTGATGATCAGGGGTATGATAAGGATGATCAACAAGGGCCCCAGGTTATTCTCCCCTTCACTTAAAATGGTGGTTTGCATACCATCAGGCAGTACTGAAGTTGAGATCAGGGCAGTACGTGATTCATCAGAGCATGCCGGAGGGCGTGATGTATATATGATATATGAGCCAATGGCTGCAGCAATTGGTATTGGTCTTGATGTTGAAGCTCCTGAAGGATGTATGGTGGTTGATATAGGCGGAGGAACAACCGAGATTGCTGTTATTGCGCTTGGAGGAATTGTCTGTAACAAATCAATCAGAATTGCCGGAGATGGTTTTACTGCAGATATTCAGGCATATATGAGACATCAGCATAATATCAAAATTGGGGAAAGGACAGCAGAGGATATCAAGATAGCAGTAGGAGCAGCTCTTCCTGATATCGAAAATCCACCTGCTGATTATGTGGTACGAGGTCCGAATATCATGACCGCTCTGCCAATTGAAATTCCCATTTCATATCAGGAGATAGCATATTGCCTTGATAAATCTTTATCTAAGGTTGAAGCTGCTCTTCTTAGTGTACTTGAACAAACCCCTCCTGAACTATATGCAGATATAGTAAACAAAGGGATATATCTGGCAGGTGGCGGAGCATTGCTGAGAGGTCTTGACAAAAGGCTTGCTGATAAAATTAACATTCATTTCAATGTTGTTGAAGATCCGCTGCACGCTGTTGCACGGGGTACCGGTGTTGCATTAAAAAATGTTGAAAGGTTCCAGTTCCTAATGAGATAATCCGACAGGTGAATGAGGAGTCTTCTGAATTTCCTGGAGCGATACCACAGCCTTATAATCTTTCTTATACTTGAAGGTTTAGCTTTCTATTTATTAGCAACAAGAAACTATTATCATAATACACGGGTAGTAAACGGTATCAGGTGGTTTACCTACGGTATAGAGGAGAAAATAAGCAATACAAGAAGCTACCTCAGCTTAAGGCAGGTTAATGAAAACCTTGCTGCTGAAAATACAGCCTTGCGGAATAGCATTAACAGGATGGTACGGAATGATAATTCACTTTTTGTTTCTATATCTGATACTATCTATCAGCAGCTTTATCAGTATACATCGGCAAGACTTACAAGTAATTCTGTAAATAAACAGAAGAATTTTTTTACTATTAACAAAGGGACAATTCACGGACTTACGCCTGATATGGCAGTTATTGCCGATGGAGGTGTGGCAGGCGTAATTGTAGGCTGTTCTGATAATTTCTCTGTGGCAATGTCGTTGCTAAACCTTGACTTCAGGCTAAGTTCCAGGATAAGGTCAAACGGATATTTTGGCTCTTTGAGCTGGGATGGCAGGGATTATCGAAAAGCTATTCTGAGTGATATTCCACAGCATGTCACTGTAAATATTGGTGATACTATCGAAACTACAGGGTATTCTGCTATATTCCCTGAAGGAATTATTGTTGGGACAGTGGTGGGATATGAGAAGCCGGGAAGTGATTTTTACCTGATAACTGTTCAGCTAAAGACAGATTTCAGGAAACTGCATTTTGTTGATGTAGTGGCGAATAAGAGGAAGAATGAATTTGTAGAACTGGAAAATCAAATTCAATGATCAACTCGATACTAAGGTTTGGTCTGATCTTAATAGTCCTTGTACTTCTGCAGGTATTATTATTTAATAATATCCAGTTCAGCGGGTATGTGAATCCTTATGTATATATAATGTTTATCATGCTTCTGCCAGTTGAGATCCCGGCATGGCTTCTGATGCTTTTATCATTTGGTACAGGTATGCTTATAGATATTTTCACAGGCACCCCGGGAATGCATTCCTCAGCTACTGTTCTTGCAGGTATGATACGTCCTTTTGTTCTGAGGTCAATTTCACCTCGTGACGGATATGAGCCTGGAGCACATCCTTCAATGCTTGTATATGGATTCAGATGGTTTCTGCTGTATACTATTGTTATTGTATTTATACATCATACAGCTCTTTTTTACCTGGAAGTATTCAGGTTCACAGATTTCTTCAGAACCCTGCTTAGGGTTTTACTAAGTTCTGTTTTTACTATACTATTTGTCTTAATTTTTGAGTTTTACAGGAAAGGCAGATAATCTGTCATAATATGAAGGATGCATTTAAAAACAGGAAGTATCTGATCATGGCAATCATTGTGTTTGCCTGTTTTATGCTCCTTGTCAGGCTATTTATAATACAGATTGTAAAAGACACCTACAGGCTATCAGCTGATAATAATGTTCTCAGATATGTTGTACAGTATCCTGCACGGGGACTTATTTATGACAGGAATGGTGAGCTTATTGTATCTAATATGGCTGCCTATGACCTAATGGTAATTCCCGCACAGACAAAAGATATTGATACAGCAGAATTCTGTTCTCTATTGGGGATAACTGAGGAGATGTTCAACAAGCAGATGCGTGCAGCCAGGGCCTATTCGAGAAGAGCCCCTTCAGAATTTCTTAAACAGATTTCTGATGAAACCTATGCTCGTCTTCAGGAAAAGATGTTTCTCTATCCCGGCTTTTATGTTCAGCCCAGGACACTGCGCAAATATACCAGGCCGGTGGCATCACATATTCTTGGTTATGTGAGCGAGGTTGATGAAGGAAACATAAAAAAGAATCCCTATTATAAACCTGGTGATTACATTGGAAAAAGCGGTATCGAAGAGGCATATGAGACTGAGCTCCGTGGCCACAAGGGAGTTAAAATATATATGGTAGACGTTTTTAGCAGGATAAAGGGAGCTTATGCTGATGGAGAGATGGATACTACTGCTGTACAGGGTTTGGATATAATATCATCGATAGATCTTGATTTGCAGGAATACGGGGAATTGCTGATGAAGAACAAACGAGGCAGTATTGTGGCCATAGAACCTCAAACCGGAGAGGTCCTTTCACTTGTTACTGCACCTAACTATGATCCGGGTCTTCTTGTTGGCAGGGTCAGATCGGACAATTTTGCCAGGCTTCAGTCAGACACTGCTTTGCTGCCTCTTTTTAACAGGGCACTAATGGCCTCTTATCCTCCCGGATCCACATTCAAGCCAATCAATGGCTTAATAGGGCTGCAGGAAGGAGTAATTACGGAAAATACGGAATTTGGCTGCGACCATGGTTATCTGTTTGTCGGCTGCCATAGCCATGCCTCTCCACTCGATCTGGCTGCAGCTGTGGCTAATTCATGTAATTCATATTTTTGCCAGACTTACCGGCGAGTACTTGAGAACAAAAATTATGGCAGCATAGCCGAGGCTTATGAAAAATGGAGGAGTTACCTCTCTGAATTCGGATTTGGTAACAAGCTGGGCACCGATTTTGTTAATGAGCTGGCAGGTTTTGTGCCGGCCACCTCTTATTATGACAGGTATCATGGCAGGAATAAATGGAAGGCTCTTACCGTGATATCCCTTGCAATAGGACAGGGAGAAATTGGTACCACACCACTTCAGATGGCTAATATGACAGCAGCAATTGCCAACAGAGGATTTTATTATACACCTCATATAGTTAAGGGAATTGGCAGGGAGATGACTATAAAAAATGATTTTACTAAAAGACATGAAATAAATATTGACTCGGCAAATTTTGAAAAGATAATACTGGGCATGGAGGGAGCAGTCAATGGTGCTCCGGGAGGGACGGCAAGGATTGCTGCAATAAGGGGAATTACTGTTTGTGGAAAGACTGGAACAGCTCAGAATCCTCATGGTGACGACCATTCTGTTTTTATTGCTTTTGCTCCGAAGGATGATCCGAAAATAGCTATAGCTGTTTATGTTGAAAATGCAGGTTTCGGATCGACCTATGCAGCTCCTGTCGCCAGCCTGATGATTGAAAAATATCTTAGGGATACAATCTCAAACAAGGCATTGGAACAAAGAATTTTAAACTTGAATCTTGAAGAAAAGATAATCAGAAGTGAGACGCAGAATTAATATATGGATAAGTCTTGACAAGTTATCGATACTTCTGTATCTGGTTCTGGTCATAATGGGCTGGCTCAATATTTATGCTGCCGTATACGATGAGGAGCATACAGCAATACTTGATTTCTCGCAGCGTTATGGCAAACAATTCATATGGATCATTGCTGCAATTGTAACAGGTATCATTACCCTCATAATTGATAACCGTTTTTATTTCTTTTTTTCATGGTTCATTTATGGATTTTTAATGTTCCTGCTTATTCTTGTACTTATCTTTGGTGCAGAGATAAATGGTGCAAGATCGTGGTTTGAGTTTAGCTGGTTCAGTATCCAGCCTTCTGAGTTTGCAAAGTTTGGCACTGCTATAGCTCTTGCAGGTTACCTCAATACAAGGAGGCATGATCTGACCCGCTGGAATGTTCTTATTCCAGCATCTGCAATTATTTTGTTACCTGCCCTGCTTACTGCATTGCAGCCTGATATGGGCTCTACAGTAGTGTTTCTGGCATTATTCATTGTTCTTTTCAGGGAAGGAATGAGCCCATATGTATTTGTATCAGGATTGCTTGCACTGATTCTATTTTTTCTTACTCTGCTTGTGGATAATTTATATCTCTCAATTGGTCTTTCTGTAATCGGAATACTTCTTGTCTGGTTTGTTACAAGGAAATGGAAAGTAGCATCTGCCGGTACGGGAATATTTGTTTTTATTGCGGCCTTGTTGTATCTCCTTGATCATTATTTGCTTAAGAGGCTTGATAATGAGATGGTTATTTTAATTGCTCTTTTTATCTCAGGGTTTCTTTTTGCATGGTATATTTATCTAAGGAAAGCAATATCAATTCTGGTTATCTATATCTTTCTGTTGGGAAGCCTGGTATTTGTAAATTCTGTTGATTATACCTTTAATAATATCCTTCCTGAACACCAGAGAGACAGGATCAACGTTTTGCTTGGCATAAAATCAGATCCTCACGGTACAGGGTATAATGTTAATCAATCATTAATATCAATTGGTTCAGGCGGTCTTACAGGCAAGGGATATCTGCAGGGTACCCAGACGAAATTCAAGTTTGTACCGAAGCAGAGCTCCGATTTTATTTTCTGTACTATTGGGGAGGAATGGGGCTTTCTTGGATCATTTGTTGTGATAGGCACATACCTGTTTCTGTTCCTGAGGCTTATCTTCCTGGCAGAGCGACAACGTTCCGTATTTTCAAGGGTATACGGGTACGGGGTAGTATCAATATTATTTCTTCATGTATTCATTAATATAGGAATGGCAATAGGGATCGTACCGGTTATTGGAATTCCTCTTCCCTTCTTCAGCTACGGAGGCAGCTCATTATGGGGCTTTACGATTCTGCTTTTTGTATTTCTGAGGCTTGATGCCAGCCGAAATGAATATCTGGTATGATCAGAAAGGCATAGTGATTCTGTGTGATATCTCAATTCCGAATTCTTTTTCAACGTAATCGATAAGCTGAGGGAAGAATTCCATGAAGTCATCCTGGAGTGAATAATAATTCTTCTTCAGTGCCCTGATAGCGAACCTGGTCTCATTCGGTAATGTTGAATGCTTGCTTAATGTTTTGAGTACCAGCCTTATGCCATTTACTGTCTGGTATGATTCTATCCAGTTGTTTATAATAAAGAATGGCATCATCTCTCTGACATTTTCAGGCATACGGTCATAGTTATTTACCATTGCCCTGTAAAAATTATAGGTTACGCTTTCAAGGGGTCTCCTGGAAAAAAAGTCCCATTCTTTAGTTAGAAAATGATCATAAATGATATCAGTTACCACTCCGGCATATTTATGATATTTTCTGGTGAAGAAAATCTTGCTCCGGTGCACCACAGGATGACGATCGGTAAAATCGTCAATATGCCTGTGAATTATTATACCTTTTCTTATTAGCTCAGGATAATTCAGATAATCCCTGCCCTTTACATAGTCACCTATATAATTACCGATGATCACCTGTTCAGAGTCCCCGGAAAGATATATGTGGGCAAGGACATTCATAATCAGGTATAATAGTACAAAGAATTTGCCATATGACTCAGATGTTAAAAAACATTTTCTTTAACATGTTTTCAGGACACCCAAAAAACTATGCTAAATAGATGTAAATCAATAAAATAATACATGCAAATGGTATTTCAAAAAATAGACTGAAATACTCGGATATTCGGTATGCAAATTATAAATTTGTTGCTTCATTTTGAAATAATTTAAGTTTCTCTAAAAAAAATACTAAAAACCAGGGAGGATTTATGGCTAAGAAAAATGTCATTATAATAGGAGCTGCAGGTCGCGATTTTCATAATTTCAATACTTACTACAGAAACAATCCACTGTACAATGTGGTTGCATTTACTGCAGCTCAGATACCTGATATTGATGGCAGGAAATACCCTCAGGAATTATGCGGAAAACTGTATCCGGAAGGTATTCCCATTGTTGCTGAAGAGAATCTTCCTGAACTGATAAAGAAGCACAATGTATCTGACTGTATTTTTTCGTACAGTGATGTGACATATCAGAAAGTAATGTCGGTAAGTGCCATTGTTAATGCTGCCGGTGCTAACTTTGTTCTGCTGGGTCCGGCTGAAACAATGATAAAAAGTACAAAGCCTTTGATTGCTGTGGGAGCTGTAAGGACAGGATGCGGTAAGAGCCAGACCTCAAGAAGGGTTATAGAACTGCTTATGGAGAAGGGTCTTAAGGTTGTCGCTATACGTCATCCCATGCCCTATGGTGATCTGAATGCTCAGAAAGTCCAGAGGTTTGCCGATATAAAAGACCTGGCAAAGCATAAATGTACCATTGAGGAGATGGAGGAGTATGAACCACATGTTGTAAGGGGCAATGTAATTTATGCAGGGGTTGATTATGAGGCTATTGTTCGTGCCGCTGAAAAAGATCCTGCTGGTTGTGATGTAATTCTCTGGGATGGAGGCAATAATGATTTCCCGTTTTATGTGCCTGATATGATGATTACAGTTACTGATCCTCACAGGGCCGGCCACGAACTCAAATATTATCCCGGGGAGGTTACTCTTCGTCTTGCAGATGTTGTTATCATCAATAAAATGGACAGTTCATCACCTGAATCTATTCAGGTGGTAAGAGAAAGTATTGAAAAGGTGAATAAAAAGGCGATAGTAATTGATGGAGCTTCACCGATAAAGGTTGATGATCCGTCAGTTATTAAGGGAAAAAGAGTGCTGGTGGTTGAGGACGGACCGACACTGACTCATGGTGAAATGAAGATTGGTGCTGGTGTTGTGGCAGCACGCAAATACGGTGCCTCCGAGCTTGTTGATCCCCGTCCTTATACAGTCGGAAGACTTAGCGAGACATTCCGGCTTTATCCTGAAATTGGTACACTTCTGCCTGCCATGGGTTACGGGAAGCAGCAATTGAAAGACCTTGAGACTACAATCAACAATACTGACTGCGACAGTGTTATAATAGCTACTCCCATTGATCTTAACAGGATTATAAAGATCAGGAAACCAAATACCCGGGTTCATTATGATCTGCAGGAGATTGGTTTTCCGAACCTGGCTGAGGTGTTAAATGACTTTGTTAAAAAGCATAAGCTTAAAGGCAGGAAGAATTAGAAATATCCCTGGACAGGCGCGGATTTTCCTTCGGCGAGCTCCCTTCGGTCGGTTGCAATCCGTGCTATAGAATATGGCACCGGTTACGTCCCCGTAGTTACCGGCAAGGAGCCAGCAGGAATATGTACTATGTGCAAGATTTCAGATTATAGCCTTTCCCTCAGTTTCTTACCGGCTTCTTCGTAACCCGGTTTATTGAGAAGGGCGAACATATTTTTCTTGTAAGCTTCAACTCCCGGCTGATCGAACGGATTTACATCGAGTATATATCCGCTTATTCCGCAGGCAATTTCGAAGAAATATATCAGCTGTCCGGTATAATATTCATCCAGCACCGGTATTTCAATTTTGATTACAGGCACATTCCCGTCGTTGTGAGCAATTATTGTCCCTGCTTCTGCATTCCTGTTGATCTCCGACAGTCTTTTACCAGCGAGGAAATTCAGCTGATCTGAATCATCTTTCTCCAGAGGTACAGTAATATTTTTTACCGGGCTGGAGACTGAGACTATGGTTTCGAACAGTATCCTTTGTCCGTCCTGTATATACTGTCCCAGGGAATGGAGGTCGGTAGTCATATCAACTGAAGCCGGGTATATACCCTTTCCGTCTTTTCCTTCGCTTTCCCCGTAAAGCTGTTTCCACCACTCTGACATGAAATGCAACTTTGGAGTGAAGCCAACCATGATCTCAATGGATCTGCCCCCCTGCAAAAGAAGATTTCTTGCTGCAGCATAGAGAAGAGCAGGGTTTGAGGTGACCTCTTTATTGTTCCTTGTGATCTTTTCCATCTCTTTTGCACCTGAGACAAGTGTCTTTATATCAAGGCCGTATACGGCAATCGGAAGTAATCCGACAGGAGAAAGAACCGAATACCTCCCTCCGACATTATCAGGTATAATGAATGTTTCGTATCCGTTTGTATCTGCAAGTGATCTGAGGGCTCCTCTTTTTTCATCAGTTATTGCTATTATCCTGCCTGCAGAAGCCTGCTTCCCAACTTTCTTTTCAAGATGATCTTTGAGTATTCTGAATGCAATGGCCGGTTCTGTTGTGGTTCCGGATTTTGAAATTACTATTATGGAATAATTCCTTTCATCAAGAATTTCTATTAACTCAGCCAGATAGTCTTCACAGATATTTTGTCCGGCAAATATAACATCATGATGAGGTTTGTTCTTAAGATATGGTGCAAATGAGTGCGATAATGCTTCCATAACTGCCCTTGCGCCAAGGTAGGATCCTCCGATACCAATTACAACTGTTGTATCGGAGACTGATCTCAGATGCCGGGCTGTTTTTTCAATCTTTTCGATTTGTTTCTGTATGTCATCGGGCAGTGTAAGCCATCCAAGAAAATCACTGCCGGCGCCTGTACCTTTATTAAGAGCATCAAGATGCCTGACTGATTGCTGCGCAAGCGCCACAACCTCTTCATATGGGACAAATGCTCCTGCATTTTTCAGATTAACATTTAGCTTTGCTTTCATTTCACCTGACAGTTATTTTAGTTATTACAATTGAAAATATCTTATCAGGCAAAGTTAAAAAAATAAGCCGTTGGAGTTTATCCAGCGGCTTATAATAATGAGGGAATATATATTGAATTGTAACTATCTTTTGTGTATGCTTCCTGCGCTTGAAGAGTGAGCATCAACATGTGAGGGATTACCCGTATAACGTACATCACCGGCACTTGATGCCCTGGCTTTGAGTCTTTCAGTAACATTTACATCGGCATCTCCGGCACTTGATACTGATACTTCAGCTTCTTTCACTTTAAGATTAAATGCATTCAAATTTCCTGCACTGCTGAGATCGGCTTCAAGATTACCGGCTTCACCTGAAAGTGTTACATCACCTGAGCTACTGACGTTTACACCAATATTATCTGCATAGATTTCCAGTTTGATGTCACCTGCACTGCTTGCACTAATTTCGATTTCGTCTGTTTTTACAGGCGATTCACCTATAACATCACCTGCACTTGTAGCTTTTACAGATTTTATCTCCTTCATTGTTATGTATACCTTTCTGGTGCTGGCGGATCTGATGTTTGCATCTGTATAGATATGCAAAACATCACCACTTATCTCCGTCATTATATACTCGTGAAGATTTTCATCAGCTTCAACTTTGAGCGATTGCTGATTTCCCTGTTTCAGATATACATCAATACCTGTACTTACCTTAATACCTGAAAAGGAACCAGCCTCCCTCTCTTTTGTAACTACATTTTTGTTCCCGGTTACAGTTTTTCTGGTCTGGGCCTGGCATGCAACAGCCATTGCAAGAATTAAAAATGAAGCTGTTATTAATCTTATTCTGTTCATCTTTCTGTTTTTTTGATCCTTAATTTTTTTAAAAGACTTAATAAAAACAGAAATGCTGCATTTCGAAGAAAATATTATGCTAATGCCATTTAAAGATTTTCAGACCTGCTATGAAAAAGCCGATCCCGGTAAATGTAAGAATAGTTACAGGAAGTGCTACCTCGCTATATCCTGCACCTTCATTAAAAATGCTTCTCATGCCATCTGCAAGCATAGTGAGTGGCAGGTTTTTTATAACAGGGAGGCTCCACTCAGGGAAATTCTGGTAGCTGAAAAAAATCCCTGACAAAACCATCATTGGCGTAACCACGAAGTTTATCAGTCCGTTTCCGACTTCAGTATTGGAAGTATGTGATGAAACAAAAACCGCCAGCCCTGAGAATGCAATATTACCGGCAATGAATATAAGTATCAGAGCAGTGATGTCACCCTGAATTGTCATTTTGAAGGCGAGCAATGCAAAAATGAACAGTACCAGTGATTCAAAGAAATTCATTGTCAGTCTTACAGATATAAGCGCGATAAGAAAATGTGATTTTTTCATAGGGGTGGCAACCATCCTTCGCAGAAGTTTTTTTGATCTTTTCTCAATAATACCATAACTTATTCCCCACATGCATGACATCATTACACCGAGTGACATAAGTCCGGGAACCAGGAAATCGATATACCTGGTACCTGTAACAGTGAGCGGTCTGATTACTGAGTTACTCAGGGCGCTGACAATCTCCCCTTTTCCTATAATACTGCTGAGTTTAAGAAAAGTGATTTCTGCATCAGAATTCATGGGATCAAAATGATATTCAGCCTTTTCTTCCATGGCTGTAATCATTACATTAATGGTTCCTCTTTTAAGAAGTACCATTGCTTCATCCCATTCCATTTCGTAAAATAGGAATATTGAGTTGCCAAGTTTTTCATCAGCAATTGTATACTGCCACTTCCATTCCCCTTTTTCATCAGAACTCTTTTTGACGCAACTGTTTTCCAGGAATGCATTCAGGAGAGAATCACCCTTCTGGCTGGCAGGCTGACCCTCATTTTTTATAATTGCAACCTTCCTTGTTACATCAGCCTTCTTCGAAAAAGCAATACCCAGTCCGAGAGCCATAAGTATCGGGAATAGTATACCCCAGAAAAGAACTCCGGGTTCCCTGATTATTTCCCTGAGTAAAGCCATGAATAGCTGCCTTAGTTGCTGAAAACTGAACCACCTATTCATTTATTTTCCTCCCGGTTAATGAAACAAACAGGTCATCAAGTGTCTTTCTGCGGCATTCCATGTGCCTTAAGGAAATGTTGTGCGACTTCATATATGACATGAAAACAGGCAAATCTGATTCAAAGTTCCTGAGAGTGATGAATCCCTTGTCATCAGAATCTCCGGCATATACTTTAAATGGCAATCCTTCGGCTGTTATTTCATTGATATTGAAAGCTTTCTCAGCAGAGAATTCCACAATCTTTTCGGCTGAATCATCCTCAAGCAACTGACTGAGAGTTCCTTCTTTAAGTATTGAGCCATTATCCATGATGACAATATAATCGCAAAGCGACTCAGCTTCCTCCATATAATGAGTGGTCAGGATCATTGATGTTTCAGACTTTTTCCTGAGGGATTGCAGTATTTCCCATATTTCGCGCCGTGCATTGGGATCAAGTCCTGTTGTAGGTTCATCAAGTAATAGAATCCGCGGATCATTAAGCAATGCAATACCAATCGCAAGGCGTTGCCTCTGACCTCCTGACAGATTTACAACATATGATTTTCTTTTATCTTCCAGGCCTACTATTTCGATAATCTTATCAACCTTTTGTTTAGGCAGGCTGAATAAACCGGCAAATAGCTTTAAGGTTTCAGTAACTCTTAACTTATCAATAAATCTTGTTTCCTGCAGCGAAAGTCCTATAATCTGGTGCAGTTCATCCTCGTTGCCTTTCCATTTTTTACCCAATATTGTTATTTCACCACTGTCAGGCTTCTGGATCCCTTCTATCATCTCAACGAGAGTGGTTTTACCGGCTCCGTTGGGCCCAAGGAGAGCAACAAACTGACCTCTTTCAATATTCAGGTTGATACCTCTTACTGCCTGAACAGTCTTGAATGATTTCCAGACGTTTTTTACTTCGATGACATTTTCCACAGCCATTATTAAATAACAATTTTGCCGGAGTATATGTTTAATTATTCAGAAGATGTAGTGGCACAACGGCACAATGGCACAACGGCACAATGGCGCAATGGCACAACGGCACAACGGCGCAACGACACAATGGCACAACGGCGCAACGGCACAGCGGCTCAGAGGGAAATCTTTCTGCTGAAGGATTGTTCATACGATCTTATTTTGTACCAAAAAGCCTGTCGCCAGCATCGCCGAGGCCAGGTACAATATATCCGTTCTGATTCAGTTTCTCATCCATTCCGGCCAGAAAGATCTGCACATCGGGATGATCTCTGCTTATTCTTTCTATACCCTCCGGAGCTCCTACAATGCATACAAGCTTAATACTTTTTGCTCCATTATCTTTCAGAACCCTGATTGCATCAGAAGAACTGCCTCCTGTTGCCAGCATCGGATCGAGAACCATTACAATAGATTCCGAAAGATTCTGAGGAAACTTGGAATAATATGTCATTGGTTTTAGAGTAACATGATCACGATAAATGCCAATATGACCAATACGGGCACTGGGGATCAGATCAGATATTCCTTCAACCATTCCCAGTCCGGCTCTTAATACCGGCACAAGAACTACATCAATTGCCAGTTCCTCGGTATTACAATGACCAAGTGGAGTTTCAACAGTTATCTCCCTGACAGGCAGATCGCGTGTTATTTCATAAGCCATAAGTCCTGAAATCTCTTTCAGGGTTTCACGAAACTCCCTTGTGGCAGTATCTTTTTTCCTTAATATTGCAAGCTTATGTGTAAGAAGCGGATGTTTGAGTAATTTAAGCATGGATCTAATATTTAACAATAAGTTTAATCAGCTTATCCATTCTTTTACTTCATCCTGTGAAGGATTCTGCAGCCCCAGCTTGTTTTTCTTATTAAATCCGCAAAGATCCTGATGTAGTTTTGTATGTTTTTCCACCTCAAGGAGTTTTTCAACTGTTGTAAATCCCAGCTTTTTTAAGGGATCGATCCATTCGTGAGGAATGCCTTTTGATATATATTTTTCCTCCGGATCTGAAGAGGCAGATTTTTTCTCAGGCTTCATCTGCGGGAAAAGGAGAACATCCTGGATTGATGGCTGGTTCGTAAGGAGCATCGTTAGCCTGTCAATGCCAATTCCCATTCCTGAAGTAGGAGGCATCCCATATTCAAGAGCCCTGACAAAATCAAGATCGATAAACATGGCTTCATCATCTCCTTTTTCTGAAAGAGAGAGCTGATCCTGGAACCTTTCCATCTGATCGATCGGATCATTAAGCTCAGAGTAGGCATTTGCAATTTCCTTACCGTTTATCATAAGTTCAAAACGTTCCGTGACACCGGGTTTGCTCCTGTGCATTTTTGTCAGGGGAGAGGTTTCAACAGGATAGTCAATAATAAATGTTGGCTGTATATAATGGTGCTCGCATTTTTCACCGAAGAGCTGGTCGATAAGTTTTCCTTTACCCATCTCTGGTGAATTTGGGACTCCCAGTTTATCACAGGCCTTACGCAACTGCTCTTCATCCATGCCGGTAATATCAATCCCTGTGTGTTCCTTTATAGCATCTGTCATGCTGATTCTCCTGTATGGCGGATTAAGGTTAATCCTCTTATCTCCATATGCAATTTCAGTAGTACCATGAAGATCCATCACCGCTTTCCTGATTATCTCCTCTGTAAAGCTCATCATCCAGTTATAATCCTTGTATGCTATATAGATCTCCATAACAGTAAACTCGGGATTATGTGTCCTGTCCATCCCTTCATTGCGGAAGTCCTTGGCAAATTCATATACTCCCTCAAACCCTCCAACAATGAGCCTTTTGAGGTAAAGTTCATTGGCTATTCTGAGGTACAGGGGTATATCGAGGGTGTTGTGATGTGTAATAAATGGTCTTGCAGCTGCTCCTCCGGGAATTGGCTGGAGTATAGGGGTCTCAACTTCAAGATAGCCATGTGCGTTGAAAAGATCGCGCATTGACTGTATTATCCGTGTTCTTTTTCTGAAAACATTCCGGACTCCTGGATTTACAATAAGGTCTACATATCTCTGCCTGTACCTCATCTCAGGATCGGTGACGGTATCGAAATAAACGCCATCCTTTTCCTTAACCACTGGCAATGGACGTACCGATTTGCAAAGAATTGTAAATTCATCTACATGAACTGTTATTTCACCCATCTGGGTCTTGAAAACATGCCCTTTTACACCAATTATATCGCCAATATCGAGATGATGCTTGAATACGTTGTTATACAGGCCTTTATCTTCGCCAGGACATATATCATCCCGACGTACATATATTTGTATTCTACCGGAAGAATCCATTATTTCTGCAAAAGATGCAGATCCCATGATGCGTCGGCTCATTATACGGCCTGCTAAACTTACCTCCTGGAAATTATTGAGTACCGGGTCATATTCATCCAGCACCTGTTGTGCAAAAACTGTTGTCTTATATTCAGCAGCCGGATAAGGATCAATACCGAGTTTACGGAGTTCAGTGAGGGAATTTCTTCTTATCTGCTCCTGTTCACTTAAATGCATGTTGCTCATGGTTGTTTTCAAATTTTTGCAAAGATAGAAAAATGGTATTAAAAGATTCTCAGTTGCCGGGAGGTATCATATTAATAGCATCTGTGGGGCAGATAACCGAACATGCCCCACATCCGACGCATTTTGTCCTGTCAATTACAGGAGTCATTATCAATGGTCTTTCAGAGGGTTCAATTTTTACTGCATCGTATCTGCATGCTGCCCGGCAGCGGTCACATTCCCTGTTCTCTGACAGGAGACATTTGTCAAAAATAAGCTCAGCAGAGCCCATAAATATACTTTTTTTAGCCCCGGGACTGAAAAGGGTTATGCTTCCGGTAGGACAAACAGTACTGCAGATATTGCATGTTTCAAGACAGTATCCATCAACGAATTTTACTTCAGGTGTCATCCATGAGACAAGATCGCCCAAATCGGAATGTTTCGAAATTATTTTTGTCGGACATGACTTTATGCAGTTCCCGCACCTAATACAAAGGGTGTTGAAAACACCTGGTTCTACAGAACCGGGGGGACGGAAATAGTCTGCCGGTTCCGGTCTGATAAGTTTTGAGATACTGAAACCCGTAACCAGTCCGACACCTGAAGCCAGAAAATATCTACGTGCCGGAGAGTATGAATTGTTTTTATGCGCAGTCCGGCTGATTAACCTGTTGATCCTTTTGCGGATATCAGTAATAATATCCTGTAAACCTCCAAGCGGACAAATCCTGGTACACCAGAAATCAGGAACGAACCAGTTAAGAGCAAGCAAGACAGGAAATCCTGAGAAGGAAAGAACAGTTACGAATGAGATATCAGCAGTAAATAACGAAAAAAAGCTATGAAATATTGACAAAGGATCTAACATAATAAAAAGCGGAATACCTGTAAAGGCAGCCGCCAGAGAAATTATTGCCAGCCAGCTTCCTGCCGGAGGCATATTTTTTAATTTACCCGGTTTAATCCTGCTTATACCAGATATTTTATCACAGCATAAACCTGTGGGACACATGTAACGGCAGAAAAACCTGCTTTTGAAAATTGTCACTACCAGAACCGTTAATCCCAGGATATTCAGAAGTACAAAAGACTTAAGTATTATTACAGAATTAAGCATTATGAACGGACTTGTCCATATAAAAAGGCCGGTCACTCCTTTTAATCCAACTGGCAGGGCGAGAAGGAGTGCCGCAAATGAAGATGCAATGCGTATTTGTTCAGGTTTTGGCGGTTTTGTCATCCCAGCAAGGCGCCCTGATTGATCAGCAGACTCTTTAATTTCCCGGTATCAATATTCCGGACAAGCTCATTATCCCTGACTGCAACTGCAGCAGCAGCTCCGGCTCCATGTCCGGTAATAAGGCATGTGCCGATTATCCTGGTATCTTCAACAAGTTCTTTTTCGAAGCAGAAGCAGCGTCCTGCTGTAAGAAGATTCTCTGTTTTCCTGGGGAGCAACGACCTGTAGGGTATCTGCCACAGCGGCCTGTTTTCAGGCTTTATTGCCCGTCCTTTATAAAGCATTGTTGTCCAGGCTCCACTGATGCCTATTACATCCCTGAAGCTTTTGTAGGTCATTGAATCATCAAGTGTAAGGCGATATTCACCATCAAGTATTCTTGACATACGGACACCAAGCTGTGAAGCTGTATCAAGAAGAAATACCTCTTCATAACCAGGAGTGCTTTTTATTTTCTGAACACTTTCCCATATCTCCCTGCGATATTTCATCTGCAGATTTGAGAGTGTAATTATATCCGTTCCGTTCTGATCGTTATCACCATGCATATTTACCCAGTTTACCCCGGGTAAGGGAGTTTTTCCCCCCAGATCGGGTTTTATACCGGGGCTCAGTTCAGGTCTGATCCGGTCAATATTCCCAAGCCTGTGAACAAGACCTATATGATAATTCATGGTATCATAATTATCGCCGGCAAGGTGAAAAATGTCACCATCACCAGTGCAATCAATTACAACCTTTGAAAGAATTGCCATCCTGCCTGATTTGTTTTCCAGGATAACACCTTTAATAATGTTTCCATCCATTATCACATTTGAAGCCCAGGTATGATAAAGCATTTTAACTCCAGATTCCGTGATCATTTCATCGAGTACATATTTCCCTGCTTCAGGATCGATAACAGGATTTATTTCAAACACTGACATGCCTAGCTTTTTAAGCCTGTCCGACATTTCTCCACCTATACCGAATATAACCTGCCTGGTCCGGTTATTTTTGTCCACTGCATGGGTCGATAGGAGTGGCAGTACAAGTCCTCCTGTCCATAAACCACCGAGATGGTTATACCGCTCAATGAGATAAGTTTCAGCACCTGCCCTGCTTGCGGCAATTGCTGCTGCCGTTCCTGCAGGACCACCTCCGATGATCAGGACATCCGTTTCGGCAAATACCGGTATTTTTCTTTCAGGTTCTGTAATAGTCTTACCTCCGGAAGCTGAAGCTGCACCTGCTGATGTTTTATTATCACCGGTATCAGATTCGATTTTTCTTTTGCATGACAGTCCGAGTGTTAAAGCACTTCCTGCCAGTGCAGTCCTTGTAATAAAATCCCGTCTTTTCATTATTCTATAATTCTGAGATGGTTATTTTTTTAATTTTAATGTTTCCTGTTGAAATAATGTCCGTAGTGCAAGAGTAATCCGGCCTGGTTTTCCATCACCAACAGGCTTATTGTTAATTGAAATCACAGGGGCTACTTCAAATGAAGTATTGGTTACAAATGCTTCATCCATATGAGGGAGATCTTTCTCTGTAATTGCTGTCTCATTCACAGGAATTCCGGCCTGGCTAGCCAGCCTGATAACATTTTTTCGCGAGATACCTGACAGAATGCTTTCTGACTCGGGGTGGGTATAAACAGTTCCATCTCTGACGAAGAAGACATTTGAATGAGCACATTCTGTAATCATACCATTTTTGACGAAAACACATTCAAGAGATTCCTCTTCAACTGCACCCTGGAAGCTCAGAATATTAGGCAGAAGTGAAACTGACTTGATATCGCACCGAGCCCATCTTATATCTTTCTTCATTATTGTCCTGATCCCGGCTGCTATTTTTCCCGGATCAGGAGTGAAGCCACGGGCAAACGCATATACTGTAGGAGACACCGGGGGAGAGGGAAATGAATGTGATCGTTTTGCTACTCCTCTTGTAACCTGTATATATACAAGTGCGGGTGTTTTCTGAAGAGAGTTCCGGATTATCAGTTCTTTTGCCAGAGAGGGAAACTCATCTGCCAGGGGCCATATTATTCTTAATTCCCTCATACTTCTTTTCAGTCTGAGAAGATGGCCCTCCATGTCAAAAAAATCTCCTTCATACCATCTTACCACTTCATAAATACCATCGGCAAAAAGAAAACCCCGGTCATCCGGGCTGATAGAAATTTCATTTGCCGGAAGAAACTGACCATTTATGTAAGAGATATCCATATGAGAAATTTATATTATTTTACTATTACTTACCAAGCTCTATTCTTTTGCCCCGTATGGCCCCCGCCATTCTCCTCCCGATAGCTATCGGGACGTTGAATGGCAGCCCCCTCAAGGGGGCATAATTTCTGCAACAAATATAACCCCCTTTAGTGGGTGGCCGCGACATAGCACGGCCGGGGGCTTGATTGAATGGCTAAGTGCCCCTTTTATTTCGGGGTAACTATCTCAATCTTATAATCAATTGAATTTCTTGCCTCTTCTGGAGAAGAGAAATTACTGCAGGCAGCCTGTACAAAGAGGGATGCACCGAGTACGGTGGTCTCTTTCTGATCGATTATCTTCAACGGAACTCCTGTAGCATTTGCACGGAGCTGGTTCCATAACCTGTTTTTTGAACCTCCGCCCACACAGATTATGCTTTCAGTTGTGAATCCACCTGCCTCTTCAAGCACCAGGCGACCTTCAGCAAGTCTGTCAGCCAGAGCCTCAAGCATTGCTCTGTAGATCTCATCTCTTGTCGACTCAAGCGTAAGGCCCAGTATTCCTCCTCCCGGTTTTCCCTTAAGTTCTTCATAGAATTTAGGTAAAACCTTTACTCCATTGCTTCCTGGCGGAACCTTTTCGGCTCCCGAGATCATGAGATCATATACATTATCTTTTATATCACTATACAGATTCTTCCTGGCCCATTCAAGTATACCTGACGCGATCCATTGATTGCCAATATTATAAAATCCAGGCCTTGCATCGAGTTCTGTTGTTATTCCCTTGCTCAGCTGTTCTTTTCCGGATCTGTATGCCCCTGATCTTACCATCAGAATTTCCCAGGTTCCTGAAGAAAGTACAGGTTGATTTATCTCAGCTCCTGATCCGAAAACAGCAAACTGTGTATCATGACCAGTAGCAATAACAGGAATACCTTCAGGGATGGATGTGAGTGAAGAGGCTCCGGCTGTTATTCTGCCTGTTATTGTTCCCGGCTCGACAGGTATTCCCATTTTTACCGCTGGGAAATTTATCCTTTTCAGAATATTATCAGAAAATTTCCTGCCTGCCAGTGAAGTTGTCATTGTGGTACCGGCCATCGACATATCATTTGCCATTATCCCGGTAAGGAAATACATAAATATTGATGGCATCATCAGAAATATGTGACTTTTTTCGACCAGATCACTTCTTTGTTCGATAAACCAGATCAGCTTGTTTATTGTATTGAATGTAAAAGGCAGTACCCCGCTCTCACTATAAAGCATATCAAGCGGGATATACTTTCCGATATCAGCCATAACCGGGTTTGTCCTTTCACATTGCCATGAAATAACCGGGTAGAGCATTTTACCAGAATTGTCAAAGAGGGTACCGTCAACGCCAAAGGTGGTTACGGTAACCCCGGCGATCTTATCTGCAGGGATCTGTTTCATCACTTTTGATGAAGCTCTGCACATTTTATCCCATATTTCATTTACATCCCATATTTTAAAGGAGGGATATAAGGGATCAGGACGTGTATTGTTAGTGTATGAGTCAGATACAAGGATGACGCCTTTACTGTCAATGGCCACGCATCTGACATTTGTTGCCCCGCAGTCAAATACAATTACTATGTCGCGGCTGGTCATTTATAAAGGGGTCCGTATGTCTGGCATGCCCTGTAATCAGAACCTTCCTTATCCATTCCGAAAGCATTCCATGAACTTGGACGGAAAATACTCTCATCATCAAGGTTGTGCATGCAGACAGGTATTCTTAAAATAGAAGCAAGTGTAACCAGATCTGCTCCTATATGTCCATAACTTGAAGCACTATGGTTGGCTCCCCAGTTTGCCATTACGGAATAGACATCTGAAAAAGCTCCTTTACCGGTCAGTCTTGGTACAAACCATGTTGTTGGCCAGGTAGGATCAGTACGGTCAGAGAGGATCTTATGGACTTTTTCAGGAAGTTCAACTGTCCATCCCTCCGCTATTTGCAACACTGGTCCAAGTCCTTTCACAAGGTTAACTCTTGATATGGTTACAGGCATTCCACCTTCACTGTCGAACTGTGATGAGAAGCCTCCTCCGCGGAAATATCCGGTATTGGCCGGGGGCCATACAGTTGCTTTAAGACAATCGGCAGCATCTTTTGAAGTAATCTCCCAGAAGGGTTTGATGACAGGTTTTCCCTTGCTTTTTTGTTTGCCTGAGAAGTCAAGGGAAGAGGCTCCTGAATTAATGAGGTGTATAACACCGTTTGCCGCCGTTCCTGTGGGTTTCACTTTCGTGACTCTTTTAATTGCATCTGGGCTCCAGTATGTTCTGATATCGGAGAACATCTGGGCTGTATTTGTAAGGAGGTAGCCAAACAGCATCGGAACCCCGTTCATTGCATCATTTTCGGTAGCAACAAGGTATGGAGGTCTTATACCGTTCCAGTCGAATGAAGAACATAGGATTGATTCAAGAAAATCTCCGTTAGGCATATGATCTGTCCATTGCCGCTGACCCTGGAAGCCTGAAAGAATGGCATTATGTCCCATTGCTTCTTCACCATACCCGAGCTTCTTCAGCCTTGGATTACCTACCATCAGGTCGCGTGCAATCAATGTCATTTTAACGACAATTTCCCACTCACTGTCTTTGGTTTGTCGTGAATGAGGTTTGCTGTTAAGGTCCTTTCCCTCTTTACAGTATTTTTTTGTCCACTGAAGGGCTTTCTTATATTCAGCTTTATCATATATTTCCTGGTTGAGGCGACGCGTAAATTCGCTCATATCCACATATTCATTTCGCATCCCGAGGTACTCCTGGAAAAAATCTTCCCTTACAATAGAACCTGCTATGCCCATCGATACTGAACCCATTGAGAGATATGACTTACCTTTCATGTATGATACAGCCAGTCCTGCCTTTATGAACCGAAGGATCTTCTCTCTGACATCTTCCGGTATACCCTGGTCGCCTGCATCCTGAACATCATGGCCATATATGCCAAAAGCAGGCAATCCTTTCATGGTATGTCCGGCGAGGGCAGCAGCCAGGTAAACAGCACCCGGACGCTCAGTGCCATTAAATCCCCAGATTGCCTTAGGAATTTCGGGATTCATATCGATTGTTTCACTGCCGTAGCACCAGCAGGGCGTAACGGTCAAGCTTACTCCCACTCCATTCTTTGCAAATTTTTCAGCGCACTTTGCTGCTTCGGCAACTCCACCGATTGTTGTGTCGGAAATTATACATTCCACCTGTTTGCCATTAGGATATTTAAGGTTTGATGTTATCAGCCGTGCAGCATTTTTAGCCATATTCATTGTCTGCTCTTCGAGAGTTTCCCTTACTCCGTTCATTCTCCCGTCAATGACTGGTCGAATCCCAATTTTCGGAAAATCACCTATAACTGTCTGGTAGTCAGTATTTACTTTAAATTCACTATTAGCCATATGATTTTTAATTAAGAGTTTCTGTGTTTATTAGAGGTCTAACAAATATATGTATTTCTGACTATTTATTATCATCATAAGTAAACTGTTTCAATCAAATCTCTGATTATATGTGGACTTCAGTAACAACAAAAATTTGCTTAATTAAATTTCATACAGATGCCGCAGTTCTTCATTGATTTGGTAACTTTGCAGATTCATAAAACAGAAATGGAAAACAGAAGACGACTGCCAGCCTGGATGAAAATGCAGAGAGCAAGAGGGGAGAACTATTCAATGGTCAGGAATCTGGTTTCGAAAAATCGTCTCCACACCATATGTACCAGTGGGAATTGCCCTAATATAGGCGAGTGCTGGAATGCAGGAACGGCGACCTTTATGATACTTGGTGATATTTGCACCAGAGCCTGTAAATTCTGTGCAACCAAAACAGGAAGGCCACTTCCTCCTGATCATGAAGAAGCTGACAGGCTTGCTGAAACTATCCGGCTTCTTAAACTGCATCATTGCGTATTAACATCTGTTGATCGTGATGATCTTGCTGACGGAGGTTCAGGTCACTGGGCCCTTACAATCAGGAGGGTCAGGGAGGTAAACCCGGGATTGACAATAGAATGCCTTATCCCTGATTTTGACGGAAAACCGGAGAACATTCAGAAAGTTATTGATGCTTCACCCGATGTTGTATCGCACAATATTGAAACAGTCAGAAGGCTTACCCCGGCGATCAGAACAAAAGCAAAATATGACAGAAGCCTTGAGGTCCTAAGATATATTTCCCGACAGGGTAAGCCGGCAAAGTCGGGATTCATGCTTGGTCTTGGAGAGACAGAGGAAGAGGTATTACAGACAATAAAGGATATCCATGATACCGGGTGTAAAATTCTTACAATAGGACAATATCTTCAACCTGCATTTGGCTATATGGAGGTTGTTGACTTTATAGTCCCTGAGAAGTTTGAAGAATACAGGGAAGTTGCCCTGAAAACTGGATTCACTTTTGTTGAGAGCAGCCCCCTTGTACGCTCCTCTTTTCACGCAGAAAGGCATGTGAATACTCAGGGAAATTGATTACTTTTGAAGGTTTTGTTTAGAGACTCAAATTGAAATATAGTATTGAATATAAGGATATTGGTGTAAGAGATTATAAGGAAACCTGGGATTATCAGACAGAGATCTTTAATAAGCTTGTCAGCCTGAAAAAGAGTTCTGATAAAGTGACATCAAAGGAAGGTCAGAGACCTGCAGGAACACTTATTTTTGTTGAACATCCACATGTGTATACACTGGGGAAGAGCGGGTCTGAGAATAATCTGCTAGTTGATTTCATCCATCTAAAAGCCAGTGATGCTTCATTTTACAGGATCGACAGGGGTGGGGATATAACATACCATGGACCTGGCCAGATAGTAGGCTATCCGATTTTTGATCTTGATGCAATAAATATCGGTCTTAAAGAGTATATTTACAGACTGGAAGAGGCAATTATCCTGACAGTGGCTGAATATGGTCTGAAAGCCTCAAGACTTGAGGGGGGAACTGGTGTGTGGCTTGATCCCGGAGTGAAGGGAAAAGCCAGAAAAATATGTGCTATCGGAGTTAGGGCAAGCAGGTATGTTACAATGCATGGATTTGCATTCAATGTCAATACCAGTCTGGAGTATTTTAATTTTATAAACCCGTGCGGATTCACCGATAAAGGTGTCACATCGCTTGAAAAGGAACTTGGCAGCCACCAGGATTTTGAAAAAGCGAAGGGGATTGTAAAGAGCAGGCTGGTAGAAATTTTTGATCTGGATATAGTAAATATATAGTAATGGAAAAGAAATGGGTTATTAAGGACAGGGGAGATACAGCAGTTGTAAAACAACTATCTGCTGCTCTTGGTGTCTCCGATTCCCTTGCAAACCTTATGGCCCAGCGTGGTATCAAATCAGCTTCTGAAGCTGACGCATTCTTCAATCCCAGCCTCGAATATCTCCATGATCCTTTCCTGATGAAGGATATGAATATTGCTGTCGACAGGATATCAACTGCAGTAAAAAAGAATGAAAAAATCCTTGTCTATGGCGATTATGATGTTGATGGTACTACAGCAGTTGCCCTGATGTACTCGTTCCTTAAAGAACAGTATACTAATGTTATATACTATATACCTGACAGATATAAAGAAGGTTACGGGGTCTCCTTACAGGGCCTTGACTATGCTCACCAGAATAACTGCAAGGTTGTTATAACTCTCGACTGTGGTATAAAAGCTGTTGAGAAGGTCAAATATGCACGTACAAAAGGCCTGGATGTGATAATATGCGATCATCACTATCCCGGTGATGTAATCCCCAAAGCTGTTGCCGTACTTGATCCCAAGCAACCCGGATGCAACTATCCGTACAAGGAACTGTCGGGTTGCGGTGTTGGCTTCAAGCTGATACAGGCTTATTCAAGGGTACATGGGATCCCATTCAGCAAGATCTATCATTATCTCGATCTTGTCGCAGTAAGTATTGCTTCAGATATTGTTCCGATAACAGGTGAAAACAGGGTGATGGCCTACTTCGGACTCAAACAGCTCAATGAGTCGCCACGAACAGGGCTGAAAGAGATAATTCGCGAATCGGAAGTAAGCAAAGCATTGTCAATTGAAGATGTGGTATTCAAGATCGGACCGCGGATAAATGCAGCCGGCAGAATGGAGACAGGCAGCAAGGCTGTTGACCTGCTTGTATCTCTCGATTCTGCACTGGCAACGGGTATCAGCAAGGAGATCAACAATTTTAATATTGAAAGGCGAAGTGTTGACCGTACAATAACAACAGAGGCAATGAGGATGATTGCTGAGGATCCGAGAACTGTAAATGCAAGGACAACAGTACTTTATAATCCCAGCTGGAAGAAAGGAGTAATCGGTATTGTTGCTTCAAGGCTAATTGAAACCTACTACAGGCCAACCGTGATCCTGACCGAATCTAACGGGTTTGCCACCGGATCGGCACGCTCGGTTCAGGGGTATGATCTTTACCAGGCCATTGAGGCCTGCAGCGACCTTCTAGAGAGTTTCGGGGGTCATATGTTTGCTGCAGGACTTACTTTAAAAAAGGAAAACATAAAACCTTTCATGGAACGTTTTGAAAATCATGTAAACAATACAATAACCGAAGATCAGCTTGTACCAAGGATCTTTATAGACACCGAGCTTGGCTTCTCGGAGATCAATGAGGAATACTTAAGGGTGATGAATCAGTTCCAGCCTTTTGGTCCTGATAATATGTCGCCG
This sequence comes from uncultured Rikenellaceae bacterium, assembly GCA_964387565.1. Classification (GTDB taxonomy): domain Bacteria; phylum Bacteroidota; class Bacteroidia; order Bacteroidales; family VadinHA17; genus LD21. Next base: position 30,836 of record CAYLYN010000005.1, on the reverse strand, counting down.
GTGTTTGTTTCAAGGAATGTCTTTGATACTGGTTCAGCCAGGATGGTAGGTTCAAGCGGAGAACACCTGAAGCTTGAGCTTTGCCAGGAGTCTGCAGGATCAAAGAGTTTTTCAGGTATCGCTTTCAGCCAGGCAAACCATTTTGAATATATAAAATCAGGCAGGCCATTCGATGTGTGTTATTCACTTGAGATGAATGAATTCAGGGGTAACAAGAACCTGCAGCTGAATATCAAGGATATAAAGACTCCGGGAACTAAATAAACAACCTTAGCTGAAGCTTAAATTCTTCAGTGTTCTGATAAACCAGGCCATCAGCTTCTTTAGAAGTAATTCCATATTTAAATCTTAATTCTGCTTTATCTCTTATTTTCCAGCTCAGCATCACATAAGATCTGCTTCCTTTTCCATATAAAGGAGGTATACTGAATCCATACAAAAGATCATTCTCATAAACATAGATTCTTGTATCCCAGTTGTTTGTGTTAAAAAGACAAAATCTTAACCAGATAGTCAGCGGAATATTTCCACACCTGTAGTTAAAGTCCTGAAGCATTGCGATACCACTGGTCTCTGATTCTTCTGCCAGCTTACAGTAAAACCTTGTACCAAGGGTCATATCATTTGAGAGAGAATAGCGGAATATTGATGAAAAAGACCTGACAGTAAGTTCTTTAAGTTCCGGGATGCTGTTTAATCTTTTGTCATCAGTGGTTGTAAGTGTGAAATTATATGCAGCTTCTGCAGTAAATCTGTCTGATGGAATATATTTTCCCCTGATCTCCTTTCTCCTGTAATAGGAAGGAGAGCTGTTACGGTATCTGAGCCACGGATATTCACGTATCTGACAGCCTCCGCTTATAAACAGGTATCTTGCTGCTTCAAAAAGAAAATTTCCTGTGAGTGAATTCTCTGATCCTGAAGAGGAACTGCCTCCGGGTCCTTTCCCATGAAGACTTATAAATCCGTTTTCATAGTTCCTGTAGAGGAGGTTTATGCTCAGCCTGTCGGAGGGTCTTAATGTAAATCCTTGGATAATAGCATGTTTCAGAGATTCATTAACAGACATTTCACCATATAAAAGTATTCTGCTGATAAGTGTGTTATAGAAAATGGAACAGACCGAATTGCTTTCACCTGAAAAGCTGAATATTTTTTCAGGATCGTCCTTCGCCGGTATGAAAGGAAGCGAAAGCCATTCCTGCGACCAGGTTGTACCTGCTTTGAAATTACCTTTGCTGTAAGATATGTTGATTCCATAAACCATATCAGTCAGGGAGTCTTTCTTTTTTAATGTTGAAGTTGTATTATGTAACCCTGAGGTGTAAAAAGTCCTTACCGACTCAATTTCATTAGCCGAAGATTCCAGAGAGGCATCAACCCGGTTCTTAGAGTAGAAAAGCGATAACCCGATATTTTTAAAGGACAATTCTGCCCCGGCACCCCTGAAGTAACTGTTTTCGTCTGATGAAGTATAAGGCTTTATTTCACTTCTGGCCGACATAAATCCGGGTGATAGGAGTGAAAGACCATTTCGCAGGCTGGTATTTATATTTGATCCCTGTCCGAAGCGGGCAGAGTAATCACCAATTATGACTCTTTTTATCAAACCTTTACCATTGTAGGCAAAATGTCCGGATAACATGTCAGGCAGGGGAGGATCACCGTTAAGAATTTTTTCTCCCGGATCTTTCTCAGCTACCAGTCCGCCTGAGAAATCACCTGCCGTAAACCTGTATTTTGTGAGTATTCGTACAGCTGATCCAAGCCATGCTGAGTCATTATCGCTTGTTTTACATGTAAGATTTGTCAGAAAGTTGTTTCTCCAGCGGGGATGGAAAGACTCCGGCTTCGGTTTGTGATCCAGTTTAACAAAGAGAGCTACCGCCATTGCAGTTTCCCTGTCATACCCCGGAAGGTTAGGTAGTTCATATATTGAGACTAATTTCCCGTTAAGGCGAATGTAATCGGCAAGCACTTTGACCTGAAAATCTGAAAGGAAGAAAAGGCGCGATATTTCATCTTCATCAGCAGAATTGATTTCGACCGGATTCTCAGCAAGTTCATAAAGGTTTTCAATATATATAGCAACAGCTTCAGGATCGGAATCATCAGCGGCAAGTTCCTCTGCAATTGAGATTATTGATTCGGAAAGACTTGCCTCCTGGCATAATGAAATAAATGTAACAAATGCTAGTATTATAATTGACAGAAACCTGTGGTTAAAGTTTTTTTTAAACACAGAGGACACAAAGGAATGCACAGAGGTCTCAGAGATTATCTTTTTAAAAGGATTAATTATCATAATAATTCTAAATAATAAATCTTCTGATACCATCTTTTAGAAGAAATACATTGAAATTGATTAGCAATCCCAATTTAAAGCATCCAAGTTTCATATAAGTGAGTATCTGCGCAGTATGAACATCAGTGAGTGCTTCAATGCTTTTAATTTCAATCACCACTTTATTTTCAACTAATATGTCAATCCTGTATCCGCAATCCAGTTTTACTTCTTCGTAAACCAGAGGAATTGGTTTCTCCTTTTCAGCTTTAAGCCCTGACTGAACCATCTTGAAATAAAGACATTCCTTATATGCACTTTCAAGTAATCCAGGTCCGAGCGTTCGATGTACTTCTATTGATAGTCCAATAATCTTTCGAGAAATTTCATTTTCTTCCATATTCGAATTATTAGTTTATAAGTTTCTTTGTGTCCTTTGTGTTAGAACTTTGTGTCCTCTGTGGTTAAAATATTTAATGGATTTTGAAAATAATTGAAGCTGAGGAGGTAAGACCCAGTTTTTCGTGGGTCGCAAAGGCAAGGTCGATCTTTACGAATTTTGCAAAGTATCCAAAGCCGAATGTGAATGAGTTATGCTCTGTATTGAAGCCGCTCCTGAGCCAGAATTTCTTTAACATCTCATATTCAAATCCCATTTTGAGATTAATATTGCTCCCTGTGCTCATTATAGCCTCAGCTCCTGCAAAAAGAAGATTATTAAGCATGGTTCCTGCCCCGGCACTAAGTGTGGTCTCCATATTGCTTTTTCTAATGGAAGCCGGTACCGGATTGAAGATATGAATCCCTATTGAAGTAGTTTCTGTGGCTGAATAGATAAGTCCAGCCTCTCCTGTAATACGATGAATATCATCATATTCACCCGGAACAATTTCTGCAAAATAGTCCACCTGGGCTCCTGCTGAAAGCTTTTCAGAAAGTCTTAGGCCACAGGCAAGACCTGTCATGCTGCGTCTGAAATCAGCATATCCGAAATGAGAATAGACCAAACCCAATGATGTCTTACCTGACGGAATGATCAATCCGGCTGTTCGTGTTCCTAGCTGGCTGATATTAAATCTGTTATCATAATTAATCGCAAAGAGGAATGAATTGTTCCGTGGAAGGAGCGCCTGGTTATGAAATGCTGACCAGAAACCTGTTTTCGTGACAAAAAGATTCCCTGCACCTGCTTCACCGGCACCTGCAGATAAATGATAATTATCACTTCCTGAGGTGTTTAAAGAGATGAGTATAAGTATAACAGAAACAGATAATTTGTGCAGCGAGCCCAACTGTTTCGGAATATATCAACTAAGATATAAAAAAATTTCAGATATTGTACTTCAAATTAATTCGGAAAGCCAAAATCTCATCGTTATGAAGAAGGTAATCTCAGTCTCGGGTATCATCTCCATGATAATAATTCTGAACTCCTGTACCGGGCCAAAGAGCAATGATACTCTGACCATTGACCTTTCAAAGAGCAGGGAATCTGTTTCACCTTATATATACGGACAGTTTATTGAACATCTTGGCAGATGTATCTATGGGGGAATATGGGCAGAAATGCTCGAAGACAGGAAATTCTATTATCCTGTTACAGATAAGTATCAACCATGGGGTATCAGGACAGATGAGTACTGGAATGCCGGGGAATTTAAAATCCTGACGGCATCTCCCTGGAAGACAATAGGAAAAAAGGACAGAGTAAAGATGTCCGTGAAAAATCCATTCACAGGAAAGCATACACCCGAGATAACTTTATCGGTTAAAGACCCGTCAGGTATATCCCAGGAGGGGCTATACTTAAGGAAGGATCTTAACTATAAAGGGAGGGTTGTCCTTTCAGCAACAAATAAAACATCGAAAGTAAAAATTGCAGTATACTCGGGTAAGTTTCTTCTGTTTGAAATAGCTGAGTTTACAGATATGCCTTCTGATTATAAGACTTACGAATTCAGTTTTACATCTGACAGGGAGGTTGAAAATGCTTCTGTTCAGATCACAGGAACGGGAAAGGGTACCTTTAGAATAGGAACGGTTTCGTTAATGCCCGGTGATAATATTGATGGTTTTAACAGGGAAGTGATAGAATACCTGAAGGAATTGAACTCACCTGTTTACCGTTGGCCGGGAGGTAACTTTGTCAGCGGTTATAACTGGAGAGATGGTATAGGCGACCGTGACAAAAGACCTCCCCGTAAAAATCCTGCATGGACAGGTGTTGAGCACAATGATGTTGGGATACACGAGTTTATGGAGCTGTGCAGGCTCCTGGGTACAGAACCATATGTTGCAGTAAATACAGGCCTGGGAACTGTCGAAGAAATTGCCCGGCAGGTTGAATATATAAATGGATCTGCAACAACAGAGCAGGGCAGACTGAGGTCGGAGAATGGACATTCTGAACCTTTCGGAGTTAAGTTCTGGGCAGTAGGAAACGAGATGTACGGAGACTGGCAGCTGGGTCATATACCTCTGGAAGAGTATGTTAAAAAACATATTTCAGTAGTTGAAGCAATGAGAAAAGCCGATCCCTTTATAACGCTGGTAGGAGTAGGAGCTGTTGGTGAATGGAGCAGAACAATGCTTGCTGAGGGAAGCGATTATATGGACTTACTCAGTGAACATATCTATTGTAAGGATCTGCCTGATGTAAAGGCGCATGTTTCACAGATCAGGGATAATATAAAAAGAGTTGCTGATGAGCACAGAAAATATCGCAGCGAAATACCCGGACTTGAAAATAAAGATATCCGCATTGCCATGGATGAATGGAATTACTGGTACGGCGATTATATATATGGTGAACTTGGTTGTCGCTATTTCTGGCGTGACGGCCTGGGCATAGCAGCAGGTTTGCATGAATATTTCAGGAACAGCGATATCTACTATATGGCCAACTATGCACAGACAGTAAATGTTATCGGCGCGATTAAAACAACAAAAAAAGATGTTCAGTTCGAAACCACCGGTATCGTATTGAAATTATACAGGGAACATTTCGGACATAAACCGGTTGAATTACAGGGGTATAACGGACAACTTGACATCTCTGCTGCAATAGATACAGTTAATAACCTGCTGACAATAGGAGTTGTCAATTGTGACTCCCTGAGTCATGATTTTAACATTGAATGCCTGAACGGAAAGATAACAGGAGCGGATGATTGTTATATGGTCTCCAATCCTGATCCGATGTCATTTAATGAGCCGGGACAGGAACGAAATGTTGATATAAGGAAAACTGAAAGCGAATCAACAGGCTACATTTCTGTTGACCCAATGACAGTATTAATTTGTAAGTATAAACTGAAATAACCGGAACTGTTATTGCTATTTAATATCCGGGGAAATTTAATTTGTTTTATACTGGAACTTAACTGCCTTAAGCTCTTCATTCGCCTCTACTATTTTCTTTTTGAGCGACTCCTTGTGTTTGATCACCTCCGACATAACAGTAACATCACCGGCTGCTATCATCTGAGCAGCAAGTATCCCTGCATTCTGGGCTGCATTTATCCCTACGGTGGCAACCGGTATTCCGGGAGGCATCTGGACAATTGCAAGAAGTGCATCCAGTCCTTCAAGTGAGGCTTTTATCGGGACACCAATAACCGGCAGTGGTGTCATAGATGCAATTACTCCCGGCAGATGGGCTGCCATACCTGCAGCTGCAATTATTACCTTAATTCCTCTGCCAGCTGCTTCTTTGGCAAACTTCTCAACCTCTCCGGGAGTCCTGTGAGCCGAAAGGGCATTTATTTCAAAAGGAATTTTGAATGTGTTTAATACCTCTGCTGCTTTTTCCATTACCGGCAAGTCTGAAGTACTTCCCATTATGATACTAACTACAGGTTTCATATGATTTTAATTAATTTAACTTACTGATCAGGGCAAAAATAAGCTATTATTTTTATATTTTCGCAGCGTCAATAATTGAAACCTTTCATCATGAAGGAAATCCGTATCCTCGACAAAAATTTCAGGGAAATGATCACCGAGGAAGCTATAGGGAAGAGGATAGCTGAACTGGCTGACCAGATGAATAAGGACCTGCTGAACAAGGATGTTGTCTTCCTGGGAATACTTAACGGGGCATTCTTATTTGCTGCTGACCTTTTCAGGCGACTCAGCCTGGAAGCCCGAATTTCATTTATTAAGCTTGCTTCCTATCATGGTACAACTTCTCAGGGTGTAATAAAGGAACTGATAGGATGGAATGAAGATATCAAAAACAAAACAATTGTTGTTATTGAAGATATCGTAGATACGGGTAACACACTGGAAAGAATTGTTGATGAGCTGATTATCCGTAAAGCTTATGAGATTAAGATTGCTACGCTGCTTTACAAACCGGATGCCTACAAAAGGAACATACATCTTGACTACATCGGATTTGAAATACCTAATGATTTTGTAGTGGGTTATGGTCTTGATTATGACGGTTATGGACGTAATTTACCCTCGGTCTATTCTCTAATACATTAAACAATATTTAAATTTACATTATTTTATGGTTAATTTTCTGATTTTCGGCCCTCCGGGCTCAGGCAAGGGAACTCAGTCAGTAATGCTGGCTGAGAAATTCAATCTTCTTCATCTCTCAACTGGAGATATGCTTCGTGCTGAAATTGCTTCAGGCACAGAACTGGGTTTAAAAATGAGCCAGATAATGTCGAAAGGTGAACTTGTACCTGATGAGGTAGTAATTGAAATGATTGCGGTAAAGATAGACAGTACAAAGGACAAGGCTGGATTCCTGTTTGACGGATTCCCCCGTACTGTTGCCCAGACCGTTGCTCTTGAGAAGATGCTGAATGACCGCGGTATGAAGATCGACAGCATGCTTGTTCTGGAAGTGGACCATGATGAACTCGTAAAGAGACTTATAGCCCGTGCCGAGCTCTCAGGCAGACCTGATGACAAGGATCCTTCGGTGATCGAAAACAGGATTGATGTTTACAGGGATAAGACAGAACCGATTATTGATTATTGCAGGAAAAAAGGACTGTATCAACCGGTTAATGGCGTTGGAAGCATTGATGATATATTCCTGAGACTTTCGGGACTGATGGCGAAGATAGTATGATGGGCAGAATGGGAGAGAATAAAACTATCTACCCCTCACACCATAACCGTCAACCTAAGTTATGTTAAAATGCAAAAGATAATGGTATAAGTTTCCCCTCCCCCCTCACTCATTCAATCCCTCAAATAACCGGTTATAATAAAATAACTATCCATCCATGACCCAGTCAAACTTTGTCGATTATGTAAAGATCTATTGCCGCTCAGGTAAAGGAGGTGGAGGATCGGCACATTTCAGGAGAGAGAAGTTTGAACCAAAGGGCGGACCTGATGGTGGAGACGGAGGCCGGGGCGGACATATAATACTGGAAGGAAATGACCAGATGTGGACCCTTCTGCACCTTAAATACCAGCGGCATATTTTCGCCGGAGACGGGGGAAATGGCGGCAAACAGCAATCAACAGGAGCAGATGGTAAAGATGTTATTGTTCAGGTACCTCTGGGGACGATTGCAAAAAACGCATCAACGGGAGATCTTATTTTTGAAATTACCGGACATGGTGAGAAAAAGATAATTGCAAAAGGAGGAAGGGGTGGTCAGGGCAACGTTCATTTCAAATCCGCAACTCACCAGACACCAAGGTATGCACAACCTGGCGAACCAGGAGTTGAGGATGAATTTATTCTTGAGCTTAAAATACTGGCAGATGTTGGACTGGTTGGTTTCCCGAATGCCGGAAAATCAACACTCCTGTCGGTGGTTTCAGCAGCAAAACCAAAAATTGCAGACTATCCTTTTACCACACTGGTTCCAAATCTTGGAATTGTAAGCTACAGAGACGATAAGTCCTTTGTAATGGCAGATATACCGGGGATTATCGAAGGAGCTCATGAGGGAAAAGGACTTGGTATAAGATTCCTGAGACATATCGAAAGGAATTCAATGCTCCTTTTCATTGTACCTGCCGATAGCAAAAATATAAGAGAAGAATTTGATATCCTTATTAACGAGCTTAAAGAATATAATCCCGAATTGCTTGATAAAAAAAGGCTTCTTGCGATAACAAAATCAGATATGCTCGATGATGAGCTGATGAATGAGATCCGGAAAGATCTTCCTGATATTCCCAGGGTTTTTGTCTCATCGGTTACAGGATATGGAATAACTAATCTCAAGGATATGATCTGGAGTATACTCAATCATTAAACCAGGAATATATGATAATCAGGTTGGATCAGCAGCTTTTGTTATACCTTAATTCCATAAATTCACCATTCTGGGATCAGGTGATGTACGCAATAAGCGGGAAATTTATCTGGATCCCCCTGTACCTTGCCATAATGGTCTACCTGGGAATGAAATATAAAAGAAGGTTCCTCGTAATTTTTCTCTTCATCATACTTGGAATCACCCTGGCTGATCAGACCTCGGTTCATCTTTTCAAGAATGTATTTCAAAGGCTCAGGCCATGTCACGAACCTGCTCTTGAAGGGCTTGTTCACCTGGTAAGGGGTGAATGTGGCGGATTATACGGATTTGTATCATCACATGCCACCAACTCCTTCTATGTTGCCCTGTTCAGTCTTCTTTTTATAAGGAGGAGGTGGTTTACAGTTACAATTATTTTGTGGGCGCTTATTGTAGGATACAGCAGGATATACCTAGGAGTGCATTATCCTGGTGATGTTCTTTGTGGTTCAATACTGGGTGCATTAATTGGATGGGGTATTTACAGGCTTTATACCTGGACTGATAATAGCATCCTGCAGAAGAAAGCATTCTTTAGCTGAATAAAAATGCATTATATCTCACTTCAGACTTCTGACCCTTATTTTTATCTTGCAGCAGAAGAGTATCTTCTCAGGAACACCTGCGATGAGTATCTGATATTAGCAATAAATTCACCTTCAGTAATAACAGGAAAGCATCAGTCGCCTCACCGTGAGGTAAATACTGAATTTGTTGTGAAAAATAATATTCCTGTCATCAGAAGAATTACTGGTGGTGGAACAGTATTTCATGATATGGGAAATCTTAATTTCACCTTTATCATGAACAGTAGTCCGGGTAAGCAGGCCGATTTCAGGAAATATACAGAACCGGTGATTGAATTTCTCGTTACACTCGGCATTGAGGCAAAATTTGAAGGCAAAAACGATATAAAGGTAAATGGACTGAAGATATCAGGAAATGCGGAACATGTCCACAGGAACAGGGTTCTTCATCATGGAACACTGCTCTTCAGTACAGATATGTATTTGCTTGGAAATTCATTAAGAAAAGAAACCTCATCCTATAAAACACGGGCTGTTGAATCAAATCCTTCCTCTGTAACAAACCTTGACCGGCTTCTGCCTACTGTAAAGGATATTATTGAATTCAGAGAGTTAATGATCGATTTTTTTGTACGGAACTACCCGGGTGTTACTAAATTTCAGCTGCCTGATGCTTACAAGAGGGAAATTGAATTACTTGCGGAGTCAAAATTCAGAAAATGGGAATGGAATTATGGTTATGGTCCTGATTATCAATACGTTAAACATTTTGATTATCAGGCAGTTACAATAAGCTGCAGGCTTGATGTCACAGGGGGTGTCATAAAAAAATGTTCTCTTGACGGAAACAAAATTCTTGAAGAGATCTCTTCAAAGCTTGAGGGTACCAGGCATATGCCTGAAGATATGCAGGAGTTTTTCGAAAAGGAAAGTGTAACAGAGATTAATGTTTTTGATTTCTTTTAAGTTTATATGAACGGGAGTTATGGATTTTATAAGATCGGCATTAGTTTGGGCAGGAGGAGTTAGCTTACTTATCATTTTCTTCTCAATTAGTTTTTTAATCTGGCTGTTTACACTGCCTTTCGACAAGAACAGGGTAGTCATGCACAGGATACTGATATTGCAAAGCCATGTTTATAAGAGCCTGATCCCTGTAAGAAGCTATAGTACTGAAGGAAAAGAAAAGGCTGTCAGAGGAGCGACCTATGTTATAATTTCAAATCATCAGTCGATCCTCGATATCCTGTATATGAACAGTCTGGGTTATAATTATAAGTGGATTTCCAAAATTGAGAATCATAAGGTTCCCTTCCTGGGATGGTATCTGAGCATGGCTGATTATATAAGTGTTGACAGAGGTAACGAGGAGAGCAAGATAGAGATGCTTGAAAATTCACTTCGATGTCTGAGAAACGGCATATCCATTATGATATTTCCTGAGGGTACACGCTCACTTAACGGGGAGTTAGGATTTTTTAAAAGAGGAGCTTTCCAGCTGGCAATAGAGGCAAATGTACCAATATTGCCTGTTGTTCTGGACGGGACGGGAGGTATTCTGCCCAAGCATGGTCTGATTTTCGGGACAGGTCATGATGTAAAGCTTAAGGTCCTCGATCCCGTTCCTCCTGATAATTTTGGAACAGATAACCCTGATGAGCTTGCCCGGAAATTTGCTGACCTTATGAAGGAGACTCTGGATAAAATGAGAAATCAATCGACAACTTAGTGGCTTATTCCGAATCATACCGGCGAATCTTAAACCGCATGGGTTACTACGATTACCAGAGCGGCCTTATTTACCGTCACCTCCATCAGGAATCCGGATGGGACAGCCATCTTGAAAAGTGCAGAAGCTATATCATCAGGGCTATGGATATTTTTAAACCTGAAAAAGTGACAGTTCTTGGAAGCGGATGGCTTCTTGAGCTTCCCATAGCAGAAATGCTTGAAAGAACGGCGAAGATATCACTCATCGACATCATTCATCCGCCTGATGTGATAAAGCAGGCCGGAGCGATAGCAAATGTGGAACTTATTGAAAGTGATCTTACCGGGGGACTGGTAGAACAAGTAGAGAAAAAAATCAGGAGCAAGATCTTTTTCAGGAAAACCGATAGTCTTGAAGGAATTAAAATCCCTGATTATATCCCGGAAAGTGATCCCGGAATGATAATTTCACTGAACCTCATAACGCAGCTTGAGGTATTGCCTGTAAGATATCTCAGGAAAAAAACAGTAGTCAGCGATGATGAGATGTTCCTGTTCAGAATAGCAATACAGGAGAGTCATATCAGGTTTTTATCAAAGCACAGATCAGTACTGATTACTGACTTCGAGGAGGTTATCTCACAGCGGTCAGGTGTTGTCAAAAAGATTCCTACCCTTGTAACCGAATTACCATCAGGAAGCAACAGGGAACAGTGGACCTGGAATTTCGATCTTAAGGGGAGTGATAATTACAACAGCAGGAGTGTTATGCACGTTATTGCAGTTACATTATGATAATATGTCAGAGGTAAGCCTTTTTGAGAAATACACGAGGGCAGCTGAAGATTTCAGGCTGTTGACTCTTAAGCAGGACCGAAAGTTGTTTATTCTTTCAATGTTAAGACTCTCAGCTTTTGCCGGTGGTGTTTTCCTTAGCTGGTATGGGTTTAATTTGGGTATTTTGCAGGGGATTTTGATATTATCATTATCCGTGATGCTTTTCCTATGGCTGATAAAGCTTTATTCGCATCATACAGAGAGAAGAACCTTTTTCAATAATCTTTCAGAAATAAACTCCCGGGAAGCTATGGCTATTAAAGGAGATACATCCTTTTTTGCCGCGGGAGCTGAGTTTTCAGATAAAGACCATCCTTTTTCAGATGACACCGATATATTTGGGCAGATGTCTGTTTTTCAGTATATTAACAGAACAGTGACAAGCTATGGAAGGGAGATTCTTGCCGGATGGTTTTCCGATCCTTATCTGCTTTCCCCTCATATCCTGAGGAGACAGGAGACCGTAAAAGAGTTGTCAGGTAAAGAGCAGTGGAGACAGGAATTTATGGCGAAAGGGTATAAAAATCCTCTTGAAAAAAAGGAGATTGCCTTACTGCTCGAGTGGCTTAATGAAGATGCTGAATATGAAACATCCCCGTTAAAGAGATACATGCTTGTCCTGCTTCCGGGTGCGGCCATAATACTGCTTCTTCTACTGATTGCCGGGATCCTGCCATATCCGGCATTTACATTTATTTTTCTGGTAAACCTATTATTTGTCTCCGCAGGTCTCAGGAAAACTAACAGGATTCACAATATTATTACACGGAAATATCATTTTCTGTCATCTATGGACAGCCTGTTAGACTCATTCGGAAAAGAGACTTTTAATTCTGAAGTTCTGAAGGAGATAAAGGAAAAAATATCAGGTAAAGGAGTATCTGCTTCTGTTTCTGTAAGAAAGCTGGGCAGGCTGATTCAGTCATTCGACACCAGGCTGAATATGTTGATGGGGATTCTGTTAAACGGCCTTTTATTATGGGACTATCAGAGTATCAGGAGGCTTGAAAAGTGGAAGTCGGAATACAGGGCCCATTTTCCTTTATGGCTTGAGATGCTGGGCGAAGTCGATGCATTTATAAGCCTTGGGAATTATGCATTTAATAATCCCGGATTTTCATATCCTGACCTCTCTTCAAATGATGAAATATTTTTTGCTACTAATCTCGGACATCCTCTTATCAGATCGGTCGACCGTGTATGTAATGATTTTTCAATTCCGCAAAAAGGAAGCATCACAATAATTACAGGGGCCAACATGGCCGGCAAAAGCACATTTCTCAGAACAGTGGCTGTAAATTACATCCTCGCAATGATCGGAGCTCCTGTATGTGCATCTGAAATGAAATTCAGACCGGTTATGTTATTTACAAGTATGAGAACAACTGATTCATTATCAGATCATGAATCATATTTCTATGCTGAATTGAAGAGACTGAAGCATCTTAAGTTACTGGTTGATAAGGGAGAACCGGTTATGTTTATCCTGGATGAGATTCTCAAAGGTACCAATTCAGCTGATAAAAGCACCGGATCGAAGCTTTTTATTAAAAGGCTTATTGTTTCAGCGGGGACAGGCATTATTGCCACTCACGATATCTCAATCGGTGAACTGGAAGATGAGTATAAGGGCAGGGTTTTCAATAAATGCTTTGAGGTTGAAATAGATGGAGAGGATATTAAGTTCGATTATAAACTCTGTGATGGAGTTACAAACAAGATGAATGCTGCCCTTTTAATGAAACAGATGGGAATTCTGGATTAGGAGCTGTTTTATCAACAAGATAGTAATTTCGCCTGCCTGAATAACTGATTGAATGATTTGTAAATGTAAGGTCTGATCCCTTCTTTGTGCCAAAAATCACCTCTTTTGTTGAAAAATTCAGGAATAACGCCTGCTTCTTATTCTTATATTTGCGCAAATTTCTCCTAAAATGTCAGTTGGTTATTCAGAGGAACATATAAAAACCCTGGAATGGAGGGAACATATCAGGCTCAGGCCAGGAATGTATATTGGAAAGCTTGGTGATGGCTCTTCACAGGATGACGGAATCTACGTGCTTCTTAAGGAGGTAATGGATAATGCCATTGATGAATATATGATGGGTAACGGGAAAAAGATTGATGTATCCATTACTGGCAGGGAGGTAAGGATTCGTGATTATGGCAGGGGCATTCCGCTTGGAAAGGTTCTCGATGTTGTTTCCAAAATGAACACAGGTGCCAAATATGATTCCAAGGCATTCAAAAAATCTGTAGGACTTAACGGTGTTGGTGTCAAGGCTGTTAATGCTCTGTCCGGGAAATTCATAATAAGATCTTTTCGTGATGGCCAGGTAAAGGCAATAGAATTTGAGCATGGACTGACAAAAAACGACCTGCCTCTGGCCGCTACCCAGGAAGAAAATGGCGTGGAAGTAATCTTTGAACCTGATGAAGAGATGTTTGGAAACTATTTCTACATCTCTGAGTATGTTGATTCAATGATTAAGAATTATGTCTACCTGAATGCCGGCCTCATTATCAATTTCAACGGCAATAAATTCATTTCGCGCAACGGACTGGCAGATCTTCTCAATGAGAATATGAGCAAAGAGGGGCTTTATCCGCTGATACATCTGAAGGGGGATGACATAGAAATTGCTTTTTCGCACGGACTTCAGTACGGAGAGGATTATTACAGTTTTGTTAACGGGCAGAATACTACTCAGGGAGGAACTCATCTCATAGCTTTCCGTGAGGCGCTGGTCAAGACTATCAGGGAGTTTTACAAGAAGGATTTTGATCCGGCTGATATACGATCATCCATAATTGCAGCCATAAGTATTAAGGTTGAGGAACCAATATTCGAATCGCAGACCAAAACAAAACTGGGATCCAAAGATATGGGACCTGAAGGACCATCTGTAAGAAACTTCATCTCAGAGTTTCTTAAAAAGCAGCTGGATGATTACCTTCATAAGAATCCTGAAACTGCAAGGATTATTCTGAAAAAGATCCAGGATGCAGAGAAAGAGCGTAAAGCAATTTCCTCTATCCAGAAACTTGCAAGAGACAGGGCAAAAAAGGTCAGTCTTCACAATAAAAAGCTCCGCGACTGCAGAACCCATTATAATTCAAATGATGCCAATAAGCTCGATTCGACTCTTTTCATAACTGAAGGCGACTCGGCAAGCGGATCAATCACAAAATCACGGAATGTTGAAACACAGGCTGTTTTCAGTCTCAGAGGCAAGCCGTTGAACTCATACGGTCTTACCAAGAAAATAGTCTATGAGAATGAGGAATTCAACCTGCTGCAGGCGGCACTTAATATAGAAGATGGCATTGAAAACCTGAGGTATAACAATGTTGTAATAGCAACAGATGCTGATGTTGACGGAATGCATATACGGCTCCTTCTTCTTACTTTTTTTCTCCAGTTTTTCCCTGATCTTGTAAAAAAAGGACATGTCTACATCCTTCAGACACCTCTTTTCCGTGTAAGAAATAAAAAAGAGACTCGTTACTGTTATTCCCCTGAGGAAAAAGCAAAAGCCATAAAGGCCCTGGGCCCAAATCCGGAAATTACACGATTCAAGGGGCTGGGTGAAATATCACCTGATGAATTCAGGCATTTCATTGGAAAGGATATGAGGCTGGAACCTGTTCGGATGAAAAGGGATGACCTTGTAAACGGTTACCTCGAATTCTTTATGGGAAAGAACACTCCTGAGAGACAGGATTTTATTATAGATAATCTGAAAATTGAAGACGATAAAGTGGAAGAGGAAATCCAACTGTAGCAATATCTGACATTGCAGTTTTATATGGAAGAAAAGGATCTTGAATTAAACAAAAATGAAGGTAAGGAGCAGGACCAGGAAGGGCCGGTTGCTCTTCATTCTGTTACGGCTTTGTCGGGAATGTACCAGGACTGGTTTCTTGAATATGCCTCATATGTTATTCTTGAAAGGGCTGTACCTCATTTGAATGACGGACTTAAGCCGGTACAGAGACGTATCCTCCATTCCATGAAACGCATGGACGATGGCCGCTATAATAAAGTGGCCAATATTATCGGTCATACAATGCAATTTCATCCACATGGTGATGCCTCAATAGGTGATGCCCTGGTTCAGTTAGGTCAGAAAGATCTTTTAATTGAGGCCCAGGGAAACTGGGGTAACCTGCTTACCGGTGATGGTGCGGCTGCACCACGTTATATTGAAGCCAGGCTATCCAAATTCGCACTTGAGGTGGTTTTCAATTCAAAAACAACAGAATGGAAATTATCATACGATGGAAGAAATAAGGAACCAGTAACACTTCCTGTAAAATTTCCGCTGCTACTTGCCCAGGGAGGCGAAGGTATTGCAGTCGGACTTGCATCTAAAATACTACCGCATAATTTCAATGAGCTTATTGATGCTTCAATTGACTACCTGGAGGGAAGGGATTTCGTTATATATCCTGACTTTCCGACCGGTGGATTAATAGATGTATCAAAATATAATGACGGTCAGAGGGGAGGTGTCATTAAAGTCAGGGCAAAGATAGATAAGATTGACAAAAAGGCGCTGGTTATTAAGGAGATACCTTATGGAAAAACGACAAGCACCCTTATTGAATCAATTATTAAAGCGAATGAAAAGGGAAAGATAAAGATCAAAAAAATAGATGACAACACCTCTTCTGATGTTGAGATTGTTGTTCATCTTATTCCCGGGGTCTCACCCGATAAAACCATCGATGCCCTTTATGCACTTACCGACTGCGAATACTCAATTTCACCAAATACCTGCGTAATTGTTGATGATAAGCCTTCTTTCATGGGTGTCAGCACTATCCTTAAGCATTCGGCTGATAAAACTGTTGAACTGCTCAGGAAGGAACTTGAAATCAGAAGGGACGAATTGCAGGAAGAATGGCACATGTCTTCACTCGAAAAGATCTTCATAGAGAAAAGGATCTACAGGGATATAGAAGAGGTTGATACATGGGAAGGTGTTATTGCTGCGATCGATAAAGGGTTGAAGCCATATAAGAAACTGCTTCTCAGGGAGGTTACGAGGGAAGATATTATTCAGCTGACAGAGATCAGGATAAAAAGGATTTCAAAATATGATGTCAAAAAAGCTGATGAGCATATAAAAGGAATTGAGAGCGAACTTGAAGAGGTGAAAAATCACCTTAAAAACATTATTCCCTTTGCCATAAATTATTTCAAGCAGATCAGGAAAAAATACGGAAAGGGGAGAGAACGTAAAACTGAGATCAGAAGTTTTGATACTATTGAAGCAACGAAAGTTGTTGCCAACAATGCCAAACTTTACATTAACTACAAGGAAGGCTTTCTGGGTACAGCGCTCAGGAAAGATGAATTTGTCTGCGACTGCTCTGATATTGATGATATAATTGTAATCAGGAAAGACGGAGGATATCTTATAACAAAGGTTTCTGAAAAGGTCTTTGTGGGTACCGATATTCTTTATGCACAGGTATTTCTTAAGAATGACGAAAGGACAATCTACAATATCGTTTACCAGGACGGAAGGGATGGCCCTCTCCTGGCAAAACGATGTGCAATTACCGGACTTACCCGTGACAAGGAATATAATCTGACAAGGGGGACCCAGGGCTCCAGGATTGTTTACCTGAGTGTTAATCCAAACGGTGAAGCTGAAGTCATAAGAGTCCATCATAAACCAAAAGCGAGACTTAAAAAGCTTGTCTTTGAATTTGATTTCGGGCAGATGAACATTAAGGGAAAGTCTTCAATGGGAAATATACTCACCAGGAATGCTGTTCACAAGATAGCACTCAAAGAGAAGGGTCTTTCAACACTTGGCGGTAGGAAAATATGGTTTGATGATGCCGTTTTCAGGCTGAATGTGGATGGCAGGGGAACATTCCTCGGCGAGTTCAGTGCAGAGGATAAAATACAGGTAATTACCAAAAACGGATATTTCCGGATTACCGGCTTTGATCTGTCAAATCATTTCGAGGACAATATTCTGCTTATTGAAAAATATAAACCTGGTAAAGTCTATTCAGTCGTTTACTGGGATGCCGAACAAAAGTTCTATTATGTCAAACGGTTCATGATCGAAGAGTCGGAAAAGCCCCAATGCTTTATAAATGAGGATCCTGAGTCAAGGCTTATTAGTATTACAGAAGTTGAATATCCAAGATTTGAAATTCATTTCGGAGGGAAGCACAAGAGCAGGGATAATGAAATAATTGAAGTAGCTGAATTTATAGGGGTTAAAAGCTATAAAGCCAAAGGAAAGAGGCTGACAAGCTATATGGTTGACAATATTCAGGAAATTGAGCCGGTAGTTAAGAAGGAAGCTATGCCTTCAGTTATTCCTAAGGATGAGGAAGAAACTCCTCCTCAGCCGGGACCTGGAGATGATCCGGCACAGATGAAACTGGAATTGTGATGCCCGGAATCCATATACTTTATATCATCGGGTTTATGGGAAGCGGAAAAACTACCGCAGGAAAGAAGCTGGCAGCTTCACTTGGTTGGTCTTTTATTGATCTTGACAAAAGAATTGAAGAGCATACAGGTAAGACTATTCCTGAAATATTTGCTGATCATGGTGAAGACCATTTCAGGGAAATTGAAGCGGAAACTCTAAGAGCCCTGAGTCCCGAATCTGATACTATTGTGGCTACAGGAGGCGGGGCGCCATGCTACAATGGTAATATGGAATTTATGAATAATTCGGGTCTGACAGTATATCTGAAACTCACTCCATCGCAGCTTGCAGGCAGACTTAAAAGATCATCTGATGAAAGACCTCTTATTACAAATCTCACAGGGGACAGACTCCTGCAATATATTGTAAGTAAGCTGTCGGAAAGGGCAGGATGGTATGAAAAATCTCACATTATTGTTGATGGTTATAATCTTGATCTAAGTTCGCTTAAAGTTCTTATTATTTCAAAACTGGATAGAGAAGCATAGAAACCAGTGCAAGCTGGTATACAAAAATGCGCAGTTTGTCAAAAAAAAGGGGATTCCGTAACCTTTTATGGATTAAATTCTTAATTTAGCTTTCATTAAATTCTAAAGGGGAAATAATGAGAGAAAAACTGCTTTCTGCACTTGGAATTGAATCCGGTGAGGAATCTATGGTTTTAATGCTTCTTACCCAATCTGTTTTTTTAGGTATTTTTTTCGGTGCATTTGACATCAGCGCTCACTCGCTTTTCCTTTCGATATTTGATGAGAAGATGATGGCCCGGGGTTATGTGGTTTCCGGTTTTGCAGGAATATTTCTTACAGCCCTCTATACCGGATTACAGACAAGAATGAAATTCAGAAACTTCGCAATCCTTAACCTTGCTTTTGTTACAATACTGAGCTTGTTGCTGTGGACTGCTGTAATCCTCTTTTCTGCGAAATGGGTGATCTTTCTTGTTTTTATTATGCTTGGCCCTCTCAATATTCTTGCTGCTCTGGGGTTCTGGGGAACAGCAGGACGTTTATTTACTCTGAGGCAGGGTAAAAGGCTGTTCGGTCTGGTTGATGCAGGACTGGTAATTGGGATAATTATAAGTTGTTACACAATTCCTGTATTGCTGGCTTTCCGGTTCGAGTCTCATAATATTCTGCTTATTAGCGCCTTATCAGTTCTGTTAGCTACAATTGTACAGATAATCATAGGATCAAGATTCAGTTTTGTTTCAGGAAAGGAAGAGAAACTGCCCGGTGAAAAAGAGAAGAAGAAATCAGTTATTGCAACTTTCAGGGAAGACAGGTACACAAGGGTAATGGGGATATTTGTGGCGCTTTCTGTTATTACGGCATTCTTTGTACAGTATTCTTTTATGGCAGTTACAAGGGCCCAGTATCCGGCAGAGGAAGATATGGCCAGGTTCCTTGGAATATTTACAGGTTCCATGATGATCTTTACTCTTCTTGTAAAGCTTCTGGTATTCTCTTATCTCATAAGAAATTATGGTCTGAGAACCTGCCTCGCAATTTCTCCGGTTCTGGTTGCAGTGTTTACTGCTGTTGCCATAATCATCGGGATGACAATGGGATATACTCCTGAAGCTGCCAGTGGATTCATCATTTTTTTCCTTCTGCTTGCTCTTAGCAGGCTATTCTCCAAATCACTTAAAGATTCTATTGAATCACCTTCATTCAAAGTGATATATCAGACCATAAATGAGAAGATAAGGTATGAGATTCAATCGGTAATGGATGGTACTGTAAATGAAATAGCCGCTCTTTCATCAGGTCTGATCCTTGCCGGAATGGGTGTTCTGAGTTTTATTAAGCTCATTCATTTTTCATGGGTACTCTTCATATTCATAATAATCTGGGTATTTGTTGCAGTGATGCTTTATAATGAGTACCGAAAGTCCATCAGGAAAGCTCTTGAAACTACTGAGGAAAGTGTTTTACCCGATCAGGGAGTCTTTAAAGCAGAGCTAAATAGCAGATTTGCCGCAGAGAGTGCTTTCAGAAAGGATTATTTTAATCTTATTTCAGGCGATTTTTCCACCCTTGAAGGTGGAATAAACAAATGGTATTTCAGGAAGATTATTGATCATTCATCCTCAGGGAATGACACAACACTAGTACCGGTACTCAGGAAAGTGAATAGTCTTGGGACGATAGATGATAATAACCGACGGCTTGCCGGAGAACTGCTGAAACGACTTGAGGAAATTTCTTCAGCCGGCAGAACAGGATCAGATAAACTTGTTTCGGCGAGAAAAGTACTTGAAGGATCCAGAATGCCTCAAACAACAGAGATTCTCAGGTTGTTGCGCGATAACTCATTAGAGGCTAAGAGGATGGGTGTTTTCCTGATAGGAAAATTTAAGCTTAAGGATATGCTTCCGGAAGTTTGTGAGTGCCTGAATTTCAAAGGCCTGGAGACTGATGCATTTGCTGTACTCAAGACTTTCGGCAATGAGGCAGGGGAAGAGCTGGAGAGATTTTATCTTGCTTCCTCTGGCAATATTAATACAAGCATGACAATATTAAGGCTCCTTGGAAAGATAAATACTCCGGAGACAAGGCTATTTCTCTTTTCCCGGTTATGGTCAAATTCGAGGCAGCTTAAGGAACTTGCCCTGAAATGTCTTCTTGATATAGACTTCAGCCCTTCAATGGAGGAGAAAGATAAGCTTCACCAACTCATAACAGAGACAATCGGGATTATGACATGGAATCTTTCAGCCAGGAGGAGCATTGAAAAAAATAATGACCAGGTGCTCCTGAAGGTTATTAATAAGGAGATATCCCGATGGAGACGTTATCTTTTTAACCTTCTGTCAATTTCTTACGACAAAGGATCTATAGTAAAAATACAGGAAAATCTTGACAGTGAAACTGTTGAAAGTGTCAACTTCGCACTGGAGATGATTGATATAGTGATAGATGAATCCATAAAGCAGAAACTGATAATGCTCGTCGATGCCGTTCCTGATGAGGAAAAGCTTAAGAATCTTTTCCAGTTCTTCCCTGTTGAGGTGCCGGAATATAAAAGACTGATTGAGGATATAATAAACCGTGACTATAACCTTGTAAGCATCTGGACAAAAGCTTCTGTTCTCAGGAGCATAAGAGAGATAGAAGACGAAGCATTGACTGAATCAGTGGTTGCCCTTCTTTTTAGTCCGGAGGAAATTCTGCGCGAAGAGGCTGTAAGGATTGTTTCAGGAACAGGAAAAGAGCTATACAAATCAGTTTCGCCTCGCCTGCCTGCCACAGCCAGAAGCAGGCTCGACCAGATAGCCGGAAGAGAAGTGGCAGGCGAAGAGTTGCTTTTTGAGAAGACTTTGTTCCTGACGAAGTGCTTCCCCGGGATTCTGGAGGATGAAATACTTACTCTTGCAGAAAATCTGCGGTTTCACAAGGATTTTCCAACACTTTCTTCAGTCATAATGGATAATTCCATTATCTGGCCTGTTTCACAGAAACAGGGAAATGGGAAAGTGATTATTCATTATGAAGGCAAGTTGGATGAGAAAGAATTTGCGGGTGGAAACAAAGGGACAGGATCCTTCTATTCCCTTTCACTTGCTGTAGCAGAGGATTTTGATTATCAATTTCCGGAAAGCTCAATTGAAATTTTTAATTACATAAATAGTAACGAAGCGTAATATTTATCTGATGGCCCTGAGAAAGACGACAATATTCCGGCAGTTCATTTTCAATATAGCAATACCCACTGTTGTTGCTCTTCTTGTTATTGCAGGAATCAATTTTACACGTACACGTTCAATTCTCAGTACCGGTACTGATGAGAAAAATAAACTGCTGGCAAATGAGGTCACTAAAATTCTTAAATTTCAGGATATTGCCACGAATATTATTGATGATCAGTATAATAACAGGTTCAGGGAACTGAGCTCTCTGCTTGTCGATAGATATTTTGCAAATACTGATGGTATTGAGAAAGCTGATCTGGTTAAAATTGCTGATGAGATAGGAATGGATAACCAGAATGAGGATATCTATATTATTTCATCCGACGGGGTAATCATAAATACTACCTTCAAACAAGACCTGGGTTTTAATCTATTTTCCCTCGGGGAGAATATGAAAAAAACCCTGCAGGATATACAGAAATCAGGTGAATTTGTTTCAGAACTGTTTGCTATTGAACAGGCGACCAAAAGGCCTAAGAAATTCTCCTACCAGGCTACCCGTGATAAGAAATATATTATTGAGCTTGGAGCCTATTCAAAACAGGTGGACGATATCGTCCAGGCTATTGAAGATACCAAGGCTGAATTGAAAAGTGAAACTGAAGGGATTATTGATGTCGAACTATTCCTGATGGCTGACGAACCTTTCAGCATGAATAAAAATGTTCTGAGGATTGATAACCAGGACGATATGCTGCTGCAGGTATTTCAGTACAAGGATACCATTGAGCTAATGCAGCAGGAGGGTGATAAGTGGTATCATTACAATTATATCTATATGGAACGTGCAACAGGCAAGGATAAATCCAGTTCTAGCCTGTACAAGGGTTCGGTTATCAGGATCATTTCTGACCGGACTGCCCAGCAGGAGCTCTTCAGGAATGAGGCACTCAGGTTTATCCTGGTATTTTTTGTAACAATGCTGGTACTTAGCGGAGTGATATACCGCAAAACAAAGGTTATAACTCTGCCTATAAAGAAGCTTGTTGAGAATGTTGACAGGATCACAAACGGTGATCTGAGAGAGAGAGCAGAGGTTTCAGGCAATAACGAAATAACAAGGCTTACAGAGAAATTCAATATGATGATTGCCCAGCTTGAAAGTTATACCTATGAGCTGGAGGAGAAGGTGAAGGAAAGGACTGAGAAGATAGAAAAGCAAAAAGAGGAGATTGAAGAGCAGAAAAAGCACATTATGGACAGCATTTATTATGCCAGAAGGATACAAAATGCAATATTGCCGTCATTTAATGTTATCGATGCCTGTTTCAGTGAATACTTTGTACTTTATCTGCCCAAGGATATTGTCAGCGGTGATTTTTACTGGATGAATGGTGTAGATGGTTTATGCATGATAGCTGCTGTAGACTGTACCGGGCATGGAGTGCCTGGTGCATTTATGTCGATTGTAGGGTTTAACCAGCTTAACTATGCCGTAAGCGTAAAGAAAGCCAGGTCTGCTGCCTCAATTATGGATGAACTAAATGCAGGTGTCATCAATACACTTAATGAAAATCTCTCAGAGAATTCTATCAAGGACGGTATGGATATGGCCCTCTGTATCTTTGATCTGGAAGCAAAAAAACTGGAATTTGCCGGGGCAAACAATCCTATGGTAATGATCAGAAATGATGAGGTTACCTTATACAAAGGCGACAGATACCCTATCGGAGTATATGAGGGTGGTGTTCCTAAACCATTTTCAAACAATATGATAGATATTATTGATGGAGATTGTATTTATATGTTTTCCGATGGATATCCCGACCAGTTTGGCGGTCCGGATAATAAAAAATTCATGCTCAGGAGGTTTCAGGAACTTCTCCTTGAAGTGCATTCCCTGCCAATGAGCCAGCAGAAAGAGGCTCTTAACCGCAGACTTAATGAATGGAAAGGAGATAATGAACAGATAGATGATATCCTGGTGATAGGAGTTAGAGTTTAGTACGGAAATTATTAATTATGGGTCCGATAACAGAAACAAAGAAATTCAATCCCTTCCCCGGATTGAGACCTTTTGCCCCGGAAGAGAGTGATCTCTTTTTCGGCCGGGCTGGTGAGAGTGAGGAAGTATTGGGCAAACTGTTGAATAACAGGTTTGTTACAGTAATAGGAGCCTCAGGAAGCGGTAAATCTTCTCTCATCTACTGCGGCGTTTTACCCAGGGTAAGAAAGCTTGATACAAGTAATTCAGGACCATGGAAGATAATATCTTTCAGACCGGGGAA
This sequence comes from uncultured Rikenellaceae bacterium, assembly GCA_964387565.1. GTDB lineage: Bacteria > Bacteroidota > Bacteroidia > Bacteroidales > VadinHA17 > LD21. The sequence continues at coordinate 6,808 of CAYLYN010000005.1, read as the reverse complement.
TGATCCTTTTGGAAATCTGGCTGAGGCAATGGCAGAGGGATCTGCTAATGGCTCTGGCATGGCAGCAAAGAAAGAAAACATTATGAAAGAGCTTCTCACCAGTCCGGATGGAATTACGGAAGCTGTCAGAAAGATGATACAGAGAGATGGGGGAAAGGTTTTGATTGTTGTCGACCAGTTTGAAGAGTTATTCCGCTACAGTTCACTAGGTAAAGGTGATTCAAGTCATGCAGCAACTGCAAAATTCGTTGATTGTGTTGTAAATTCCGTGGGCCAGAGCGCTGTTAATGTTTTCACAATAGTTACAATGCGTTCCGATTTTATTGGAGAATGTGCACATTATCAGGGGCTTACACAATTAATAAACAACAGCAATTATCTCGTCCCTCATATGGGGACTGAAAACTACCGGGAAGCTATAACAGGTCCTGTGAATTATGCCGGGGCTAAGATCGATCCCAGACTGGTAGAAATACTTCTAAAGGACATTGGTGACAGAACTGATCAGCTGCCTGTTCTTCAGCATGCTATGATGAGAACCTGGAACCGCTGGCAGGAACTTGATGATCCTGACAGACCTATTGATAAGACCGATTATGACTCGGTTGGAACAATGAGCGATGCGATGTCGCTGCATGCAAACGAAGCTTATGAAGAGCTTAGCCCTAAAGGCAGGGAGGTTTGCGAAATTATGTTCAAAACAATAACAGAAAAAGGTTCAGATAACAAAGGTCTGCGTCACCCCTCTTCCGTAACTGAAATAAAATCCATTGCAGGATGTACAAGTGAGGATCTTTTTGAAGTGGTTGAGAAATTCAGGATACCATCAAGATCATTTATTACACCAAGGCAGAATGTGTCTCTTGATGATAATTCCATTATCGATCTGTCACACGAAAGTCTTATGCGTTTATGGGACAGGCTCAGGGAGTGGGTCGATGATGAGGCTGCATCAGTGCAGATGTATTTAAGGCTTTCGGAAGCTTCGGCGATGTACCAGCAGGGCAAGACGAGTCTGTGGAGACCACCTGACCTTCAGCTTGCAATAAACTGGCGCGATAAGCATAAGCCCACACTTGCATGGGCCGAAAGGTATAACCCGGCATTTGAACGTGCAATGGTCTATCTGCGGACAAGTGAGAAGGAGTACCTGGAAGAGGAAGAGAATAAGATCAGACTGCAGAAGCGGCAGATGAGAAGGACAAGGATTGTTGCCCTGATCCTTGGAGTTGCAGCTATCATTTCTGTCGGATTCATGCTCTTTGCCTTCGTTCAGAAGATTGCTGCCGACAGGCAGACGGTACTTGCTGAGGAGAGAAGGATACAGGCTGAAAGAGAAAAGGTAAGAGCTGACTCATCTACAGTTGAAGCTATTGAAGCAAGGGTAGTGGCAGACTCAAACGCCACAGTAGCTACAAGGAATGCTGAAGAAGCGGAGCGGCAGAGGATATTTGCCGAAGCCCAGAGAAAACTGGCAGTTGAAAATGAGGCTTATGCTTTACAGCAACAGCAGATAGCACTTGAACAATCTGATTCTGCCAAGAGAGCAAGTTTAAGAGCTGACCAGAATGCACAGACTGCCCTTGAACAGAGAAATGCTGCTCTCAGACTCAGGATGCTGTCAATAGGTAAGTCCATGTCAATAAAGTCATTACAGGTACAGGGGCAGAAAGACCTTCAGTCTCTGCTTGCATACCAGGCTTATATATTTAACAAGAATAACGGAGGCATTGATAACGATGCTGATATCTATGCCGGGCTTTATAATGTCGCCAAAAACTATGGAAATGTAAACTATAAATCGTTCCACGGCCACACAGGTGGAATAAGAAGTATTGCATTTGTTCCCGGCAAACGGGAGTTCTTCACCTCAGGATATGACGGGAAGGTATTGAAATGGTCGCTCGACGGAGAGGATCAGTCACTTCAGATAGTATACTCCGGAACAGATATAATTGAGGTTCTGACAGTGAGCCCTGATGCTTCATGGCTTGCCATGGGTAGCAGTAATGCGTCAATTAAAATGGTGTCACTTAAAGGGAACAGTCAGGGATATGAGATGACCGGGCACAAGGGTAAACTTAAGTCACTTATTTTCTCTTATGACGGTAAGTATCTCTATTCAGCTTCGCTTGATGGAAAAGTTCTTAAATGGGATCTATCGGCACGGACCAGTTCAAATTTGACTGATGGTACTTTGCCTCTTACATCTATTGATGTTTCACTTAACGGAAAATATGTAGCCGGGATAAATAGTGAAGGAGGAGTTGTGGTATGGAACCAGGAAAATAAAGCAGATAATTTCAGGATTGAAACAGTTGGTAAAAACATAAAAGTAGTGAGGTTTAATCCTGACAATAATATTCTGGCACTTGGAGATGTTAACGGAACAGTTGAACTATGGGATATAATTCAGCGCAGAAAAATATCAGATGTAAAAGCGCATACCGCTCAGGTTAATGATATACAGTTCAATAACAGGCTTAAGCAGATGGCAACCGCAAGTAACGATCAGACGCTTAAAATATTCAATATTAAAGATATCACTGATCTTACTGAACCTCCTTTAACCTTTAATGACCATGAAAAGTTCGTTATGGTAATACAGTTCAGTCCTGACGGGCAGCTTATTGTATCAGGTTCCTATGATGATAAGGAGAACCTTGTGAGCCGTCCTGCACACGTTGATAACCTGGTACAGGATGTATGTAACAAGCTTTCGCGTAATATGACCCAGGATGAATGGAATACCTATGTTGGCAGGGATATTCCTCTTGAGAAGACCTGTCCTGAAAAGAGTCTGAATATTAAAATGAATCCAATTAAATAAGGATAACTGTGATGAAACCCTCATGTTCTAAAACACAAAAAAACATGAAAAATCTATCTGCATGTGGGTTCCATGTGACCTGTGAATTAAAATAATTTACACATGAAAATTTTCTTTCAGTGTCTTATCCGAAATTGCCTCATCTTGTTGTTCCTGGCTTGTTTCCCGGTAGCTTTATCGGCTCAGGAGGCAGAAGCTGGAAGCTGCGCCGAAAAGCTGCAGACTGCGCAGAACCTGTTTGACAGGGGCCAGGTTGAGCAGGTGGCCGGATTGCTTCAGGAGTGTCTTAAATCAGGATTTAACCGTGAAGAGTCACTGGCTGCTTATAAACTTATCATTCAGACCTACCTGTTTGAAGATGAGCTTGAAAAGGCCGATTCAGCAATGCTCAATTTTCTTAAAAGAAACCCGGAGTATCAGCTAAGTGAAACGGATCATTCTTCGTTTGTTCACCTTTACAATAATTTTCAGGTAGATCCTGTTGTACAGATATCTCTAAGGTTAGGTACCAATCTTCCCTTTACCACATTCATAGACCACCGGTCAGTATCGGGAAATTCTTCTGAAGGCCAGTACACGTTTAATGCCCTGAACCTGTACGGTGGACTTGAAGCAAAATTCAGGCTCACAGGCAAAATTGAACTGAATGCTGAAGCCGGATTCTCACAGGTCGCATTCACAAAAACAGAAAAGATACTCAACATCGGGACATCGCAATATAATGAACGGCAGAGCAGGATCGAAGTACCTGTTTCTGTAAATTATAACATAAAGAATTTCGGAAAGATCACACCTTATGTTCGTCTGGGTGCCGGTCCTGCAATTTTGCTTTCCTCAACTGCAACAGCTGAATTTAGTCCATCCGATATTAACGGACAGCCTGTTACAGGTCCGGATATAAACCGCAGGGATGCCAGGATAGCACTGGATATTTTCGGTCAGGCAGGTGCAGGAGTAAAACTTAAGACCAGAGGCGGTTATATTTTTGCAGAAGCCCGTTCCGGTTTCGGACTCTTTAATCAGACTGTAAGGCCATCACTTCCGACGGCAGATCACAGTTCTGCCGAACTTAGTTCTTATCATTTGGCTGATGATGATTTCAATATTAACACACTGAATTTCAGCATCGGTTATACTCAGATCTTCTATAAACCTTCAAAAAAGAACCAGTAGGTCATGAGAAAGTTAATTTTATTTACATTGATGTTTTCAGCTGTTATCTCTTCATGCAGGAAGACTGATGATATCAATAATAATATAGTAAGGATCTATGGTGATGCCATGGAAGATATCGGTTACGGGATTGCAAAAGCCGGGGATGGGTTTATTATTTCCGGGCAGCTCACTGATGTCAGAAGAACTGAAGGTGAAAACAGGATAAGCACTGCAGAATCCTCTAAAAGGCTGGGGCTTATAAAAGTTGATAATAACGGGGAACAGATATGGAAATATCTTTATGGAGACGAATCATATAATGTTGGTTCAAAGGCAGTAGTGCTTGATGACGGGTCTGTTGTCTGTGTGGGATATTCCGTTGATGCCGTAACAAAACTTAAGGATGTATATATAGTTAAGACAGATGGTCAGGGTAGCCTTATCTCACAAAAGGTATATAAAAAAACGGGCGATAATTATAATCAGTATGCTGTTGATCTGCTTAAGACATCGTGGGGATTTATTGTACTGGGTGTAACAGATGCAGATAGGGTTGCCACCACTGAATCGTCAGGGAACGTGGCAGGGAAGAAAGATATCCTTGTGATGAAACTTGATAATAATCTGTCGGAAACCGGCAACTGGGCCGCAGGTTACCCGGGGAATGATGATGCTGTAACAATAAAAGAGGATATCGGTGGCGGATATATAGTCCTTGCAACAACTGACAATTCACAAAAGACATCTGATTTACAGAGCCTTAATAATATCCTTCTGGTAAAGATTGACTTACAGGGAAATTTCAACCAGCAAAGGATAATAGGAGGCGTTGCTGAGGAGAATGCAGCTGATATTGAAGTGCTTGACGATGGTTACCTGGTTGTTTCCACTAATGGTACGGAAGCATCGGGCCAGAGTGCCTATGTATGGGAATTGCAGCGGAATATCTTTGAGGAGCCGGTTTATGAGCATGCTATAACTATAGAATCCTCATCCGGATCCGCTGTCTCTTTTTCAATCCATTCCATTGCAAGGTATAAGACCAGTTACTTTGTGATGGCTGGTCAGGCCGGTAGCGGAAGTTCTTCCAGGATGATAGTTTTTATTACTGATGATGAAGGCAACCTTTTACCAGGAAAACAAGTCATTTTTGGAAGTACGGGGAGCCAGTCGGTTAATGATGTAATATCAGACGAAGCAGGAAATATTTATGCTGTCGGTATAGACAGATATGAGAGTAATTCTATGATCAGTTTATTAAAATTCAGGTTCTGATCAGCCAGGTATTTAATTTTACCTCAATATGACCTGAGAAAATGAAAGGTAGATGAAAAAGCGAATTTTAATATTAATACTGAGTTTGTTGGCAGGTTTTTTCAGTGCATCCGCTGTTGATTGTACTATTACCGGACCTGCAGCTACCACTACTATATGTGCCGGGGAGACTGTGAGTCTAATTGTATCTGCTTCAGGTGGTACAGGAGGATATACTTATCAGTGGTATTCGAATACCACAAATTCAAATACTGGTGGAACAAGTCTTGGATCTGGAGACGGAGCACAAACTGATACTTATTCTCCTAATACTTCTGCGGCAGGAACATTTTATTATTATTGCGTTATTACTTCTGTTTCAGCTGATTGTGGGCCAAATCCATCGTCAGTTGCTACAGTGACAGTCAATCCCCTTCCGGCCGCAATTACGGGTACAGCTGAGGTATGTGTAGGATCAACAACAACACTGGCTGATGCCACAGGTGGGGGCACATGGAGCAGTTTGGATGATTTAATAGCTACTGTTGGTTCAGGAACCGGTATTGTGACAGGTGTTTCAGGAGGTGTTGTTGACATTAAATATACCATTACAGCCACAGGCTGCTTTGTTACACAATCAGTTACTGTTGATCCTGCATCGGTAGGAGGAGATGTTACCGGAGATGCAGCAGTTTGCTCAGGTACGAACAGTACAGTGCTAACATTGTCAGGTCATACAGGTTCGGTTGAGAAGTGGCAGTATTCAACTGACAACTGGACAACTCCAATTGATATAAGTAATACAAATTTAACTTATACAGCCACTAACCTTACTTTGACCACCAAATACAGGGCAGTAGTGAAGAGTGGAGTATGTTCTTCTGCAACGTCAACCGATGCCGAAGTAACAGTCAACCCTCTGCCCGATCCCATAACAGGCACAGCCGAGGTATGTGTTGGATCCACAACGACACTATCAAATGCTACAGGCGGTGGAGAATGGGCCAGCCTTAATACCGGAGTTGCCACTGTCGGATCAGCAACCGGTGTTGTAACAGGTGTTTCAGGTGGCACTGCCGATATCAAATATACAATTACAGCCACAGGTTGTTATGTAACACAGACAGTTACAGTTTACGCAGCCTCTGTTGGAGGTGATGTTACAGGAGATGCTTCAGTATGTTCAGGTACGAACAGCACAGTACTTACATTATCGGGTCATACAGGCACAGTAGAGAAATGGCAGTATTCAACAAACAACTGGGGTTCTTCCACCGATATTGCCAATACAGCCACTACATACACTGCAATGAATCTTACTGTTTCAACTAAATACAGGGCAGTTGTAAGTAACGGGATTTGTGTTTCAGCTACATCATCAGATGCCGAAGTGACAGTAAACCCTCTTCCTGCAGCCATAACAGGTACAGCAGAAGTATGCACAGGATCAACAACAACCCTTTCGAATGCCACAGGCGGGGGAGAATGGACGAGCCTGAATACGGGAGTGGCAACTGTCGGATCAGCAACCGGTGTTGTAACAGGTGTATCAGGAGGGACGGCAGACAT
>CAYLYN010000004.1:55753-58157 GCA_964387565.1 uncultured Rikenellaceae bacterium | reverse complement strand
ATGGGGAGATAAACAGGATGAAAAATTCTTCAGGCATACATTTATTCATGGGGGAGAAGGACTCCTTGAAGGTCTTGCTGCAAGGGGCTATGACCCGGAGGACATAACTGATGTATTCCTGACACATCTGCATGCTGACCATTGTGGCGGGGGAATCATGAAAGGCAAAGAAGGACATGATTATAATCTGACATTTCCAAAAGCTGTTTATCATGTCAGCAGGGCTCAATGGGACTGGGCAGTGAAAAACAATATCAGGGAGGAAGACGCTTATCCTCCAGAGAACTACATCCCTCTGAAGGATAGCGGACAATTAAACCTCCTTGAAAAGGAAGGAGAACTCTTCCCCGGTTTCAGTTTCAGGATATGTTATGGCCATACACCCGGGCTTATGATACCTGTAATCAGAAATAATAACAGAACCCTGGTGTTTACCGGAGATCTTATTCCCACTTCAGCACATATACCTCTTATCTGGAATATGAGTTATGATATAGAATCGCTTAAAAGTATCAGTGAAAAGGAAAGTGTACTTAAGGAGGCCCTTGAAAAAGATTATATCCTCGTATTTCAGCATGATGAAAAAGTTGAGTGCTGCACACTTACCCTGACGGAAAAGGGTATCAGGGCAGGAGAGAAATTCCCTTTTACACTTGTATGAGAAACAGGTGCATAATTATCAGCTTTACAATAAGCTGACATCATAGTTGTTTCTTTTGTACTATTTATCTAATTTTGATTATCGTCCTGTTTATAAGTTCTCTTTTTATTTACTTAAATCTCAGAATATGCCTGAATTCAGATATGAGAAGCCTTACCAGATTGATAAGGACACCACCAGGTACCGTCTCCTTACAAAGGAGTATGTAGAAGCAACCGAATTTGGCGGAAAGAAGATTCTTAAGGTCGATCCAAAGGGCCTGGAAATGCTTGCCAGAGAAGCTGTTTCTGATATTTCTTTTTATCTCAGGACTTCGCATCTTGAGAAACTTGCGTCGATTCTTAAAGATCCTGAAGCAACAGATAATGACAGGTTTGTGGCTTATGTAATGCTCAGAAATACAGTAGTTTCAGCAAAGGGAGATCTGCCATGGTGCCAGGATACCGGAACTGCAATTGTAGTGGCAAAAAAAGGAGAACAGGTCTGGACAGGTGCAGATGATGCTGAATTTATATCCAGAGGGATTTATGAGACCTATAAAAATAAGAACCTCAGATATTCTCAGATAGTTCCTCTTTCTATGTTTGAGGAAAAGAATACAGGAACCAATCTGCCGGCCCAGATCGATATATATTCAAAGGAAGGGGATATTTATGAGTTTCTTTTTGTAACAAAGGGAGGCGGTTCTGCTAACAAGACTTTTCTCTACCAGCAGACAAAATCGCTGTTAAATGAAGAATCGCTGGTAAAATTTGTTAAGGAAAAGATTAAAGATCTGGGAACATCTGCATGTCCTCCATATCATCTGGCTCTCGTAATAGGAGGGACTTCTGCCGAAGATACACTTAAATGTGTGAAGCTTGCTTCTGCCGGGTACTATGATCATCTGCCATCAGCAGGGAATGAAGCTGGACGTGCTTTTCGCGATACGGAATGGGAGAAAAGGATAGAGAAGATATGTCACGAATACGGTGTGGGAGCTCAGTTTGGCGGTAAATATTTCGTTCATGACGTAAGGGTTATAAGGCTTCCCAGGCATGCTGCATCCTGCCCGGTAGGTCTGGGCGTGAGCTGCAGTGCCGACAGGAATATAAAGGCCAGGATCACTTCTGACGGAATTTTCCTTGAGGAACTCGAGCGTAATCCTGAGAGATTCATGCCTGATAAAGCACCGGAGCTTGATAAACCTGTGGAGATAAATCTCGACAGGCCAATTAAGGAAGTGCTTGCAGAACTGACGAAATACCCGGTTAAGACCAGGCTGAGTCTGACAGGAACTCTGATAGTTGCAAGGGATATTGCGCATGCTCGTATCAAGAAGTTAATTGATGAGGGAAAACCAATACCGGAGTATTTTAAGAATCACCCGATATATTATGCCGGCCCTGCCAAGACACCTGCCGGTATGCCGTCAGGCAGTTTCGGACCGACCACCGCAGGAAGGATGGATACCTATGTTGATCTTTTCCAGAGCCTGGGAGGTTCGCTTATCATGCTTGCCAAGGGAAACCGCAGCCGCCAGGTAATAGACGCCTGCCGGAAATATGGTGGATTCTACCTCGGTTCAATTGGAGGTCCCGCAGCAATTCTGGCGGCAGAAAATATCAAATCGGTGGAGTTGGTCGATTTTGAAGATCTGGGAATGGAGGCTGTAAGGAAGATCCGTGTTGAAAATATGCCTGCATTCATAATAACTGATGATAAGGGGAACGATTTTTTCGATAACTATAATAAATAGGAGCT
>CAYLYN010000004.1:0-55653 GCA_964387565.1 uncultured Rikenellaceae bacterium | reverse complement strand
TAATAACTGATGATAAGGGGAACGATTTTTTCGATAACTATAATAAATAGGAGCTCAGTTTCTTCCCATCACATTTCAGTAATTGTCATTGGGATGTAGAAAAAGTCCTCTGTTAAGCTCTGTGACAACTTTGTGATCTCTGTGTAAGTTCTTAACTTGTTGTTGTACAGAGGTCCACAGAGCTCCGTCCCGATAGCTATCGGGAGCTATCTGGAACACAGAGTCACACAGAGAAATATATAGTATAGCTTTGATTTTTTCTACACCGTATCTCCCGGGTGTTGTTGCAGTTATATTTAAAGAGGGATTATCTCAATTCTCCCAGATTCTCTTTATATACCTGGCATTATTATAGAAGTTCACTCCCTGGATAAATGTATTCCCTGCTATTCCGCCAAGGAATCCAAGGTAAAGGCAGTCTGATGAGTATACTTTTGCCCCAAGATCAGCCCCGCAGTATCCTTCAAAAAAAACATATACATCCTTATCGTTAAAGCTGTATAATGCCACATAGGCCCCGTGATCGCACACAACGCTTACTTTAAAGGCATCTATTTTATCCTCAATGCATCCGGGAGCATCATAATTGTTCTTTTTACACCCTGAAATAGTCAGAGAGAACAGAATAACTAATAACGATAACTGCTTCATATCAGAGTTATGAACATCTTTGAAGTAACAAAAAACATGCCCCGGATGTTTGATAATCATTCATCTTTATTCTCAGTGAAGCTTTTCGATTATGAAAATATCATGTCGGTCAAGCTTTAACCAGTATTTTATTGAATTTTTCCTGACCAGTTCCCAGTAGATATCGCTGTCAAGACCATATACAAAATTGATTTCGCTAAGTTCGTTACTGATCATTGCTGCAATGTCGGGTTTCAGAGTGAGTTTAATTTTCCTGTTCATATATGTGAATATTGCTGCAGGGGCAAGCGAATCTGATTTAACAGTAAGGAGACCGTGACCCGGAGTAGCACCTGTGCTTACCTGCAGACCGTCATTCATGCAGCTGAGTGGAGGCATGGATCCTGCAAATGATGTTACTTTAAATTCATCAACACCTGTATCAAAATACTCTCTGGCCCTGATTCCCATCTTAACACCTGCAATAGCAAATACACCTAGGTGTCTGTGCAGTTCATTTGCTATCACACCTGATGTCCATTCGTCGGGTCCGTATTTGTTAATGATCTCTGATACAGAAGATTCAATGTCATTGAAATAAAATGATGGAGTCACCGGTAACTCCTTAATAACCTGGTTTCTTTCAACAGTTTCTCCACGGAAAATTTTTATTGTTTTATCTTTTATCTGACTGATATCATCAGGAACAGCTTCAATGCCTTTTTCAGTTGAATCGGTACTGAAGAGTGCAGGATAATGCAAATATACCGGCACAGCATCATCAACAAGACTGAACGAAAATTCATGATTCCTGCCTTCTTCTGATTTTAGGAATTTTGAGATCATTCCCGAATATACATTGTTGATTTCTGAGATTCTGCCAATCAGGGAATGATCATAGAATTCAACTGATCCTGCACTTTTCACCACTGAAACCGGTATTCCGCCTCCAATAACACTAGCTGCGGATTTAGGGTCAATTTTAAAATTAAATCCCATTTTATCTGAGAATCCATCGGCACTCCAGATTATCTGTCTGATACTTTCCCTGGTCTGAGGGATCTGTTTCAGGGCAGACGCTGCAGTTGATAATCCTCCCAGGCATATCATACTCACTTTGTTTTTTTCAATGGAGAATATTTCTCTGAGCATATCAATGCTTTCCGGTGCATCAGCCGGATTAACAAGAGTTTCATCTCCCCATCTGGCTTCAAGGGCATTTGGAAAATCCGGCGATTTGAAACCGCAGGATCTGTTTATGCCAACCGGGATACCCTCGTGGTAATAGCTGTTAAGAAGGCTTTTAATCTTCCGGTAACCTGCCTGGGCATTCAGAGCTCCAGGGGATATACTTATTGCCAGAACCCTCACATCAGGAGATGCCAGGAGCATTGAGATAGCTTTGATGTCGTCAATCCCTGCATCGGTATCAACAATTACATAATGTCTTGGTTTCCATGGATGTGCAAATACGGAAGATGCAGAAATGATAACAAGCAGGAGAATAAGAATCCTTTTCATCATTATTTGGTTGAATGCCAAAATTACAATTTAAACTATAACAATAAGTAACTGTTTTTGACTGTTTTTATTGTGAAAATTTTCACAGCCTGTGGCTTGTGAAAGATAATTATCTATCTTAAGCCTCAAAAAAAACAAAAATGAAGAAAGTTCTGCTTTGGTTTGTTCCCGGTCTGATTTTGGGAGCATTACTGATACTTGGGGGGGGAAAAGCCATTGATATAACATCCTCAAATGATTTTTGCATGTCCTGTCACATACATCCCCTGGCTGATGCAGCCTGGAAAAAATCGGTTCATTATGATACAAGATCAGGATCACGAATTGCCTGCGTTGAATGCCATCTCCCGCCCAAAGGAGATAATTACCTTTATCATAAAGCTAAAACAGGATTGAGAGATCTCTGGAGTTACTGGACAAAGGATTCCGCATCATTTAACTGGGAAGAGAGGGGAAGGCTTGAAGTAGCGCGAGGACATGTTTTTGAAAGCAGCTGTAAGAAATGTCATGTAAACCTGTTTCCTGCAAAGCTTACAAAGGAGGGTGAGAATGCCCATTTATATTACACACAGACAAAAGATAATGATGAATTACATTGTATTAACTGCCACCTGAATGCAGGTCATTATATAGAGGGATATACACATGGCAGCAATGCTACATTCGGTGCTGCATCGGCTGCTCCAAAGGAAATATATACTGAACCTGCAATAGTGGATAAATTTGAAAATTATACTGAAAAGATTCCAAACTCATCTGTATCATTCAATATGGTTGCTGTTCCCGGAGGAAAGTTCAAAATGGGCAGTCCTCCTGATGAGCCTTTCAGGCAGCCTGATGAAGGGCCGGTAAGGGAAGTTGAGCTGAGTCCTTTCTTTATGGCTGAGATAGAGGTAACCTGGGATGAATATCTGGCTTTTTATGTACAGACAGCTGCCGAGGGTCGCACTACTGATACGGAAGGTACCCGAAAAAATCGGGAGAATGAAACTGATGCTATATCCGGTGCAACTCCTCCTTACGGACAGCCTGACCAGGGATGGGGAATGGGGCAGAGGCCTGCCATATCATTCTCTTTTCATGCTGCTGAGACCTACTGCAGGTGGCTAAGCAAGGTAACAGGCAAAACCTATCGTCTGCCAACAGAAGCAGAGTGGGAATATGCATGCCGTTCGGGTAGTGAAGGGCCATACTTTTTCCCTGGCGATCCTGATAAGTTTCAGAAAACCGGACTCAGGGCAAAGCTTTCCAGAAACGATACAACAGTTATCAACACATATGTGATATATAAAGCCAACAGTTCTGCAAAGACACAACTTGCTGACAGGGTAAAACCAAATGCTTTCGGACTTAAAAATATGCTGGGGAATGTTGCTGAATTCTGTTCGGACTGGTACCAGCCGGATGCCTATTCGATATACCCGGAAGGAGTTGTGAAAGATCCAACAGGTCCGGCTTCAGGTGAGGAAAGAGTAGTAAGAGGCGGATCATTCCTTAGCACTGCAGATGTTCTGAGAAGTGCTGCCCGCGATTATACGCGAACTGCCGCCTGGCTTAAAACTGATCCTCAAATGCCAAAAAGCATATGGTGGTATTCCGATTGTTTTAATGTGGGATTCAGAGTTGTTTGCGAGTTCAATGAAAAGACCGGTAACACTGGATCTCACAATTAAACATTTTAATAGTTAAAAATATTTAAGCTGCTGGCTAATAATTTATTTATTATTTATATTTACAAAGGTCATCCATATAGCAGGTAATTAATTCTTTTCATAACACTAACCTTACCAATATGAAAAAATCCAGTATTTCAAGACGAAATTTCCTTGGCAAAGCAGCATCAGTGGGTGTGGCAGGCGTAGTTGCTCCCACAATACTTGCCAGCTGTTCCCGTGAATCAAAAAAGAGCGTTACAATTCCTGTTATGCTCGACCAGGCTCCTGATGGGCCGGTGCTTAAAGCAGGGGTAGTTGGCTGTGGCGGTCGGGGTACAGGAGCTGCAATCAATTTTCTTAGTGCAGGTCCAAACCTTCAGGTTACTGCACTTGGTGATACGTTCCAGGACAGAGTTGATTCATGCAGGGATGCTATAAAGAAGCAGAAAGGCCAGGATGTTCCTGCTGAGAACTGTTTTACAGGTTTCGATGCTTTCCAGAAAGTGATCGATTCAGGTGTTGACATTGTAATTCTTGCAACTCCTCCGTATTTCCGTCCAGAGCACCTGGCTGCATGTGTCCAGGCAAAGAAACACGTATTTTCAGAAAAGCCGGTTTGTGTTGACCCTGTCGGAGCAAGGTCAGTTATGGCTACAGCCCAGAAGGCAAAAGGGCTTGAGCTGAGCATTGCAACTGGAACTCAGAGGAGGCATCAGCGAGACTATGTCGCTACATGGCAGCAGGTAGCACAGGGCCTTATTGGTGACCTGGTTGGTGGAACAGTATACTGGAATGGTGGCAAACTATGGCACCGCGATCCCAATCCCAGCTGGAGTGAAATGGAGTATATGATACGTAACTGGGTTAACTGGACCTGGCTTTCAGGTGACCATATTGTTGAACAGCATGTACATAATCTTGATGTTCTTAACTGGTTCACAGGTTCTCACCCCGTCAAAGCAGTAGGCTTTGGTTCAAGACTGCGCCGCGTTACCGGTGATCAGTATGACAACTTCAGCATCGATTATACCTTTGAGAACGGCATTCATGCTCATAGTATGTGTCGTCAGATTAATGGCTGTGTAAACAATGTATCCGAACGACTTCAGGGTGCAAAGGGATCAACCAACTGCCGGAATGCAGTACTTGATCTTGCAGGAACAGAGCTCTGGAAATATGATTATCCTCTGGATAAAGACGGGAAACCGACTAATAATGTAAGTGTTGATCCTTATGTCCAGGAACATATTGATCTTGTAACTGCCATCAGAACCGGTAAGACATTCAATGAACTGGAGAATACTGCAATATCAACCATGGTAGCAATAATGGGACGTATCTCTGCTTATACCGGTAAAGAGACCACTTATGAGGAGATGATGAACTCCGACCTCAAACTCGGCCCGACAGTATTTGATTTTGGTCCGGTGAACATACCTAAAGAAGTACCTGTTGCAGGACTTCCTTACGTACCGGGTGAGGGTTGATTTAGATGAACCACTGCTTAAATGTAATTTTTTTCTGATATGATAAATTCAAGAAGAGATTTCATAAGAAGAGCCACACTAGCAGGAGCCGCTGTTTTAGCTGCTCCTGCAGTTTTTGGTCAGGAAGGGAAGAAAAAGACAAAAGGAAAAGCACCAGATCCTGTTGTTCCATTCAAACTGAAATATGCACCTTCGGTTGGCATGTTCCGTGAGCATGCCGGAACTGATATTGTCGACAATATAAAATTCTGTCACGATATGGGTTTCAGAGCAATGTTTGACAACGGACTGATGAACAGGCCTCCTGATGAGCAGGTAAAACTTACAGGAGAACTTCAGCGTCTTGGAATGGACTTCGGACCTTTTGTACTTTATGCCGACTTCTCTGTAACATCATTTGTGCTTAACAAGCAGGAAACACGGGAGATGCTGCTCAGTAAAATGAAAGAGGGTGTGGAAGTTGCGAAAAGAACCGGAGCAAAACATGCTCTGGTTGTACCAGGCAGATACGACGAAAGACTTTCAAGAGATTTCCAGACAGCAAATGTCATCGACAACCTCAGGTATTGTTGTGACATTGTTGAACCTGCCGGACTAACAATAGTACTTGAACCTCTGAATACAATAAGAGACCATCCGGGACTGTTCCTGACCGGCATACCTCAGGCATTTGCTATTTGCAGGGCAGTAAACCGTCCATCTTGCAAAATCATCGAAGACGTTTATCATCAGCAGATTACAGAAGGTAACATTATACCGAATATGGAAGCTGCCTGGAGCGAAATTGCTGCATTGCATTGTGGTGATAATCCTGGCAGAATGGAACCGACAACAGGGGAAATCAATTATAAAAATGTATTCAAATTTGTACATAGCAAGGGTTACCAGGGTGTTATCTGCATGGAACATGGAATGAAGAGCAGAACAAAAGAGGGAGAGGCAAGAGTTATTGAGGCATACAGGGAGGTAGATGACTTTGAAGTTTAGATTCAGAACATAAAATACTTATGATGATACTCACATGATTGAACAATATGAAAACAAGAATAGAAATAATATTCAAACATGCGGATTCCATCATTCCATTAAAATCAATTATTATATGATGAAAAAAATTTATAATTCAGTATTGATTCCGGTATTATTGCTGGTATTTTCAGTCGTGCTTAATGGCCAGACATCAAGGCTTTATGTTGGAAAATATACCGGCCAGGGAGAGAAAGGAATACATGTGCTTGATGTTGATCTGGGAAAAGGGACCTTCACACCGGTTACTGAAAATGATGCCGGAAATAATCCTTCCTATTTCTGCATCTCGAAGAAGTTAAGCATGATTTACGCAGTAAATGAGGTAGGCAGGATGAATGGAGTAAGGGCAGGCGGACTTACTGCTCTTAAGCTTGATCTTAAATCTGGAACAACAGAGAAAATCAAGGATCTTGCTGTACCGAATGGTGGTCCATGCTATATCTCACTGACTCCTTCGGAGGATTACCTGCTCATTGCTAATTATGGAGGAGGATCTGTAGCAGTAGTGAGACTTGATTCCAAAGGAGTGCCTGTTGAAGTAAGTGATACAATAATGTTCAGGGGAGAAGAGGGAACGCGGTCACATGCTCATATGGTTTCTCCGGGTCCCGATGGAAAGAAAATCTATCTGACTGACCTGGGTCTTGACAGGGTGGCTATTTATGATCTCAACAGGGAAACAGGCAAGCTTATAAATACCGGGTACGCAAAGCTGGCAAAAGGAGCAGGCCCCCGTCATTTTACCTTCAGCAAGGATGGCTCGAAAATGTTTGTTATCAACGAGCTGAATTCCACTCTTACGGTTTTCAATATTGAAAAGGACGGAAATCTTAAAGAGATCCAGACTTTATCCACACTGCCTCAGGGTTTCAGTGAGAAGAGCTTCTGTGCCGATGTCCATTTATCAAGAGACGGGAAATTTCTGTATGGATCAAACAGGGGGCATAATTCAATAGTGACTTACAAAGTTGGTTCTGACGGCAGATTAACTGTAGCAGATATTACTTCCTGCGGTGGTGAATGGCCAAGGAATTTTGTTATCGACCCTTCAGGAAAGTATCTTATTGTTGGAAATCAGAATTCCGGTAATATCACTCTTTTCACATTGAATAAAAAAACCGGTGTTCCGATCCTTCCAGGGAAAGATTATAAAATAAAATCCCCATCCTGTCTGAAGTTTGTAGATTAGAAACTTAAATTCTTAAATGCGCAGCCTGTCAGCCATACTGATGCTGCTGATATCTTTTTCAATACACGCTCAGGTTCTGGACCATGATCGTGACGGGAAAATTATTACCCTGACCGATTCATCCTCGAATATACAGCTTAAAATAGATTATGCTCAGGGTTGCAGGATCAGTGAGCTTTTAGTAAAAGGAAGAAATACACTTTCTTCTTCAGGAGCCTGCACTTCAATTAAGACTCATTCCAGTGTTTTTTCCTCTCTGGAGTCTGCTCACACGCTGAAAGTTAAAAAGCGCCGAAACACGATTACCATAAGTGATATTGTCTTTGGGAATGACAGTATAAGCATTTCAGAGACCTGGATTTTTTCAGTCAGTGCAAATAATATCATATGGGAAATCAGGAGGGAGTACCCGGAAAACCTGAATCTTGATGATATGGCCATGCCAGCCTGGTTTTTCGGAAGCATGGAAACGTGGAAGGGAGGTATCCTTAATACCGGAGGTGTTGTATGGTGCAAATACCTGCATAATCAGAATGATACGTATGGAGTGCATACCGACGGCGTAACTTTCTGGGAGACAGATAGAGGAACAGGACTAAGGATTGAAGCCGGCTGTAATGCCGGAGGCAGTATTGCGAGCTCTTTCAGCCATACGCCGGATGAGGAGTTTAAATTTACCCAGTATCTGACACAGAATGAGTTGGGGCAACGTTATAATCTCAGCAGGTTTGTCAGCGGGCATAATGATGTTTTCAGGCCTTTTGATGTAAGTGCAGGGATTCTTTCAATGAGAATCCAGATCAGTTATGCTGATTATGAAAATCAATACAGCAGGGGGGATCTTAAGGGAATTGATGCAGTTGCAGTAAGAGAACTTCTTAATACTACAGGCCGGTACGGGGTTGTGGATAAAAATATAATGGGAGGTAACGGATGGGTAACAAACTGGAAATGTCTCCATGAACCTTTCTTTGCCCAGTTAGGGATGGCTCTTAATGATATGAATTATCTGAAAAACATGGCATCTATGCTCGACCAGGAAAGAGACCAGGCAACAGAGAGTGATGGCAGGGTCCTCTCAAGATGGCATGATGTTCCTGAAGCTGAAAACAGCAACTATAATTATGAGACAGGATATTATGACTGTCCCTGGGGATATACCATTGATGCCCAGCCCTCACAGGTTATTAATACCGTCGAGCTTTTTCACCAGACAGGAGATACAGAATGGCTGAAATCACATAAGCTCAACTGTGAAAAGGTGCTAAACTGGCTTATTAAAAGGGACTCCAACAATAACGGGATCTTTGAGATGCTAAATGACAATACCGGGGAGAACAAGTGCAGTGACTGGATTGATGTGGTGTGGGCAAGCTTTGAGAATGCCTTTGTAAATGCCCAGATGTATGAAGCAATGAATCTCTGGGCGGAATGTGAAACAATACTTGGCGATACTGGTAAGGCTGCATACTATTCAACAATTGCAACAAGACTTAAAGAGGCTTTCAATATGCCTGTTCAATATGGAGGATTCTGGTCGGAGGAAAAAAAACAATATATCTACTGGCGTGATAAAGATGGATCCCTTCATGGAGATAACCTGGTGACTCCTGTCAACTTTGCCGCCATAGCATTCGGAATTTGTGATAACCCTGAAAGGATAAAATCCGTACTTGACCAGATAGAGGCAAAAACAAATTCAGAAGATCTGTTTCACTGGCCGCTGTGTTTTGAATCATTTAAAAAGGAAGAGGTGTATGAACGGGTTAACTGGCCATTCCCAAACTATGAAAATGGAGATATTTTTCCAACGTGGGGTTATTTAGGTGTAAGATCATATGTGAAATACAATAAAGAGATTGCTTTAAAGTATATAAAGAAACTTTTAGAACAATATAATAAGGACGGGCTTTCATCACAACGTTTCAGCCGGCTGACACAGACTGGTATCGGATCAGATATTCTGGCCGGTTCGGGTACAGCAATAACCGCTCTGTACAGAGATATATATGGCATCAGGCCTAAATGGAACAGATTCGGACTTGAGCCTGATCTGCCTGAAGACCTTAACGGAACAGAATTCAATTATATGTTAAGAAATAAAGTGTATAATATACACTTAATGTCTGACAGGTATAAAGTTGCCTCTTCAGGTTTTTCATTTGAGGCAAGCAAGAGCTTTGGAGTTGACATGAAAGGAGATACTCTGAAATTTTTTCCAGGGAACAGAGATTCAGAAGGACTGACTTTAACACGGACTAATAGTCGGCCCGTTGATATCATTATTAATGACTGGAATGAAGGTAACTATATCTGGGAAATATTGTCTGCGGGAACATATAACATTTCACTCTCGGATTTAAAGCCTGATACGATGTTTAAACTATTGGTTAATGGCACAGAATACAGTTCAATAAAATCTGATGCCAATGGCAATCTGAGGTTTGATTACACCTGCCAGAAACCGGCACTTTTCAATTTAACTGAATAATATTCAGCTAATAAACTGGTGAACTATTGATTATTCTTTGTATTATTAATATTCCATATCATTTAATTTTCAGCGATGAACCGAACCGAACTGATCAAAAATCTGAAGCAGGAAAAGGGCAAAATGTGGGACCTCATTGTAATAGGTGGTGGTGCTACAGGATTAGGTGTAGCACTTGATGGCATCAGCAGAGGATATGAGACCCTGCTGCTTGAGCAGGCTGATTTTGCAACTGCCACATCTTCAAGGAGCACAAAGCTCGTGCATGGAGGAGTAAGGTATCTGGCGAAGGGTGATATCATGCTTGTAATAGAAGCCTTGCATGAGCGTGGTATTATGCTTAAAAATGCTCCTCACCTTACATCCGATCAGGAGTTTATTATTCCGCTATATTCATATTTTGATTTTGTAAAGTACTATGCGGGGCTGAAGTTTTACGATATTCTTTCGGGCCGTTTAAGCCTTGGGAAATCATATTATATCAATAAAGAAAAAACAATTTCAAGGCTTCCCAACCTAAAGGAAGAAGGACTGAGAGGAGGCATCGTTTATCACGACGGACAGTTTGATGATTCAAGGATGGTAATTGCTCTTGCCCGTGAATGCGTGAAAAGAGGTGCAACTGTCCTCAACTATTTCAGGGTAGATGAGCTGATGAAGAGTGGGAATGGAAATATCTCAGGAGTCAGGGCTCACGAAATGCTGTCGGATGAAGAATTCATTATAAACGGCAGAGTTGTCATAAATGCAACAGGTGTTTTTGCTGATTCGGTAGCAAAGATGGACAATCCTTCAGCATTACCATCAATAAGACCTTCACAGGGAATACACCTGGTTCTGAACAGGTCATTTCTTGAGAGTAATTCGGCAATAATGATCCCTAAAACTGATGACGGAAGGGTCCTTTTTGCAATACCCTGGTATGATGAAGTCGTTGTAGGAACCACCGATACTCCTCTGGATGATATTTCCCTTGAGCCTGTTGCACAGGAAAAGGAAATTGATTTTATCCTTAATACAGCAGCCTCGTATCTTAAAAGGCCTCCTGAACGGAAAGACGTGTTAAGTATCTATGCCGGACTCAGGCCCCTTGCAGCTGATCCTTCAAATCCGGGTGCCACAAAGGAAGTTTCACGCCGACATAAGATTACCCTTTCAGCATCAGGGCTGCTATCTGTTGTCGGGGGTAAATGGACAACATACAGACGCATGGCAGAGGAGACACTTGACAGGGCTGTTAAAGCAGGGTTACTTGAAAAGAGAAAATGTATAACGTATAATCTTAAACTGTCAGAGAAAAACTCATTGAATGATGCTGGCAGACTGAGTATTTACGGGGAGGAATATAAGGAAATTGAAAAAAACATTATTGAGGATCCCGATTCCGGATTGCCTCTTCACAAAGACCTTCCATATACAAGGGCAGAGATTGCCTGGATATGCGGGAATGAAATGCCCCTGCATCTTGATGATGTTCTTGCAAGGAGGACCAGGGCAACTTTGCTTAATGCAAAAGCCAGCGCTGAAATGGCTCCTGATGTTGTCAGGATAATGGCTGAAAAACTGGGGTATGACGGTAACTGGCAGAAAAAAGAACTGGACTCTTATAATGAGCTTATAAAAAAATATATTTAATTACTTTATACCTTCTAATTATACATTATGAAAGAATATATACTTGCTCTCGATCAGGGTACAACAAGTTCAAGGGCTATTATATTTGACCATAGCGGTCATTCAGTAGCATCCTCTCAGAAGGAGTTCACGCAGATCTTTCCAAAACCGGGATGGGTGGAACACGATCCGGAAGAGATATGGTCAACTCAGTCAGGTGTTGCTCTCGATGTTATAAAAAAGTCAAATCTTAAGAGTTCAGCCGTTAAAGCCATTGGTATAACAAATCAGAGGGAAACGACTGTTGTGTGGAACAGGAAAACAGGAAAGCCTGTTTACAATGCAATAGTCTGGCAGGACAGACGAACCGCAGTTCTGTGTGACAAAATGAAAGAAGCCGGACATGACAAAACAATACAGAAGAAGACGGGACTTATTATTGATGCATATTTTTCAGGCACTAAAGTAAAATGGATACTTGATAATATAAAAGGTGCCCGTAAACTTGCCGATAAAGGAGAACTGGCATTCGGGACTATCGATTCATGGCTGGTCTGGAAGCTTACCGGGGGCAGGCTTCATATTACTGACGTATCAAATGCCTCAAGAACAATGCTGTTCAACATTCATACCCTGAAATGGGATAATGATCTTCTGAAGATTTTTGACATTCCGGCATCAATGCTTCCTGAGGTCAGATCATCAAGTGAGATATACGGAAAGACATCCGGACTTTTTGATTCTGAGATTCCCGTTGCAGGCATAGCAGGAGATCAGCAGGCTGCCCTGTTTGGTCAGATGTGTATCGAACCGGGAATGGTAAAGAACACATATGGAACAGGCTGTTTTATGGTTATGAACATTGGCAGGAAACCAATAACTTCAAGAAACAGGTTATTAACAACAATTGCCTGGAAAATTGGCAATGAGACTCATTATGCTCTTGAAGGTAGCATTTTTATTGCCGGTGCTGTTGTTCAATGGTTAAGGGATGGTCTGGGTATAATAAAGAAATCGGCTGATATTGAGAAGCTTGCTGCTCAGGTCAAAGACAGTGCCGGTGTATATTTTGTCCCGGCATTTGCAGGTCTGGGTGCACCATACTGGAATCAGCATGCACGGGGAACACTGGTGGGAATAACAAGGGGAACAACGTCGGCTCATATAGCCTGTGCAGCTCTTGACAGCATAGCCTATCAGACTCTGGATGTACTTCTGGCAATGCAGAAGGATTCCAACCTTGACATCAGGGAGCTTCGTGTTGATGGCGGAGCTACTGTTAATGACCATCTGATGCAGTTCCAGTCAGATCTTCTTCAGGCAAAAGTTATCCGTCCTGAGATCACAGAAACAACTGCACTCGGAGCAGCCTACCTTGCCGGACTGGCTATTAAATTCTGGAGCAGCATTAATGAGATTAAGAAGCAGTGGAAAGCAGAGAAGTCCTTTTCCCCCGATATGAAAGAGAAAGATAGAAAGGTACTTATTTCGGGATGGAAAAAGGCAGTAAAGACTACACAGTCCTGGACTGTAGAATAAGATATTGTATGATCAGGATATTCCTGAAGTGATATAGCCTGAAAGAGGATGAAAAAAAATTTAATTTATAACATAATTCCATAAACTTTATGAATGTTTTCTTTGCAGAATTTTTTGGTACCGCAATGATCCTTGTATTTGGTAGCGGAGTTGTTTCTAATGTACTTCTTACAGGAACTAAAGGTAATAACAGCGGGTGGATAGTAATTTCATTCGGGTGGGCTATTGGTGTCTTTACAGGAGTTCTGGTGGCTGCTCCTGTAAGCGGAGCTCATCTTAATCCTGCTGTAACTCTTGCCCTGGTGATAGCCGGAAAGTTTTCAGCCTCGCTGATGCCATTATATATTTGTGCACAGGTACTTGGAGCGATGTTCGGATCATTCCTTGCCTGGCTGGCTTATAAAAAGCATTTTGATGCCACACAGGATGCTGATCTGAAGCTGGCAGTATTCTGTACTGCACCAAACATAAGAAGCACTGTTTTCAATATACTTACTGAAATAATAGGAACCTATGTCCTGGCACTTGCAGTACTCTATATGGCAGCTCCGGATGTAGGTCTGGGTTCATTGAATGCACTCCCGGTTGCCCTGGTGGTGCTTGGAATAGGTCTTTCATTGGGAGGACCAACAGGATATGCCATTAATCCGGCTCGTGATCTTGGCCCCAGGATAATGCATTTTTTTCTCCCGATACCAGGGAAGAGGGACAGCGATTGGGGATATTCCTGGATTCCAGTTCTGGGACCTCTTACAGGTGCGTCTGTTGCTGCAGTGATGTATCTTTCTTTTGGTCATTAGGATTTTGAAAATCACAATAAAAACTATAATATGAAATTTTTTTACACCATACTGGCGACTGCACTCATAACCGGGTTAAATTCTTGTTGTGATAAAGGCGGATCAGGAAAAGGAGATATCTGGCCTTCCGAAATGAAAATTATTAAAGACAGGTACACTGGTGTCGAAATTAAACAACTAACAGATTATAAGGGACATAGCAATCATTTCTATTTTACCAATCCTGGTTGGTTTGCAGAAGGCAGGAAGCTGCTATTCTCTTCAGCACGAAATAATCATGTCAACCTTTACAGTGTTGATATGTCAAATTATGAGATTCAACAACTTACAGATCTTGAACCGGTTCCTCTTCCACGCGAAATAGAATTTCAACGGGCATGCAGGAATCCTGTTAAGGAAGAAGCATATTTCTTTCATGACCTTAGTCTGATTGCCATTGATTTAAACACACTTGCTGAAAGAACTCTTCTTGAACTGGATTCGAAATGGGATATATCAATGACAAACTGTTCAGCAGATGGTAAATATGTCTATTTTGGAGTTTGGGAAGATATGTCAGGCCGTTTTGAAGTGGACCTTATGAGAAATTACATAGGTTTTGAAGAGACATGGGCTGCGAAACCAAAAAGCAGGATAATCAGAGTTGCAACAGACGGCTCGGGAAGTGAGATTATTTTTGAGGAAGATTACTGGATCGGTCATATTAATACATCCCCGACAAGGAGTGATCTACTGACATTCTGCCATGAGGGGCCCTGGGAAAAGGTAGATAACAGAATATGGTGCATGAATGTTGAAACGAAAGAGGTCTGGAAAGTTCGTCCAAGAAAGGAGGAAGGTGAGAGGGTCGGTCATGAATACTGGTATGCTGATGGTGAAACAATTGGGTATCATGGTGCAAGGACCAATGGAAGTGCCTTCCTTGGTCGTATAAAATATGATAATACAGGAGAGGTGGAAACCAGGTTCTCAGAATATACGGGACATATTCATTCCAACGATATGAATCTTATTGTTGGTGATGGGGGAAAAGAGATACGTTTATGGAGATGGAATGGAACTTCATATGAGGGTCCGAGAGTGTTATGCAGACATAATTCAACAATGAATATTCAGCAATCGCATCCTCATCCTCGTTTCAGCAGTGACGGGGCCAGTATACTTTACACAAGTGATGTTACAGGTTATTGTAATGTTTACCTTGTTGATGTTCCTGATTTTGAAAAGCTGCCGGAAATTAAGGAGTAGATCTGCAGATGATTACCTGGAAAAATCCGGAAAAAATTTGGGTACTTTCTTCCTGTAATTGCTGTATTCAGGGTATTTACTGCTGCTAATCTTTTCAGTCATTATGGTACTTCCTGCAAAAAGGAGTATCAGTAGTAACGATCCTGAAACAGTCCAGTTGAAAACTTTTCCAGTAGCAGCAATGCTGAACAGATAGAAGCTTAACCAGATCGACTGTTCAGATGCGAAGTTTGGATGTCTTGAATAACGCCATAATCCTTCTGACATAAATCCTTTTAAAAGTGATTCTTTGTAGATGCCATCTTTCAGACCCAGTTTTTTCCGGCTGTGGAATCTGAAAAGCTGGTTATCTGCTACAGCTTCAACAGAAAGGAAAATCATAAAAAGAGATGCTGCAAGGAGATCAAGTAAATTCAGGTTGCTGCCGGTGTATTTTGCCGCAGCAAGCAAAGGAGTCGTGAAGAGAAGAATAAGAATTTGCTGGTAAAAGGATATGAAAAAGAGATTAAAAAGACCAAATCTGATCCTTCCTTTAAGAAGCGGATTTTCCCTGAGTATCTTCCACCTGTAATCCTCTTCTCCTTTCCATGGTATAATACTGTATCCCCCTTTTCTGCCAAAGTTATAGCTCAGCCTTAATCCCCAGGCTGTAACAAGAAGAGTCATTAACAGGATCCGGGATGTTGGAAAAGAAATAAGGGTTACCAGGCTGTAAATTATAGGCATTATACTCCACAATTTGTCGACCTGGCTGTAATTCTGTGTAATTTCACTCACAACAAAACAGAGAATTACAGCCGATAGCATTATAAGGAACCATGTGCCGGTAAGCTGTTGCAATTCCGAATTGCCTTCCGCGAACCGGCTGGCAAGAGATGATAGTAGCATAAGTTTAGTCATCAGCCCAAATTTATTCAGATTTTTTTTATAAACACGGAGTGAGCAGAGCTAGTTCATGGAGAAATAATCTTCTCACAGATTACAATGAAATCCTTTGACTCGTTGTTTAATTCACTGCCATGATAATCACCAATTATGTGATACTTCTCAAACAATGATCTTTCAACAAGGTGCTCCAGCTCGTATCTGAAATAGAATCTCATTGGTAACGACCAGTCATCTTCCATCATCTTTTCCCCTTCCTCCCATTCAAGATGAAAGTCTACCTGGATAATCTGATTAATGAGGCTTGGTTTTGTGGAGACAAATCTCCTGATCATTTTTCCAGGCTCATATTCACCTTCAAAATCCATCCTGTAACTTAACCCGGAAATGATCTGGTTCAGATCGGGGATGAAGGTATCGAAAATAAATCGTCCATTCGGATTAAGATGCTTATATACATTATTAAGTGCACTGATCTGTTCCTCTTTTGAAAGCAGGTGCATAAAAACTCTGAAAGGAGCAATTATCAGGTCAAATTTAAAATCGAAAGTGAAGTTTACAATATTTTGCAGGGATATCCTGTAATGCTGTTCTTCAGGCAGCTTGCTGAGAAGCACATTTGTCATCGATTCGCTGATATCTAATCCATAGATATCTGACCCGTGATCAAGGGCATCTGAAAATAATCTTCCTGTCCCTGCCCCGGCCTCAAGTATTTTACCACCTGTATCCATGATTTCTTTCATAAAATATCCATGGTCTGTGAAGTCTCTTACACGGTGATAGATTGTATCATAAAACCGTGCAAAACTTTCCGGGTATTTAACTGTCATGATTTTCTCAGGTAAAAAAGTAAACAATGCTGACAAGTTAAAAAATTTTCAGTATCAACAGGCAATTATGCTTAAATCGTTAATAGTTGATTGAATAATCTATATCTTTCTGCCCTGAAAAACTTGTAAATGAGATTAGTTAATAATGAGAAAAATCTTCCTGTTTAATATGCTGTTCCTGTTGATATTAATCCCTGCGGTCTTACAAGGTCAGGCTGGGAATGTATCAGGATCAGATAATTCAAGCTATTATAAGATTGATGATGCTTTTTATTTGCAGGATGACAGTTCCACTGTCTTAAAAAACTGGACAGATCAGGGCCTGAATATTCTTTTTAAGCCGGTTAAAGACAGCCTGGTCATCACTATTGACATTGGAGGAAAGGAAAAAGTGTTTTTTATGGGAATGGCTGTCAAAATGGATAATCCGGGTTTCTTAACCACAAGCAGTGAAGCGGAGTTTTACCACTGGATGTTTGTAAGTCATATAAAGGAAGGGATACGGAATGCGTATATCATGAAAGAATATGTCGAGGGAAGCTTCGAGAAATTAGGGAAGAAGATCTACTTTATTAATATCGCTTTTGCTGACCAGACTGAATTTCAGTTTTATGGTTCTGAACTTCGATCTGATATTCCGGTTCAAAAATGAACATTCTTTGATCTTTTAGTCATTTAACGAACCGGCAACATAAGGTTCTTCTGTTTTTGCGTCCGGTAAATGTTTACTGCGTTTTGATACAATATTACCCAGCATCATAACAAATATCGACATAAGAATTACCAGTGTCACCACTTCATCATTTATTAATTCCATCCGGTGATATTCAGGAATACTTATAAAAAGGAGAATTGTTATAAGTCCGCGAGGGGCGAACCATACCAGCTTACCGCTTTCATTTCCCATAAGTAACAAGAAGAAAAGCCAGCGGCTTATAAAAATAGCTGCAGTGATTCCGGTTGCCAACAAAAGGTTATTGATATTTATAAAACCTGCAAGACTGGTATAAAATCCGAACATAATGAAGAAGAATGACCTGACGAGAAAAGTGAGCTCAGTAAGTATCTTCTTGAATGAATTTATATCCTCCCTGAATTTTTCAAAATGCACAAACCTGTTTACGAAAGTATTTTCAACCAGTCTGTTATTAGCAAGTGCCAGTCCGAATACAACTACAAGAAATAGTCCCGGCAGATGAACGAGTTTTGCGAGGGTATAAACGAGAACTACCGAGGTAAGTATGATGATGTAACTTACATGATACTGAATTTTGTGAAGCAATATTGCCAGGATGGCTGTCATTACTGCTGCTATGATTATGGTAATCAGGCCAGACAGACCGAAACTGACAAGTTTAATCCCAATTGATTCTTCGCTTAATAAAATGAAATCAAAGGCAAGTATTCCGATAATGTCTGAAACGGAGCTTTCAAAAGTTATAAATTCTCTCTGGTCGCGGTCGAGAAGTACTGCAGAGGGTATCGCCACAGCGCTGCTTATAATTCCCAGTGGAATTGCATTGAGAAGCGCATCAGTTACTGGTTTGTCCCAGACATTTACCAGTAAAAGTGTAAGCACAGATACAAAAAATATTAACAGGACAAATGCTGAAATAACCCCCCTTGCCAGGCATTTAGCCTTGGTTCTTTCGAGTTTTATCTCAAGAGCTGCATCCATTACAATAAGAATAAGACCTAGAGTACCAAGTATCGGAAGTGTGGGCATTAAATTCGGAATCCTTATCCCGGTGTAATTAACAGCCAGCTGAAGAGCAATGCCCATCAGGATCAGCATTGCTACTCCGGGGATTTTTGAATATTTGAAGGTAATATCAAAAAGATATGACAACAGAATTATTACGCAGAGCGCAAGAATAACATAATTTGTCAGCATTTTAACCTTATTATATTGCGACTCAAAATTATCTATTTCTGCCAATATATAATATTTTAAGTGATTTTTGAGTCTGATATATCCTTCTGTATAAATAATCCAAAACTACTGGAACAGTCTGTCAGATAGATTATATATGACTTTTTTCATATATATTAGCATAATAAGCCCTCGATGATTCAATTTACCATAATATGAATGCTAACGGTTTCATTCAATTAAAGCTAAGGAAGTACATTCCTGCATTAACCTGGATACCAGAATATTCAGCAGGACTTCTTGGCAGTGATATTGTTTCAGGTTTCACCCTCGCAGCTTATGCAATACCAGTATCTCTGGCCTATGCAACACTGGCGGGATTACCTCCGCAATATGGCATATACGGATACCTGCTGGGAGGGCTTTTCTATGCTTTTTTTGGAACCAGCAGGCAACTTGCAATAGGTCCTACTTCTGCTATTTCAATGCTTATAGGTGTTACACTTGCCGATCTTTCAGGCGGAGATGTCCAGCGCTGGGTTGACCTCGCCTCATTGTCTGCACTTGTATTTTCTGTGATTTCTGTACTTGCATATATACTGCGCCTAAGCAGCATAATTAACTTCATAAGTGAAACAGTGCTTGTTGGTTTCAAGGCCGGTGCTGCAATTATGATTGGATTATCCCAGATCCCAAAGTTATTTGGTGTGCCAGGAGGGGGAGAATCATTCATTTCACGGATTCTGGCACTTGGGGGCCAGATATCGGATACAAAACTGGTTGTATTGATATTTGGCATAACTGCAATTGCACTTCTTGTGATAGGTAATAAACTCTTTCCAGGAAAGCCTGTGGCAATTGTCGTTGTTATCGTATCTATCCTGGTAATAAGCTTCACTCCGCTGGGTTCAATGGGTTTCAAAACAGTAGGAGTATTACCGGCTGGCTTACCAGACTTCCGGATGCCTGATCTTAAAGCTGACAATATTATCGGGGATATGATGAATATAATCCCTCTGGCCTTTGCCTGTTTTCTGCTGGCTTATATTGAAAGTGTTTCTGCTGCCAAAACCCTTGCCCAGAAAAACGGATATGATATTGATGCAGGACAGGAATTGCTTGCGCTGGGTGTTGCCAATCTGGTTACTTCTATTGGATCGGGTTATCCGGTTAGCGGAGGCTTATCTCAATCGGCAGTTAATGATAAGGCAGGAGCTAAAACACCCGTATCCCTGATTGTGGCTTCAATAGCAATAGGGATGTGTCTTCTTTTTCTTACAGGGCTGCTGAAGAACCTTCCTATGGTAATCCTTGCTGCTATAGTTCTTTTTGCTATCAAGGGGCTATTCGACTTCAGGGAAATGAAGAGGATGTACAAGGTGAACAGGATTGATTTCGTTATTGCAATGACATCTCTTATTGCAGTAATTATATTTGGCATTCTCAAAGGAGTTCTCTTCGCTGCACTTTTTTCGCTGACACTTATTATAAGGGCTGTGTCAAGCCCGCATATCGCTTTCCTTGGCAGGATTCCAGGTACCAACCGTTACACTGATATTAAAAGACATCCTGATAATGAACTGATTCCTGAAATTTTTCTTTTCAGGGTAGAAGCTCCTCTCTATTACTTCAATGTAGCTTATGTTTACCGTGTTGTATGGGAAAAGATAAAGGCATCAGAGAAACCTATCAAAACAGTAATTTTTGATCTGAGTACATCTGCACATATTGACTCCAGTGGTGCAAGGCTGATTAAAAGATTATACGAAAATCTGTCAGCAAAAGGTATTGATCTGAAGGTAGCTGAAGCACATTCAGGAGTGCGTGACAGGTTAAGGCTTGAAGAGATTGAACACCTGCTCGGGCATGTAAGTCGCCGCGATACTCTTCATGATATGGTGGTTGCTGCAATCGGCGAGGTAGAGCCTGATATTAAGAAAGCTCCTGTAAAACCAAAGTCCCTGCTCCCGCCGGAAATAATCACCCAGATAGTACTGGGGAACAATTATTTTGTACAGACCCATCCCAAGGAGTATTTCGACAGCTTCAGTTTTGAGCAGAAACCATATATAACCCTCGTTACCTGTGCTGATTCACGTGTGCCTCTTAATTCACTGATGCCCGATACTTCAAATAAGGTATTCACAATTCAGAATATAGGAAACCAGATACTCTCAACCGAGGGATCTGTTGATTATGGGATTTACCATCTTAAAACCCAGATCTTGATGTTCCTGGGTCATTCAGACTGTGGTGCCATTAAAGCTTATCTTAAAGGATTTGAGGATGAGAGCTATAGCATTAAGCATGAACTGGATTTTCTGAAGCCTTCAATAAAAGAACAGGCTATAAAGGATTTTGATAAGCTGCACTCACATATAATTGAGAAAAACCTCGATTACCAGGTTAATATAGCTACGAAAAAATATAAGGATCTTATCCAGGAGGGTAAGCTCACAGTAATGGCAGCCATATATGATTTCAAGGGAGAGTTTGGAAAGACTCACGGAGATATAGTTTTTGTCAATGTCAATAAAATCAAAGATGTTGACCAGTTACGAAATCTGCCGCTTTTTGAATATCTTTCAACATCACAGAAAGAATTACATATAGGCAGATTGCCGGAATAGTACTCAATGCTTTGTTATGAGAATCCCGATAATAAAAAGTAATACCTGTATTTTACCTGTTACCGCACTTCTCTTTTATGGAGGTGTTTCTTGTTCCAACAACGGGAAACAGGAACAACCAAACATAATTTTAATCTTCACTGATCAGCAGAATTCACAAACATTGGGTATCGCCGGCAACAAATATGTCAAAACACCGAATATGGACAGGCTGGCTCAAACGGGAATAAGATTTACCCAGGCATATTGTACATCTCCTGTTTCCGGCCCGTCAAGGTCGAGTATCATATCCGGAATGATGCCTTGTGAAACAGGCGTGGTTTATAATGGTGATTCACTCAATTCAGATGTTGTGACTGTTGGAGAGATATTTCGTGAGGCTGGTTATAATACCATATGGGGAGGTAAATGGCACCTGCCTGAAAGTTATCCTCAGAGAGCAGCAGCCAGATCAGGTGAAAGGAAAATCAGGGGATTCGAGGTACTTCCATTCTATGATGCTGAAAAAGAACCATGGATGCTTGGATCGGAAACGGATCCTCCATTAACTGACGCTGTGACAGCCTTTCTCAAAAATTATGACAGGAAGAAACCATTATTTCTGGTCGTAAGCTATCATAATCCGCATGATATATGTTTCCATCCAAGAAAATCGGGATGGGTTTCTGAAAATGATTCTCTGCTTGAAATACGCTACTATGGGTTCAAATACCGTTTACCTGACCCGATTGGTATAGCCCCGGATAAGCTTAAAGATCTTCCTCCGCTTCCTTTTAACTTCCCGGTTAGTAAAAATGAACCGGAATTCTTAACAGAAAAGAGACTGCACCATGAAACTTATGGTTTGGAGACTAAGCTGGCATTCACTTATTCTGATGAAGAATGGCAATCATATCTTAATGCCTATTACAGGATGACTGAGCGTGTGGACTCTGAAATAGGAAGGCTTTTAAAAGAAATTGAGGGGAACGGATTTGATAAAAACACAATAATTGTATTCACTTCAGATCATGGTGATGGAGCAGCTGCTCATAAGTGGGCGGCAAAAAATAGCCTTTATGAAGAGTCTGCTAAGGTCCCTTTGTTTTTTATTTACCCTGGAAAAATCAAAAAGAACAGGGTAAGCAGTAGTATTGTAACATTAGCCGATCTGGTTCCTACATTTTGTGATTATGCCTCC
Source organism: uncultured Rikenellaceae bacterium (assembly GCA_964387565.1). Taxonomy (GTDB): domain Bacteria; phylum Bacteroidota; class Bacteroidia; order Bacteroidales; family VadinHA17; genus LD21. Next base: position 33,049 of record CAYLYN010000004.1, on the reverse strand, counting down.
ATCAGTACGGAATTGAATTTTGCAGGTAAAAGCCTTCGTCCTCTGATTGAAGGTAAACTTTCTTCACTGCACGAAAGTATTATTGTTGAGCTTGCCGATTACAAGCCTGATACAACGAGACTGGGGCGAATGGTAAGAACTGAGAGATTTAAATATAACTATTTTACTTCCGGGACCTTCAATGAACAGTTTTTCGATCTTATAAATGATCCGGGTGAAATGCGAAATCTTGCATATGATCAGGAATTCGAAGATGAGTTAGAATCGCACAGGCAGATCCTGAGAACCTGGATCAGGGAAAGAGGGGGTAACATGAATTTTGAATAGTCAGAAAAAGGGATTATACCTTTAAGGAAATTGAGATTTATGAATTCATTTAGCAGGCATTTCCATAAAATATACAGTGTCGCAATATCGGGTGGATTCTGCCTTTTATCAGCCTCCTGCAGTTCAGGGAAAACAGACAGCGGGGATGAAAAAATGAATGTTCTCTTCCTCCTGGCTGATGATCTGAGGTGGAATTCACTTAATTGCATGGGGAATGATATACTGCATACTCCAAATCTTGATTCACTTGCCGCTGACGGTATCCGGTTTACTAATGCATTTGTAACAACTTCAATTAGTATGGTGAGCAGAGCCTCATTACTAACAGGCCAGTATATGAGCCGTCACGGTATCAGAGATTTTGGAGTTCCTCTTTCTCCTGCAGCATTCTCACTGACATATCCTGCATTACTCAGGGAGGCAGGTTACTATTCGGGTTTTGTCGGGAAGTATGGTGTAGGAAAGATCGACCCTGATAATTTTGATTTTTCAAGGGAATATGAAGGAAAGCACTGGTGGCCGGAAGCTGATGGTGATTCAATACATGTTACTGCCAGGAACTGCCGTGATGCCCTGATCTTCCTTAAAGAACGACCCAGGAATAAACCTTTTGTACTCTCTGTCAGTTTCTTTGCAACACATGCAGAGGATAATCATCCTGACCAGTATCGTTACCAGCCTGAAAGTGAAGCCTTATATAAAAATGATACTATTCCGGTACCTGAAACCTCTTCTGATGATTACTTCCGGTTGCTGCCTTATTTTCTCTCGACAGAGGTTAACGAAGGCAGGATCAGATGGCACTGGAGATTCGATTCCCCTGAAAAATATCAGAGGTATATGAAAGCATATTACAGGATGCTTACCGAACTCGATGCTGCAACAGGCAGGATAATCAATGAACTCAGGGAGCAGGGAGTTTATGATAATACGCTAATAATATTTATGGGCGACAACGGATATTTTCATTCTGAACATGGTCTTGCCGATAAATGGTATCCATATGAGGAATCTGTCAGAGTTCCCCTGATAGTACATGATCCGCGACTTGTTCAAAGCAAGCGGAATTGTTATAATGAAGAATTCGTCTTAAATATCGATATCGCTCCCTTAATCCTCTCCGCAACAGGGATCAATGTGCCAGAGACTATGCAGGGAGAGGACCTTTCGAGACTCTATCTCTCAGATGACAGGAGTGGCTGGAGAGAAGATTTTTATTATGAGCATCCCTTCGTTACTAATGAGAGCAGGATCCCTTCATCTGAGGCTATTATCACTCGTGATTCAAAATATATAATGTGGCCTTATTATAAATACGAGGAATTCTTCGATCTTTCGAATGACAGGAAAGAGACAACCAATCTGATGAACAACCCTGATTACTCTATTGAAATTGAAAAGTTGAAAAAGCGGATGGACTACCTGAAGACAAATTGTGTCAGATAATAACTGATTTCTCTTTAGTGGATTTGTTCAGATATTAAATACTACTCTTAATTATTTAGATTGAATTCTGAAAATATTCATTAATTTGGTGTTAGATTACTTTATACAGAACATCTATTCTCCATTCACATGAACGCAAAAAAAGCCGCACTGGTAGCAGCTATTGCTGCAGCTATATTTATGATTTTTCCGTTAAGCAGTGTACTCAAATCGGTCAGACTAAAAAATAACGGGATTCCGGTTGAGGCTACTGTATCTGACAGAAACACCAGAGGAAAGGGACTTGCAAGAGTTACTGTCACTTTTAATACATCTGACGGAGCTGAGGTTACTGCAACAACACCAAAACGAAATTATGTTTCAACAGGAGAAAAAGTCAAAGTCTGGTATGACAAAGATGATCCAACGAAAATAGACTTCGGAGATACTATCGGATACAATATGAGGGGTGTTATTGTTGCGGGATTTATATCCATTTTTTGTTTTTACCTGTTTTTCAGGAGCTTTATGAAGGATGCTGCAGATAAAAGACTGAAAAGTAATGGGATGAAGATTTCTGCAGAATTAGTAACAATCGGCAGAAATGAAAGATACAAGATGGGGGATAAGAATCCCTGGGTGATAAAATGCAGGTGGACGGACACTAATACGAACAGGGAGTTTTACTTCGTAAGTAAGGATTACACAATTGATCCTTCTTCGTACCTTTCAGGAAAATCCCGCATAGATGTTTACATTGATCCCGCTGATCCGGGCAGGTACTATATGGATACCTCATTTATGCCTGAAGGGAATATAACTATGGGTTGATATCGCCTCCCAACTGTTACAGAAGCTTAATACAATCAGGTCTGCAGATCAATTCCAATAATTTCATGATCAGTTATTTCCGGTACTGTTATCACTAACCTGTCACCTGAGAACTTTAAGGGAAGCTGTGATCCTTTTATCAGCAGATGTATATTAAGTGGCCTCAGTCCCTCAGGGATCCTGATTGTAACATCAGCCGGTACAGGTATCAGTTCCCTGTAAGGGCCCTTCATCATCATTGGATTGGTAAGGTTAACAAGATGGATTGTCATTGACTGCTCCTGTCTCCAGATAGTTACATCCAGTACACCAGGCCCCTTCACTTCAACTAATGGATCTTCATTAAGAGCCCAGTTAATAGCATTTGTTAAGAGCCTGCCATGATCTTTGCAGAATACCTGCCAGAATGTACGATCCATATCTCCGGGGAAATATACTATTCTTGATTTTCCACTTTCCCTCATATAAAGTTCCCTAATATCAGTATCCTCATTTCTTGGATAAACATGCTCCATCGGGAGATCAGGATATGTTGGTATTAGTGTTACCGGTGAAGGGAAATCTGAAAAAGGTCTTACTTTTACCCTGTATATTGTATTGATTATCCTGTAAGCATCTTCCATCTGGTCCAGTACAGGATGATATTTACTGGTAACCGGATCTTTCTTTAGTTTCAGATAGCTGTTCTTCATCGGACCTTCAACTCCGTTGTCATATGACAGGCCAAAAAGGTCTGCCAGCCCGAAGTCATTTCTTCTTCTGCCCTCTTCATCATATAGTGAAGTTTCAAAGGTAGCCAGGATTGATCCTCCCTCCTCTGCATACTCCTTCAGCTGCCTGCACTGTTTATCCGACAAAGCAGCAATATTTGGAAGGATAAGCAACCCGAAAGGTTTCAGGTGTTCCTTATCCAGCAAACGATCGTTCACCATCTCAAACGGGATCCTTGCCTCAATAAGAGCATGGTACATCCCCGATGAGTGATCTTCGGATCTTTGTTGCCATACTTCTCTGCCCGTAATTCGGGACCGTTCTGAAAATACCATTCCAACTCGTGCCAGCGGTGCAGTATTACGTAAATATTTTTCGTTCCTGAAGTGTTCCTGGTATATTTTTTCCACTGTTCCTAGCCAGCGTTTATCATAAAGTACTCCGGAGAACTTGGTAAACCACGGACGCATGCCATTTGCAGTTCCCTCTGCAACCCATATCCTTGTTTCTGCTTCACTCTGAACTGAATCGGACCACCTGTTCTGGTCAGCTATACCAACGCTGAATATACCACCAAGTGGTTTCATTCCAATGGAAGCACGCAGCTCTTTGGCAACCTTTCCATTAGACCAGGGCATGGTAAATCCGCTTCTGGCCTGGTGGTCAGTGAAAACAATATCAGATAGCTGACCGGTTATAACCTTATCAGGGAAGCCGTTAGGAATAAACCTTGAAGTGGATTTCTGTTTCCGGATTACATTATCCCATAACAGCCATAGCTCTTTGAGCCGGCCGGTACTCCATTCCGTGTACTTCAGAAATGCTATGTCTGACTTATCGCTGCTGCGAGGTAATTCCATACCTGAATACTTCCTGAAATCCTTTACACAATGTTCACAGTAACAGATTCCATGTCCTGCCCATCGGTTTGAAAAAATACCATCAGGCTCATAACGCTCCATGATCTCTTTATGAACCTGCGTCATGAACTCAAAATTATATGGGCCGAGTGCACAGGTCACCCATAATTCAGGATTTGACCAGTGGCGTCGCTTTTCACCATCGGAGTTGACTGCTATCCAGTCGGGATGTGCCTCATAAACATTCTGCCATGTGGCATGGGGATCGGTACGGGTAATAAGCGACATATTCATTTTACGACACCCGGTCATCAGGTAACCCAGGGGATCGGAACCATCAAGCCATTTGCTCCTGTGGTGCAGAGGCACATCAGTTGGATAATAAGCCACTACACCTCCTGCACTCAGAGTGGCCCCGTCGGCATGAATAAGTTTGAAATAACTCAGCCAGAAATCTGGATCAAATCGACCCGGATCATTTTCCACAAGAGTAAGCTGAGCCCATCTCATTGGACGATTGAACCATGTATCCTGTGCAATTAATCCTGAATTCTCAGGAAATAAAACATCAGGAATCTGTGTTGCAGCTAAAGCTGCCGATGAAGTCCTGATAAAATCTCTTCTTTTCATATTGATGAGATATAATTATGTAAAAACGGAAGTTTTATATTAACGAAAAGATTTATATTTAAAAGAGTGTTAACTTACAAAATGTGAACTTAAAATGAAAATCAATGGAGTTTTGTGTATAATTACCGACACTCATTTTATAAATTTATCAAACATGTTCTGTTCCATCATTCCTTTAAAATCAAAATTATATTATGATGAAAAATTCAATCCTTTTTACAGCAATAATTATCTGTCTTGTCTTATTTAATCTCAAAATAAACGGACAGGTTATCTCTGCCACTGAACAGAATAAAAAGCTTTCCAGAGGCGTGAACATAATTGGCTATGACAAAGAGCTATGGAAAGATCATACGCAAGGTCGTTTCAGGGAGGCATATTTTAAAATGATCAGAGAGGCGGGTTTCTCAAATGTCCGTATAAACATGCATCCTTTTTCAAATATGGATAGTGAATTTAAGATCAATCAAAACTGGCTTGAGACTCTTGACTGGGCAGTGAAAAATGCTGTAGAGGCAGATCTGATGGTAATCCTTGACATGCATGAATATAATGCTATGGCAGATGATCCGGTGGCAAAAAAGGATATGTTCCTTGCAGTATGGAAGCAACTGGCACCAAGATACAAAGATCAGCCATCAAATGTGATATTTGAGATCCTGAATGAACCAAACAGGAAGCTTACACCTGATTTATGGAACTCATTTCTGGTTGATGCTATTGATATAATCCGTGCAACCAACCCGAACCGTACCTTAATAATAGGGCCCGCCAACTGGAATGGTATTGAAACACTGCCTACGCTCTTACTGCCTGAGAATGACAGGAATATAATAGTAACAGTTCATTTCTATCACCCTATGAAATTCACTCACCAGGGAGCATCATGGTCAAAGGATAATGCGAATCTTAGCGGAATAACCTGGACCGGAACAAAAGAAGAAAAGGAGCTGGTTGATTCAAGACTGAAAGTGGCTGCTGACTGGTCAAAAGCCCATAACCGTCCTATTTTCCTTGGAGAATTTGGCTCATATGATAAAGCTCCAATGGAATCGCGGGCAAGGTATACTGCATATGTTGCGAGAACTGCCGAAAAGCTTGGTTTCAGCTGGGCATACTGGCAGTTTGACAGCGATTTCATTGTTTTTGATATTGACAAGGAACAATGGGTTACCCCAATATTAAATGCACTTATAAACAAGAAAGGAAAATAAGCGAATTCATAACCGGTTATGAAAAGAGATTTCAGGTTTAATAATAGTCAGCGCAAGCAAAGTATCATCCGGAATGGCAAGATCAGGATCGGAATTTAAATCAATTCTCTCAAGGAGGAATTTCATTTTCATGTCATCATTCGGAATGGTGTTTGGTATTCCGGGGAAATCTAATGATAATCAGGTAAAAGATATGCAGGCATTTAACAGTTTTATAGATGATCCTTTGAAGGAAGATGCCGGTATGGTAAAGAACCGGGTCCTTCATCTTCATCCTCTTGACAATGTTGCGGTTGCCCTTGAAGATTTGGATGAAGGAACTAATGTATTACTGGGAGATAAACAGGTAGTAATTAAAGCATTTATTGGCGCAAAGCATAAATTCGCCCTGTCTGATCTACCGGCCGGGCAGACAATTTATCTTTATGGTATAAAGGTTGGTACAGCCATTCAATCGATTCCAAAAGGAAAGGCAATAACAGTAGAAAACACTGTTAATGCCACAAGTGAAGTAATAAGGAACAATCCCCGTAATTATATCTGGTCACCACCTGCAACAGACACTTTTAAGGGCAGAAGTTTCCAGGGATATCACAGGGCCGATGGTCAGGTTGGTACTGCTAACTACTGGCTGGTAATGCCAATGGTCTTTTGTGAGAACAGAAACGTGGAAATCATTAAAGACGCAGTTCTTCATGAACTTGGATATCAGCAAGTGTCGAAATATAACTCTCTGGTCAGGGATCTGGTCTCATCTTATAAAAATGAGAAATCTTCAGTTGATACACCAGAGCATGGATCTGCCAATTCAGATGCAGGAACTGAGAAGCCAAAGATCTTCAGAAATGTATCGGGGATCAGATTTCTCACTCACAGCGGCGGATGCGGGGAATCGAGGCAGGACTCAGAGGAGCTGTGCGGACTTCTTGCAGGGTATATCACTCACCCGAATGTGGCCGGAGCTACTGTTCTCAGCCTGGGTTGCCAGAATGCTCAGCTTTCTATCTTACACAAAGAGATCAGAAAACGTGATCCGGATTTTTCAAAGCCGCTTTTTGAATTTGAACAACAAAAGATAGGATCTGAAGATGAAATGATCAGGCAGGCTATCCGTTCAGTCTTCAGGGGGCTGGCTGAGGCTGACAAGGTTGAACGCAGGCCGGCACCTCTTTCAAAACTCTGCATTGGTGTTGAATGTGGCGGATCAGATGGATTTTCAGGGATCTCTGCTAATCCTGCAGTTGGCCTGGTTTCAGATATGATTGTTGCCCTTGGTGGTTCAGTTATCCTGTCAGAGTTTCCGGAACTCAGTGGAGTGGAGCAAAATCTCTATGACCGTTGTGTAAATAAGTCCGATGCGGATAAGTTCCTGGAAATAATGAAGTCGTACAATGATAAAGCAAGAGCTGCCGGTTCAGGTTTTGACAGTAATCCCTCACCGGGAAATATCAGTGATGGCCTTATAACAGATGCCATGAAATCAGCCGGGGCTGCAAAAAAAGGCGGTACTTCTTCTGTTGTATCGGTATCAGACTATCCTGAAAAAATAAATAGACAGGGACTTCACCTTCTTTGCAGTCCTGGCAATGATGTTGAGTCAGTAACTGCTGAGGTAGCTTCAGGTGCCAACCTGGTTTTGTTCACAACCGGTCTTGGCACACCCACAGGCAATCCTGTTGCGCCGGTAATAAAAATATCAACAAACACCAGCCTTTTTCATAAGATGCCTGATATAATCGATATTAATGCAGGGACTATAATTGAAGGGAAGGAAAATATTGAACAGGTTGCCGAAAGGATTTTAAACTATGTAATTGAGGTGGCAGGCGGCATAAAAGAACCTGCCAGCATAATTAACGGACAGGTTGATTTTATCCCATGGAAACGCGGGACATCTTTATGATTATTTATAAACTATTAATAAAATGGGGAAGTCTTATTATTTAAGGAGCAGCGAGTGGTTCGGCAAAAATGATAAAATGGGTTTTGTTCATCGCAGCTGGCTGAGGAACCAGGGCCATCCTGATCATATGTTCAGAGGAAAACCCGTTATTGGCATCTGCAATACATGGTCGGATCTGACTCCATGCAACGGACATCTAAGGGAGTTTGCCGAGATTGTGAAGCGTGGTGTTTATGAGGCAGGAGGCTTTCCTCTCGAGTTTCCGGTGATGTCGCTGGGTGAGACAATTATGAAGCCAACAACGATGCTCTGGCGCAACCTGGCAAGTATGGATGTGGAAGAGACGATCAGGGCAAATCCATTAGACGGGATAGTACTGCTGACCGGGTGTGACAAAACAACACCCTCAACCCTTATGGGAGCAGCCAGTGTAAATCTGCCAACTATAGTTGTCCCCGGCGGACCTATGCTTAATGGCAAGTTCAGGGGAAAGGAAATTGGATCCGGAACATCAACCTGGCAGCTTTCTGAAGGTCTGAAAGCCGGCACCATATCGGAACAGGATCTGGTAGAAGCTGAAAGTTGTGTTTCAAGAAGCGCAGGACATTGTATGACGATGGGTACTGCTTCAACAATGGCAACAATGGTAGAAGCACTTGGACTTACATTGCCTGGTGCTGCTGCCATACCGGCAGTAGACTCGAGAAAAAAAGTAATGGCTCACCTCTCCGGGAACCGGATAGTAGAGATGGTAAAGGAAAACCTGAAGATGTCAGACATCCTGACCAGGAACTCATTTGAAAATGCAATCAGAATCAATTCAGCAGTAGGTGGTTCGACTAACCTGATAATTCACATGCTGGCAATTGCAGGCAGGATAGGAGTCAAGCTTACTCTTGACGATTTCGATAAGCTGGGAAGTGATATGCCTCTGTTGCTTAACCTTATGCCTTCAGGTAAATACCTGATGGAAGATTTTTACTACGCCGGGGGATTACCTGTAATAATTGATCAGCTTAAAGATATTATTCATGCTGATGCGATTACAGTTAATGGAAAGTCGATTGGCGAAAACTGTAAAGGAGCGCCATGTTATAACTACGATGTAATTGCAAAATTGGAAAATCCTTTTAAGGAAAAAGCAGGAATTGCTGTTCTGAAAGGCAATCTGTGCGAGAATGGTGCGGTAATTAAACCTTCGGCAACTTCAGGCGAGCTGCTTCATCACAGGGGCAGGGCAGTTGTTTTTGAGAGTATGGAAGATTACCATGAGAGGATTGATGATCCTGACCTTGACATAGATGAGAATTGTATTATGGTACTGAAGGGAGTAGGGCCGGCAGGGTACCCGGGTATGCCTGAAGTAGGAAACATGGATCTGCCTCAGAAGCTGATAAAAAAGGGTATCACAGATATGGTCCGCATCTCGGATGGAAGGATGAGCGGAACAGCGTACGGTACTGTAGTACTGCATGTTTCACCCGAATCAACTGCAGGAGGTACTCTTGCACTCGTGGAAAATGGAGATATAATAGAGCTTAATGTAAAGGAAAGAAGCCTGAACCTGGATGTGTCAGAAGAAATCTTACAAAGGAGGAGAAATTCGTGGACTCCGCCTCCACCGGTTGCTTCACGCGGCTATGTCAGTATGTTCATTCAGCATGTACAGCAGGCTGATAAGGGGTGTGATTTTGATTTTCTTGCAGGAGAATCAGGATCTGTCGTTATGAGGGATTCACATTGATAAATTTAACCTGTTTAAATCAATAAGTCATGAGGTTATTCAAAACAGTTAACGGGATAGTTATTGAAGCAGAAGATCATTATTATCTTATAAATGAGGATTGGGAAACCTTTATTAATGATGATAATTTATATCAAAATACATTAAGTGTTATATCTACACTTATTCCCGGTGATTCATCTCTCATAAGTGAAGTATTGCCGCCTATTGGCAGCCGGCAGGAACTATGGGCTTGCGGTGTCACATATCTCAGGAGTAAAATCGGAAGGGAGGAGGAGAGTAAAGTTACAGGAGGAGCCGATTTTTATGGGAAAGTCTATGAAGCGGTGAGACCTGAATGTTTCTTTAAAAGTAATCCTTTTCGTATAGCCGGCCATAACAGCCCGGTGAGGATAAGGAAAGACAGTACCTGGAATGTTCCCGAACCGGAACTTACACTTGTTGTAACTTCATCAGGTAAAATTGTTGGCTATACTGCCGGAAATGACATGAGCAGCAGAAGTATTGAAGGCGAGAATCCATTATACCTGCCACAGGCCAAAACTTATGATGGTTGTGCATCACTGGGGCCTGCAGTCTTTATCTCGGATAGTCCATTTGACAGGAACAGAAAAATTTACCTTCAGATATTCAGAGCTAAACAGCTTGTGTTTGAAGACAGTATTACTGTAAGCCAGATGAAACGAAGTCTGGAAGAGCTCGTGAAATATGTTTATCTCGAATGCAGTTTTCCGCATGGTTGTCTTATAATGACCGGCACGGGAATAGTCCCTCCCGGCACCTTTACTTTAGAATCGGGGGATGAAATAGTAATAATGATTGATTCTATAGGAAAACTGATTAATACTGTTGCATAAGATGATGCTCATTATTGTTATCCTGGCGATTGCTTTACAGATTTTTTTGTCGATAAAAAAGGTAAGTCCGTTTCTTTCACTTTTAATCGTTTCTGTTCTTTCGGGATTATTTCTCGGAATGTCACCTTCGGTATTAATCAAATCAATTGAAACAGGTGTAGGCAGCACTCTTGCAGGTTTGACTCTGATAATATGTCTTGGGGCTGTACTGGGCAAAATCCTGGAATCGAGCGGAGCAGCAAAAAAAATCTCTCTGACACTTATTAAAGCCTTTGGTGTGAGTAATATCCAGTGGTCCTTACTTCTAACAGGATTTCTTGTTGGTATACCGCTCTTTTATAATGCCGGTTTTGTAATCCTGGTTCCTCTGATATTCTCAATAGCCAGGGAGACGCGATTACCATTGCTGTACCTTGCTATCCCGATGGCTGCTTCATTATCGACTGCACATTGTTTTCTGCCACCTCACCCCGGTCCGGTTATTCTAGTGAAAGCTTTCAATGCAGATATGGGTAAAACACTGATTTACGGTTTTATCCTGGCCATTCCTGCAATAGTCCTTGCAGGACCCTATCTGGGAAGATTGCTTAAAAATATCAAGGTAAGTCTGACCGGTTTATTTGCAGAGGGTGAAGATGTCTCGGAGAGTGAGCTTCCAGCTGCGGTCCCTTCTTTCGTAATAGCTCTTTTACCAGTTATTCTTATAACACTTTCTGTTGTAGCAACCAGTTTCTTGCCCGCTGACTCTGTTCCGGGAAAGATTTTGTTATTCACAGGGGATGCAAACATTGCATTATTATTAACTGTGATTATTGCCTCCTGGTTTTTTGGTATACGGGCAGGACATGAGATGGAAAAAGTGATGAGGTGGTTAAGCCAGGGTATATCAGGAATCGCAATGATATTGCTGATTATTACTGCCGGAGGGGTTTTTAAGCAGGTATTAACCGACAGTGGTGCAGCAGATTATATTCTATCCTTTAGTAAGGAATGGCAGATGCAACCATTATTGTTTGCCTGGCTGGTGACTGCTCTCCTGAGGTTTACAATAGGATCGGCAACTGTTGCTGCAATAACCGCATCAGGGATTATGGCTCCACTGGTTGTTTCGTCAGGTGCTTCCCCTGAACTTATGGTTCTGGCTGTTGGTTCCGGAAGTGTTTTTATGTCCCATGTAAACGATACTGCCTTCTGGATGTTCAAGGAGTTTTTCAATATTTCCCTGAAACAAACATTTTTCTCATGGACCCTTATGGAAACTCTTATTTCCTTTATCGGACTTATGGGGGTATTAATCTTAAATTCAATAATCTGATTAAGGCATGAAATATGGAATCGAAAGAAATTATCAATAAAGAGATCGATGTTGTAATGCAAAAAGCCTGGACTGCATTTACACTATATAGGAACTTTTCATTAAGCAGGAGAAAGGCATTTCTGTACGCAATTGCAGAGGAACTGGAAAATACAGGTGATGAGTTAATAAGAACCTGCATGGAAGAGACCAGTCTTCCTGAAGCGAGGCTGAAGAATGAAAAAGCCAGGACAATATTCCAGTTACGAAGTTATGCGGATTATTGCGAAAGTGGAGAGTGGCTTGACGCAAGGATTGACACTGCTGATCCTGATCGTACTCCTCCTAAACCTGATATCAGGAAAATGAATGTCCCGCTTGGACCGGTTGTTGTTTTTGGTCCAAGTAATTTCCCTTTAGCATATTCCACAGGTGGCGGAGATACGGCTAGTGCACTTGCAGCCGGATGCCCGGTAATAGTTAAAGCCCACCCGGGACATCTGAAGACATCTGAAATGGTGGCAGAGTTAATTCAGAAAGCTGCACAAAATATGAGTATGCCGGAAGGTATTTTTTCACATATCAGTTTCACCTCTGACTATGCAGGTGAAGCTTTGGTTAAACATCCATATACAAGAGCAGTAGGGTTTACAGGATCTTTATCTGTTGGGACACTGCTTTTCAGATGGGGAAATGAACGTAAGAATCCGATTCCTGTCTTTGCAGAGATGGGAAGTGTAAATCCTGTGTTCATGATGCCGGGAAAAATTAGTGAATCGCCCGATGGAATAGCAAAAATGTATGCTGCCTCCATCACATTGGGAGCAGGTCAGTTCTGTACAAATCCGGGCGTTATTATTGGTTTGGCGGGTAGCGATTTAAACAAATTTATGTCATCACTAGGCGAAGAAATAAGGAAAATTGCACCTGCAAAAATGCTGCATGCAAATATTGCAAGCTCTTTTATGAGTCTTCGCGATAAGATTCTAAAGGAAAAGGGAGTTACCATAGTTGCAGTATCTGAACTGCAAAAGAGTGAAAACAGTGGAATACCTACAATAGCTACCGTCTCTTCAGACGAGTTTCTGCATAATCCTAAGCTGCATGAAGAAATTTTCGGACCCTATTCACTGGTGGTTCAATGTAATTCAATGGATGATTTTGCACGTATTGCCAGCTCAATGGAAGGTCAGCTGACCTGTACAATGATGGCCACAGTAGATGATATGAAGAATCATACCGATCTGGTTGACAACATTAAAAATTTGTGTGGAAGATTTATCATTAACGGAGTGCCTACTGGAGTTGAGGTATGTCTGAGTATGCAACATGGAGGCCCCTTTCCGGCTACTACTGATGGACGTTTTACATCAGTTGGCGGAGATGCAATTAAGCGTTTTGTAAGGCCACTTGCATTTCAGAACTGGCCTCATGAATTATTACCTGATGAACTTAAAAACGGGAATACTCTGAATATCTTCAGGACAGTTAATAACCGGCTGACAAAAGAGAAAATTCAGGCAGATTAATATAATCAGGGATAAGGGTCTCAATCATTCTTTTCTTTGCTGACCAAGCTTCTGCAAAGGATTCTCTAAGATTTCAAATATCAGATAATTACCGGATCAATATTGATTTAGCTAGTTCTTTCTTCTTTAAGTAATTATGCATAAATACCACAATGAACGGACAAAGCAATGCCGTTATGATGCAGGATGCAGCAATCTGTGCCGTTGCAGCAGCTGCAAATGGAAGATATGAAATATCAGCCGCCGCAATGGCAGCAGGTGTTCCTACCGCATTGCCCGCTGTTGAACCTTCTGCAAGTCCTGCAATACTCCTTCTTTCACCGAATGCTCTCAGGGCAAAATATCCTCCAAAGCCGGTAATAAATGCTGTCATTACTCCGAGAAGTATACCTGACAGACCGGCATCAAATACATCTGAAAGATTCATAGCAGCACCTAAAGGAAAGGCAAAAAAAGGGATAAGTAGTTTTTCACCTCCTGCGAGAAAGGATTTCATTTTTGGATCGAGATTACCAAGGATCATACCAAGTGAAATAGGCACTATTACAGCTATAAATGCCATAAATGGGATTGCAGCCTGGCCTGATAATCCCAAAGCCACCATAGTCAGGAACGGACCATCATTAAGAGAGAGTATTGATACAGCTCCAACATCTGTTTCATCTCCATATTCACCTGTAAGAGCAACATACAGCCCTCCATTGGAGTTCGTCATTGCTGCTATGATTGCAAGTGGTGTTAACCCGAATAGTCCTGCCGGACCAAAAATTTTAGCCACTCCCAGTCCGATTGCAACACCAATAGCATACTTTGTAACAGTAAGGATAATTCCTTTCTTAAGCGACCTGGGAGCAACTTTAAAACTTATCTGCGATCCCATGCAGAATAAGAATACTCCCAGAATAGGCAAAGCACCCTGTTTGAACATAGCACTTGTAAATCCACCTATCAATAAAGCCTGAGGGAAAAGGGTGTTAATGAGTGCACCAAGTAAGAGGGGGATGATCATCAGACCTCCCGGTATCTTATCAATGGTATCCTTAATTCTCATTTAAGAGTAGTTCGCAATGTTGGAACTACAAACATTGCAAAAAGAAGTCAGAATAATGCAAAAAATATCTATAAATCTACAAGTAATCCGTCTACCTGGGCAAGTACCTGCTGATCAGTAAAATGTCTGCCTTTTATTGCACCTGAGGGACAACCCGCAACACATACTCCGCATCCCTTGCACAGAGCACTGATGATATGGCTTTGCCTTTTCTCCTCATTAAATTCAATTGCACTGAAGGGGCAGAGCTGGTTACAGAACCTGCAACCGGAACAGATCTCCTCATTTACTTCAGAATATAATGCATCAACCTCTATTTTGCCTTTTGCTATTCTTGCAAGTATCCTTGCTGCTGCAGCTCGTGCCTGGGCAACTGTATCAGGAATATCTTTTGGAGCAACGCATGTACCGGCAATAAAAACTCCATCGGTAGTTGTAGCAACCGGTTCAAGTTTTGGATGACTCTCTATAAACCAGCCATCTTTGTCCTGGCTTATGTTGACAGTACGTGCAATCTCATGAGAATCTTCCCGTGCTTCCATGCCTACCATAAGGACGATCATGTCGGCAGGAATTTCGATATGTTCTCCTGAGAGTTTTTCATTTACTTCAATAAGCATTTCACAATCATCTTTAGGCCCGGCCTTTCGAATGACCGGCCTGTCATCCTTTTCATACATCAGAAACAGTGTTTTTGCCTCCGATGATTTCAGGTAAAAATCCTCATGCCCTTTTCCGAAAGCATGCATGTCAATATAAATATCTGAAATGTAACATTCCGGATTAGCATTCTTAATCTCATGGGCATACTTAAGGGCAGTCATGCAGCATACTCTGGAGCAATAAGTATGAAACTCAGGGTTACGGCTTCCGACACAATGAATAATTGCTACATATTGTGGGATTTTCCCGTCTTTTGTTTCAATACGACCAGCCCTTATCATTCTCTCCAGTTCGAATGAAGTAATTACGTTTGGTAATTTCCCGTAGCCGTAATGGATTATGCGCGATGCATCGAATTCCTTATAACCTGTGCATACGACGACATTTCCTATTTCTACTTCCCTGACATTTTTCTCCGTATCCCCTTTCCCGTTATCTGATTCAATTCTGGCAGTGAAATTTCCTATGAATCCAGTCAGATTTGTAAGCTTTGAATTGAGGTGGACTTCAACTTTATTATGTTTCTCAATCCTGTTAATTCGCTCAGTAATAAGGTCGCGGGCAGAATATAAATATGGAGCTGTAAGATCAACTCGTGAAATATGCCCTCCAAGATGGTCATCCTTTTCAACAAGGTGAACAGGGTAGCCTGCATCGGCAACCTCCAGGGCTGTTGTCATACCGGCAATACCCCCCCCGATTACAAGTACACTTGTGCACATATTAACAGATACGCTCTCCAGCTCTTCATGAAGTTCTACCCTTTTGATGGCTGAGAAAACAAGTGCTTTGGCTTTTTCAGTTGCCTCTGCAGGATCTTTGTGTACCCAGCTGCATTGTTCACGGATATTTGCCATTTCAAGCAGATACTGATTAATACCTGCAGATTTCAGTGCATTTCTGAAGGTGCGTTCATGCATGTTAGGACTGCAGGCTGCCACAACCACTCTGTTAAGCTGATTTTCTTTAATATCCTGTGCAATCATTTCCTGTCCGGGATTTGAGCACATATATTTATATGTTTTCGCTGTAACAACGTTTGGCAGACCTGCAGCAAATTCTGCAACAGCTTCCACATCTACTATCCTGGCGATATTTGTTCCGCACATGCAGACATAAACGCCTATTCTGCAATTTTTCATGAATCTGTTTTTTATTTTATATAAACCGGTGAAGATTGTATTATTTCTTCCTGCCGGATTATGGCATCTTTACGAATGGCAGCAAAATACATGGCCAGTGGTCGGTATACAAGATGAGCCCATTTGGAGAATGGCATCCTGAGAAGCCAGGGAACGACACACATAAGGTGAAAGACATAAGTAATATTTGCCTCAACCAGAAGGCCGGTCCTGTGAAACAGATGCTGAGCAATACCTGTAACAACAATCAGAAACAGCAATACCACAAACATCCAGTCTGTGCTATGCGATTTCTTATATTGAATATAATTCTTCCTGAAGCGGTTCCTGATAAAATATATTGTACCGATTATCAATCCAATACTAGCCAGGTATCCGAAAACATGTACTGACCAGTTGATTTCAGGTCCGGACTGAAAAGCCTCTATAAAAACCATGACCAGTATCAGCATGGTTACATATCCCAGCATAAGACCAAGGTGAACTAACCATGGCATAAAGAATGTTTTTTTATTCTGACTCTCACATTCGGAATAGCGTTTCTGAGTGAAGAAATGCCATGGCAGCTGGTAGAGTTCAAGAATATATGACCACCAGGGAACAGGGAAAGGGGTTCCTTTAATCATTACAAAATACCACATCCGGATGGCATTTATTACTAAAAAAAGACCAACAATCAATCCAATAGTCAGGTCAAATCTGTGAATGAAACTGCTGGGAAGAAATGCTCCGTCACCATCATAGATATGGATGCTTCCAGCTGACAGACCATAGAGTGTCAGAAATATTCCAGTCACAACAGCAGTAATTATAACAGCAACTATCTCTGTAGTTTTTGATTTGAAGAACCTTGCTGCAATACCGGTAACGTCATAACGGGAAATAAGCCAGCGTCTTAGACTCATCATTGTTTCACCCGGATCTGCTTCCCTTGGACACTGTTCCGAGCATTGTCCACAATAGTAACACAGCCATGGTTCCAGGCTATGTTCAATTTTCTGGTCCAGTCCCATTTGCAGTGAACGCATCGATTTACGTGGAAATTTATATACTTCATCTGCATGAGGACAAACTGTTGAACAATCTCCGCACTGGTAGCATAATTGAACATCTTCAGCACCAAAGCGGTCCAGTACATCAATGAATTTGGGATTTACTCTAATTGCCATAATGCTTCTTTATACTATTTGAATCTTTTTAGCTCTTTCCTCAATCTCCCTGAGGGGGATTGTGCTCAGGTGTCCGATCCCCTTTCCGCTGGTAAGGCTGCTCAGCACACCGGCGGCGACTGCTGAAGCCTGGGCCACTGTATCCGGTATATCCTTTGGCGCCTGGCACATGCCTGCTACATAAATACCTCCTTTATCGGTATCGGTTGGACTTCCGTTATAGTCAAGTTCTGAGAACCATCCGTCACTGTCCCTGTCCACTCCAAGCATTCGGCTAAGCTCTTCACTGCCCTGTGCAGGCACAAGCCCTACTGCAAGTACAACCATATCAACATCGAACTCAACTAACCTGTCATTGAAAATGTCTTCTCCACGGACCGACATCTGACCATTATTCATTGATACTGATGCTGAATGCCCTCGCACAACAAATGTCCCTTCCTGTTTTATCCGCTCGGCAAATTCTTCATACCCTTTACCAAAAGCTCTCATGTCTATATAGAATTCATAAACAGTGACATTCGGTATTTTTTCTTTTATCAGGTGAGCAAATTTCAAGGAATACATACAACAAACCCTGGAGCAGTAGGGATTATATTTTTTACTTCTTGAACCAACACAATGTATAAGTCCGACACTTTTAGGAGGTATTCCTTCAGATGAAAAGAACCACTCCTCTTCCTGTGTCTTTTTATTTATTCTTTTTGATTTCATCACAATCTTCCCCCCTGTAGAGCCTGAAGCATTGGTAAGTCGTTCAAATTCAAGCGAGGTTAGAACATTAGGGTAGGTGCCATATCCATATTGTTCTATTTTGCTTACATCCAGTAGTTCGTAACCGGTAGCCAGTACAATATTTCCAACTTCAATATCGACTAACTGATCTTCTTCGTTCAGGTTAATACATTCTTTGGGACATTTTTTCACACAAACGCCACATTTCTGACCTAAAGATTGTATGTAGGTACAACTCTCTTTATCAACCAGATAAGCATTGGGTACTGCCTGGGGAAAAGGAATATATATTGCTTTTCGTAAAGATATCCCGGAATCGAATTCACTTGGAACCTTAACAGGGCAAACCTCTGCACACAGATTACAGGCTATGCATGAATTGACATCTACAAACCGCGCACTTTGTTTAATTTTTACCCTGTAGGAGCCAGGCTTGCCGCTGACCTCCACTACTTTTGATCTTGTAAGCAGGCGTATCATCTTATGCTGTCCTGCATCAACCATCTTGGGTGTAAGTATACATGCTGCGCAGTCGAGCGTAGGAAATGTCTTGTCGAACATAGCCATATGTCCGCCAATAGTCCCGGTCTGTTCAACAAGGAAAACCTTTTTCCCGGCGTTGGCAAGCTCCAGTGCCGCCTGGATGCCGGCTATTCCACCTCCAATAATAAGTGTCGCATGATTTACAGGATTTCCTCCCGTTACTGCAACAAGAGGAAAAGGAACTCCCATAGAGGCACATGCAACAATTGCTTTGGCGCGGTTCATGGCATTTTCCCCTCTTGCCCCATGCTCCTGGAATGAAGCAAGGCGTATTTCATCAGTATTACCCCCCGCAATTGCCATTGCTTTAGTAAACACTGGCTTAAAGTAACCAGGCATATCTCCGGCAATAACAATTCTTTCCAGATTATTAGATCTGATAAGTCCTGAGAGAATTTCCACATCCGGATGTGGTTTCAATCCTAAGATCTGAACTGTTTCAACATCAGGAAGATTTGCCGAATACTTTGCGATGGCATCAATATTGAGTCTGCTGTTTTCATTCATCTGGCAGAAAAAGACTCCGGTTCGCATATCCTATTAATTTATGGTTAAAAAATATCTATCCTTAATTCTTAATCTCTTATCAGCCGTTGTACTAATTTGCCGTTATGATCACGGATCTCAAGGATCATTGACATCTGACCGGGAAGACTATGGGTAGCACATGAAAAGCAAGGGTCATATGCCCTGAAGGCCATCTCTATCATATTAAGTATTCCATCGGTCACCTCTTCCCCTTTTCTGATAAGTCCCTCAGCTGCTTTCCTTATAGACATACAGATGGCTCCGTTGTTGTTTGTAGTTCCAACAATGATATTTACTTTGGTTACCATCCCTTTGTCATCTGTCCAATAGTGATGGGTAAGGGTTCCTCTCTGAGCTTCAACAATACCAACACCTTCTCCGGGTATCGGACCAAGTTGTGCACGCAGTTCTTTTCCTGTAATTTCAGGATCCATTGCAAGCTCAAGGCATCGTTCTGCTGAATATAATAGTTCGATAAGCCTTGCCCAGTGCATCGCGAGAGTAGCATGAACAGGTTTTCCCCCAAGGGTTGAGTACATTCTTTCATATTCTTTTTGTGCCATCGGTGTGGCCATACCGTCGGCTGCATTCAGCCTTGATAATGGAGTTGCATGGTATAATCCTGAATTCTGACCATCAACAAAACCTTTCCATCCTATTTTCTTAAGAAATGGAAACTTAAGGTAGCTCCAGGGTTCAACATGTTCGGCTACATAATCGAGGTATTCATTTTCTGAATATTTGTAAAGCTCTTTACCTTCTGTATCTACAACTCTTACCTTTCCGTCGTAGAAGTTTACCTTGTTGTTTTTGTCGACAAGCCCCATAGAGTGTAATTTCAAACTATATGGTCCGTTGAGGATAATATCTACATAATCCTTATTCCCGAGTACTATATCGTTAAAGATCTTAAGTGTGAAATTTGAGAAATCTATAAAGCCTTTTGCTTTTTCAACAATATCGTCTCTTTCTTTAGCGGTAAGTCCTTTTCTTACTCCGCCCGGTATATTCATTACTACAAATGTCTGATGTCCTCCAAGCAGAGCCTGTATCTCCTGTGCGAATCGCCGTTGCTTAATAACTTCAGTACCGATCTCCTTTCCAACTACTTCGATAACCCCAAGGATATTCCTTTTGGCAGATGGTGCACCAGGACCAACTACAAAATCGGGAGCAGCAAGAGCATAAAAATGGGCTGTATGGCTATGTACGAAGTGCGCCATATAAAAGAGTTCCCTGAGCTTTTTTGCAGTAGTAGGAGGCTCTACCCCAAAGACTGCATCAACCGCCTTTCCTGAGGCCATGTGATGGCATCCCGGGCACACGCCGCAGATTTTTGCAACTATTGCAGGGAGTTCCTCAACGGGTCTTCCCTCGCAGAATTTTTCAAATCCTCTTAGCTCGGGGACCTGGAAATAGGCATTATCTACCTCTCCGTCCTTATTAAGGAAAATTTCAATTTTTCCATGACCTTCGAGGCGCGTTATGGGGTCTATTGTGATCTTTTTCATGACAGTGTCCTTCTAATTAATGAAGAGGGCAGACTAAAACGATAAGAAATCCCTGCAGGATCAACAACGTCCTCGAGTACCCTCTGGATATCTTCGGGTTCTTTTGCGTCAACTATATTTGCGATAGAGGACATCATTTTTGCTCCCGGATCTATAGCTTCAGAAACAGGTCCATAACATCCGCGGCAGGGCGCATTGCCTTTTATGCAACGATATCCGCATCCTGCTCTTGTTGCCGGTCCCATGCAAATGATACCCTGTTCCAGGAAACATGTCTCTCCGTCATCAGTAACTTCCCACGGGCGATAGAATTTCTTTATAAGTTTGTTCTCCGTCTTTTTCCGGATACATTCATCGCACTGGGCTTTTGATTCAGCTCCTATTACTGAGCCCTTCGATGGAAGTTCCGCCCCGCTTACTATAGCAGAGAAAACTTCCAGAAGTCTTTCTGTCTGAGGCGGACAACCCGGCAGATAGTAATCAACATCTACTGTTTGAGAAAGAGTCCGGACATCATTATAGAAGACTGGTATTTCCAATGTGCCTTCCTTAACTTCATATTCAGGCTGAGGCCTTGTTTTTTCCGGATTAATTGCTGATTCACTTTCTTCAAAAACCCTTCTTAAGATGTCTTCTTTTGTAGAAAAATTAGCTAATCCGGGTATCCCTCCCAGATGAGAGCAACTACCATATGCAACAAGTACTTTTGTTTTCTTTCTTAACAGCTTGGCCATATGTTCGTTTTCACTGTTTCTGACTGCCCCGTTAAAAAGAGTTACATCAATATGATTATCAGGCATCTCTTCAACATCTTTATATTTGATATCCAGAGCAATAGGCCAAAAAACGAGATCAGCAGCAGCTATCACGTCAAAAAGCTTTTCGTGAACATCAAGTACTGATACGCAGCAGCCTCCGCAGGCAGAGGCCCAGTAAACGGCAAGTTTAAGTTTTGACTTTGATCCTTCCATTATAATAAAGTTTGTATCTATGTTAGAACCTTCATTGTTTTTTCAATAGAGCATGGCCCCATTTCAGCAATTGTCTCCGTAAAACTGTTTACAAGTTCCGCATATTGTTTTCCTTCACTTGCACTGATCCATTCAAGTTTCAACCTTTGAGGCTCAATTCCCATCTGTTTTATGTATTTCTGCAACAACATGAATCTCCTGAGGCATCGGTAGTTGCCTTCCTGATAATGGCAATCTCCCGGATGACAACCACAAACCAGCACTCCATCAGCACCTTTTGTAAAAGCTCTTAGAACAAATGTAGGTTCAATCCGGCCTGAACACATTACCCTTATTACTCGCACATTAGCTTTATATTCCATGCGCGATGTTCCTGCAAGATCTGCTCCTGTATAAGAACACCATTTGCACAGAAATGCAACAATCCGGGGCTTATATTCCATATTAATTTACTCTTTGGTTTGACAATAACCATTAAAAAACAGATTGTTACTAAAATAACAGTAACTCTGTTACTAAAATAACAATTAAAATAAGGCAAGTCAAGTTTTTTTTTGAAAAGCTTTGAATATGTGAGAGATTCTTTGTGTTTAATCTAGAATTGCATTGATTTTTGTCACGACATTTTTTAATATCTCAGGATACCTTTTTTTTAACCGGGGAGTAAACTCTTCACTAAATTCCATATCTTCAACAATTTCAATAGCAATGATATGCAGGTCCTCAGGTATCTGAATACCGAGTGTTTGTCCCAGCTTAAGTGAAGTGAGAAAAGTTATATCGTGAAGACTTGACAGATGTGATGTTTCCCGGAAATCAGAAGTTTTATAATAATATACATCACCTGGTATTCCTCCTGAAGTATGTATTCCATCAATAAAAATGACCTTATTATAACCGCTGATATATTCTATTATCTCCAGCCCTCCGCAGCAGGCTGTATTAAGATCAACATTCCGGTTGCCGATAATCCCTGACAGGTCATGTATAAGTCTTGGTCCAATAGCATCATCTGTGAGGATATCATTGCCCATCCCTAATATCAAGGTCTTCATTCTTCTCGGTTTTAAAGGATCGGCAGGTGTAAATTTCATTATTAATAGCTATGATTAAGACTTCTGAATACAAATTCAAAATTGTCATCCTGAAAGCAAAGCTATTGTTATTGGGAAGTCAGCAATTTCTCACCAAACACAGGGTGTCTTTCAGCTGCCATCATTACAATCCGTTTTGCCATCTGTCCATATGAATAACTGTTCATTTCTGCACCAAGAGCGAAGCTCGTATCAATGCTGATATCATTATTTGGATTAATATCGAGAAGGTAGAATTTATCATCCCGAAGGCGGAAATCGAACCGGGCATAGTCATAGCAACCGAATCCTTTCCATGTTTTGAGGACTTTCTCTTCCAGCTTTTTGAGCAGTTTTTCATCAAGAGGTGCCGGTATCAGTGTTTCGATTTTATTGTAATGCTCTGAGCCGGGAACAAACTTGGAGTCGTAGGTACAAAGTCTTTTCCTGGTGTCACTGAAAGCCGAAAAATCCATTTCTACAGGGGGCAGAATTTCAGGTGGTTCATTGTTCCATACTGATACATGAAACTCGCGACCGTCAATAAAATCCTCAACCAGTGCAGGCTGTTTTAATTCATTGTTGACCAGCTGAATTTGCTCCTGAAGGGAATATTTGTCAAAGACCACTGATTTTTCTGAGATAGTAAGGCTACAGTGTTCACGTGACGGTTTTACAATAGCAGGAAAAAGGGTCCAGTCAGCAGCCTCTTCAGGAGTAAGAACTGCTCCAAAAGGAACTCTTATTCCCAGTGAACCGAGAACTTCCTTAACCTTCTGCTTGTCGTAACTAAGTTCTATAACCTCCGGAACATTGCCGGTATATGTGAATCCTTTCTGTTCAATAATGTCAAGAACTCTTCTTTCACTGTGATTACTGTTTGGCAGGGTCTCACAGAGATTAAAAATAATAGTATCCTCAGGACTATATCTATCAAGTATTCTTTCAAGATCCGGATCATTCAATTCTTCAAGATAAGTTTCAATTCCTTCTTCTTTCAGAGATTCGGAGAGAACTTTATTGGAATTACGGGTATCGCTGATTTCCAGGCTATTCCAGAGAGGATTTAGATCATAGAGTACAACTACTTTCATAAAAAGAATATTTTGTTACTAAGCTAAAATAATTGTCAGAAAAAAGTAATGTATGATGAAAAAAATGCAAAACTTTTTATTGATTTTTCTGATATAAAAAATCAAAATATTCAGAGGTAGTCTGATAGCGTAAGTAAATAAACTTTTTGATAAGTACCGGCGTGTTAAAGATCCTGTTAAGAAGCCCTGAAATGCTTTTTAAAAAATGTTCATTTTATCTCGACCACTTACAGGTTAATATTGCTCAAAGTAATTAAGATGACCAGTCAGCAAAGAGGTTTCAGAAACAGACCTTTCAGTTAATTAATGTTATGGGGCAAATAATGCAGTTGAAGGAAATGTTGCATGCGAATAAAAGTTACTGTTAATTTTTATCTGGCCTGATTATTTAATCATTATTCCTCAGGTTTCTACCGTATTTTCTTTGATATTACAATAATATGTCGTATGTTTACGACATTAGTAGTAATTGATATATGAATAAATCAGAACAATTTGACGAATCGTTGCAGGCACTGGCAAAATTTACCAGGGTACTGTCTCATCCGGCACGTCTGGCGATCTTGAAATACCTTGCAGAAACAAAATCATGTATTTCCGGGGATATTTCTGATTATCTGCCACTTGGAAGAACTACTGTATCACAGCACTTAAAGGAGCTCAGGGATCTGGGCCTGATCAAAGGAGAAATAGATGGTCTGAAGATAAATTATTGTCTTTCCAATTCTAAAATCCGTGATTATCTGAGCCTGTTCGATGAGTTCTTCAGTGAGATTAAAAATGTTGATGTGAAATGCTGAATCTTTTTGAAATATGGTCGAAACAGAAAGTATTGATTCTTCAAAAAGGCAGCAGGCCCACAAAGTAATGTCAATAAGAAAAGCATAGAGGTCAGAGACAAAATAAATGAGAAATTAATAATATTCTGGAATACAAACATTGGGTGTGAGAAGTAACTATATATCTGGTTCTAATAGAATTGGAGAGAGAACAATCAGACAGGTTTCATCGAGACTTAATACGATTGATTACCTGGGAGCTGTTATGGTAAGATGGGGGATAAACAGGAATAATTTCAGAATTGCTCCCGGATTATATTATGTTGGAAATCCCGATGCTTCATCCGATGTTTTTGTGACAGCCAATTATAAACTCTCCTTTGATCATCTCCGAAAAAATCTTGCAGGGATAGACGGCTGGATTTTAATTCTTGACACTAAAGGTGTAAATGTATGGTGTGCTGCCGGCAAAGGAACTTTTAGTACAGATGAACTCATTAACAGGCTCAGGTTGGATTCGATTGAAAATCTCGTTAATCACAGGCGGCTGATTCTTCCGCAGCTTGGAGCCACAGGTGTTGCCGCACACAAGGTTAAGGAAGCAACGGGATTCAATGTACATTATGGACCTGTAAGGGCTTCTGATATCAGGAAATATATTGGTAACAAATATCGCGCTGACAGGGAGATGAGAAAGGTACGATTCGGTTTAACTGACAGGATTAAGCTGATTCCGAATGACTTTATGTATGGGAAGTATTATCTTTTATGGGCCTTTGTAATACTTTACATGATATCCGGGATAACTCCTGAAGGCATTTCTTTCAGAGACTTTCCGGGAACAGGTGGTCCGGCGCTCCTGAATGTATTTCTGGCTTATACCGGAGGCATAGTAGTAACACCATTGTTGCTTCCCTATATCCCCGGCCGGTACTTCTCACTGAAAGGTTTTTTTACAGGTACTGTGATCTTTCTCCTTTGCCTGATAACTTCCCTTTCAGAAAAAAATCTGCTGATCATTCTGTCATGGTTTTTTCTTTTCGGAGCGTTCTCCTCCTTCACAGCAATGAATTTTACCGGATCATCAACCTATACATCTCTCTCAGGAGTAAAAAAGGAGATGAAGTTATTCATGCCTGTTCAGATAAGTTTTGCTTTAGCAGGTATCATTCTGCAGATTATAGGGAAAGTAATATAAATTAAAGATGAAAGACCTTGTCTATCTCCCCGGTGTTGTTACGCTCAGCCTATGTGAAAGTACCTGTAATGGCTGCGGAATGTGCATCAGGGTATGTCCTCATGATGTGTTTGAACTTACCGCAAAAAAAGCACATATTGTAAGAAGGGATTATTGCATGGAGTGCGGAGCATGTTCAATAAACTGCCCTGTGGGGGCAATATCTGTGAATTCAGGAGTAGGCTGTGCCTCAGGTATTCTCAACGGTATACTCAGGAATACTGAGCCGACCTGTGATTGTGCAAAATCAGATTGTTGTTAGTGTAATAAGAGCAGCCAAATGAAAACCAGACTAAAATTATCCGACAGGTATCTTACTTTATGGATATTCCTTGCAATGTTTATTGGTGTTGGTACAGGATGGCTCTATCCTGAAATAGCTGAATTCTGGAATGGGATGTCATCAGGCACTACAAACATTCCTATTGCAATAGGTCTGATACTTATGATGTACCCGCCTCTGGCAAAGGTAAAATATGAAGAGCTGGCTGATGTATTAAGGAATACCAGGGTGCTGCTCCTTTCCCTGGTTCAAAACTGGATCATAGGACCGGTTCTGATGTTCATTCTTGCAGTTATCTTCCTGAAATTCAATGTGGACTATATGTACGGACTTATCCTGATAGGTCTTGCCCGTTGTATAGCCATGGTAATTGTCTGGAATGAGCTGGCAGGGGGAGACAATGAATATGCTGCCGGACTGGTTGCATTCAATTCGGTTTTTCAGGTGATCTTCTTCCCGGTTTATGCATTTTTCTTCATTGCCATCCTGCCCGGATGGTTCGGTCTGCCAACAAACGACATTGTTGCCACTATAACAATCGGACAGATCGCCAAAAGTGTTTTCATTTATCTTGGTATCCCATTCATTGCAGGATTCCTTACAAGGTTTGCACTGATAAGATTAAGGAATAAAGTATGGTATAATACACGTTTCATTCCTAAAATATCCCCCCTGACCTTAATAGCTCTCTTGTTTACAATTTTTGTGATGTTTTCACTTAAAGGAGAGTATATAATAAAGATTCCCACAGATGTTATAAGGATAGCAATTCCCCTGGTAATTTATTTTGTTGTGATGTTCATGGTATCATTCCTGTTAAGCAAGCGAATAGGGGCAAACTATAAGCAATCGGCAACATTGTCTTTTACAGCGGCCAGCAATAATTTTGAGCTTGCCATTGCCGTGGCGATAGCAGTATTCGGAATAGGTTCGGGTGAAGCTTTCACAACTGTAATAGGACCGCTTGTTGAAGTTCCGGTTATGATACTGCTTGTAAGTGTGGCACTATATTTTAAAAAGAGGTTTTTCTGAATCAGAAGGTAAAAAAATTATACAGGGTGATGGAGTTCACGATTTACAATGTAATAGATAAGATTACCTTGTCTTCAGAAAAGCCCGGCAGGGAGATCTGTCTTAACAGGTCAGTAGTGAAAGTTAATAACTCACATTATTGCAGATATCTATTGAGTTTTTATTTGTGATTCAAATTCTTTTTATAAAGGTTTCTTTCTATTTGTTTTGTAAAAATCAGGGCAGGGGTATTTTACTATCAGTAGAAGGTTCTGCCTTTTTAATCTCGTTAATTCCCAATCTTGTAATGGACTGTGAATTGAGTTTCACGAAATAATTCAAACTACGAAAATAAGTTAAGGAGATCTTTTTTTTTCTTTATCATCAAAACTATCTGCCAGATTATTCTAAAATTTTATAATTAAAACTAATTTCAACATTGCTATTAATCATTGACCATACCGGGCAGTATTTGTCTTCTGCCAACCCTATAACTTTTTTCAGATCAGCTTCATTCACATTGGCAGATTTTAGTCGTATATCAATTACAATATTTTTAAATCCGGTTGGATGATCTTCATTCCGAAATCCTTTAGAGGAAATTTCAAATTCTGAAACAGATTTCTGCATTTTTCGCAGAAATGTCAGAACAGCACTTCCCAGGCAGGATGATAAACTTAGAAGAAAAAGTTCAAGGGAAGTATATCCCAGATTGTCACCAAGTGGCGGGATATAGTCAATCGAGATGGGATTATTCCCTTCTACTGTGCCTGCGAAATTCAAATGGTCATTTACAAGTTTAATCGTTGTTGTTAATTCTTTTGATTTGTTTGTCATGGTTGATGTTTTTGATAACTAATATTTCTGGAAATTTATAATGGAAGCCACGTGAAAGACTATTCAAAATATTTTTGTCGTTCTCATTGGTGTAAAGCATATAGCTTTTCAAGTATCAATATTCATTTATATTCCTTCTTGCGTTAATTCTTCCGACTACCATTTTTTCATTTCTGCAAATAGTCTGATATTGGCTCTGGCAAGAAAACCCTCTTGCAGCAGAGACCCTGCTTCAGTTTTCTGTATGGATGTTTCCATAAATATTTCACGACCTGAATCACCAGGTAATTGATTTCTCTTATTGTCTCGCCTGCACGAAGGTACCGTGGGGTAAATTGATTTTCTGAGAGGATTTTATACAACATGTTATAAGTCTATTTTACATTTGTATCGGCAAGATATGCACTTCCCCTTAGAACATCCTGCAGAATAATTTCCCTTACCTTCGCTGGTTCTTCAAATATCGGGCTGTGAGCTGAATTCGCAAAGGTATAGAATCCTTTAACCGGTGCTTTAAGTTTCTCAAAATAGCTTTTCGCTTCTGTATAAGAGCAAGTGTAGTCATATACTCCTTCAAAAAAATAAACCGGGATCTTTAGCTCATTCACCTTTTCTGATAAATCTGTTGCCATTATATCTGCCCATACAATGCTTATGCCGGCACTAGATTTCCCAGCCCACATTTTTACCTTTTCTGGCAAAGTATATTCAGGGCATTTCAATGAAGGAAAGAAGATCCCGCTTATTACCGATTTCATATCATGGGTTGTGCCAATCCCAAGACTGTGCATTGCAATATCCCTGATTGCATTATAAGCTTGAGGAGTTCCTTTTTCGAGTGTGACAGGACAAGCTTCCAGTTTCCTTATCATTTTCAGATCTCCTTTTATCCTGAACTGCTCAAGCATAAAGTCATACGCAAGTTTCTCCGATTTGAGCTGATTTGAAATCTGGGCGACTCCAAGATAAGCCATGTACAGTTCTGGGTAAAGTGCAGCTGTCTGAATTCCTACAAATGTTCCCCCGGAGTGCCCCATAAGGTAGATCTTCTCTTTTCCAAACCGCTTTCGAAGGTAATTTGTGATTTCCTTCGTGTCTGAGATCATTTGTTCAGGGCTCATGTTTTCTGTTGTAATCTCTTTATAATAGGATAATCCTGAACCACGTTGTTCCCACCACACAACTGTGAAATAGTTTTCAAGACCTGTAGGATATTTTTCAGTGAGAAAATAATCAGGCATACCTCCATGAAGATACAGAAGAACTGGGTTGGCAATATTTTTGCCTTTAATAAACATGCCTTGTCTTACTCCATTGATATATATAAATACTTTTTTGGAGATACTTCCTAAAACAGGTTTTCCGTTATCATCCAGGAATGGTTTAGGTTTTCCCGGGCTATATACCAGCAGTGCTCCTGAAAGCATGAGGATACAAATCAATAAAATAGAAAGTATAATCAGCATAATACGCTCCCCCTTTTTTATGATTGATAAATTTGAAAATCGCTTCATTTAGTTTTATTGTTTTATACTCTTGATTTGCATTTCTACTTGCCAAATAGCAGGCCAATGTAACATGAAAAGCCCCTCAAGTTTTGATTAGTAATATAATCCAAATTTGCATTGTGAATATAACGGTAGCTTATTCCTCCATGGAGCCACATAAATCCGTTTAGGGCAACTTCTCCATATAATGATGGTTCCAGTACCGGGAAGATTTTGAAGTCATCATCGAATAATTTCTCAATGTTGCTTTTCGGATCATTTTGCCAGAAGGAGGCACCGGCAGCGATCAGCAGAGAAGTCCCTATTCGCAACTTCTTACCGGGGTAAATGATGTAACCTGATTCTAAACCCCCGTATCCCATTTTAAAAAAGCGGCTGGTATCCTGACCCGAATCCGGCAGACCTATTCTATTGGCAATCCCATATCCACCACCACCAATTGTATATTTGTTATTAATTGTAACTGCACCCCGTCCTCCTGTCATAAAAGCAAACTGATCATTGAATCTGGAAAATTTCAGAACAACTCCTCCATAACCACTGTTTGTGATTATTCCGCCAAATAGTTTTCGGGCAGTATCTGAACTTACCGTAGCTGAAGCAACAGAATTATTATTCTGAGAAAAGGCCTGTGAAATATTTAACAGAACTAATAACAAAATGGAAAGGACCCATCTGAAAACTTGCAGATTATGGAATCCCAAAATACAATAACTTATTTTTGTTTTCATTAATACACTGCAAAAGGGATATGATCTGTTTATCTGAAACCTATTTAAAAGACTGTATGTCTTTGAATTTAAATTGTTTATCATGGATGTGAGTTTAGTTGCTGAAGGAATGTCATTCTGCTATATCCACTATCCTGTCCACCCATTCAAATGCCTCTTTGCCGAATTGGAAATCGCCCTGGGTATTTACTTCCGATGTCATAACAACGATAAGATTTTTAGATGGGATGATACATACATATTGCCCACCATGTCCACTCATAAAGGTCATCTTCCTGCGTTCATCCTTCCACCACAAATAACCGAACTGATAACCATATATATCCTGAATCCTCACGGCTGTCATTTGTTTAATCCACTCTTTTGTTACAACCTGTGTGCCTTTCCACATCCCGCTATCGAGAACACACTGACCGAATTTCGCAAGTTCGCGCGGAGTGGTTAGTATCCCAAATCCTCCTAATGTTATACCGTCTTTGTAATCATCCCAGAAAAGATTTTTGATCTCCAGTTTTTCAAATAATACTTCTGAAGCCCACCGACCGGTAGATTTACCACAATTGGCCTGGATTATTGAAGAAAGCAGTTGTGGATCACAATCTTTATATTTAGCTTTTTCTCCAGGGGTACTGGCCAGAGGACGACCCAATATGAAGGATGTTATTTGATCAGGCAGTTTTCTTAATATGTCATCTGTTTGTCCCCCCAGTCCATCATTACTATAGGAGATACCAGAACGCATTGTTAGCAGATCTTCAACTCTGATCTCCTTCTTATCCTGATAATCTTCAGTCTCAATCAGGTAGTCAGAAATGGGATCATTAATGTTTTTTATTATCTGTTTTTCCAGGGCAACACCAGTTAGAAGTCCAACCACCTGTTTTGTTGCGCTCCAGATTGCTCTCGGCGTATTTATGTCGTTATCATCCTTAGTATAGCTCTCTGATATAAGTTTACCGTTCCTGAAAACTAACAGGCTCCTTACCTGCCAAATATTTTCATCAGCATGGAAATCCTTATAAATCTGTATTAAGGCGGATGGGTCAATATTTTCTGCAGCAGGATCAGATATCAGCCATCCATCGTTCATTTGCTCTGGAATGTATGTTACAAAGGGTTTTTTTAATTCATCCTCTTTCAGGCATGAGGTCAGAATTAGGATAAATAGTGTAGTTAAAAGTAAATTCTTCATCTTATTTAAGTTTTTTGGTGATAGTCAGTTTTACTCCCTGATTCAGGATTGTAATCCGGGGATCATGAAAATATCCGGAATACTTCAGAAAATATCCAAAAGTTAATCCAGACTTAGAATCAGGTCTGAATAAGACTTCAAAGGTGGATACATTATAATCATCAAAGGTTCCAAGATATAAGTCCTGATGTAAATGCTTTACAGCATATTTAAATCCTATATCATAAAAATATGGATCGCGGTATGCCTCCTGTCTTGATAATAATCCGATAACTGAAGAATTCAGCCTGATCAGGAATGATGATTTCCTTAAGTTGAGATCATACATTGCTCCGATCCCCAAATTTAAGTTTGTAAACCAATAATCAAAGCCTGACTGGAGGTCGGGATACAATTCATAATTATATTCCAGTTTAATTAAAGGACCCAAATACAGTTTTTCATCTGCTAATGGCATTTTTAACAGATATGCTATGTCTACAGGTTTAAGATAAAAACCCAGGGCAGGAATCTGCTTCGAGAACATGATTCCGACGCCAAGTTCATATTCATAAGTCAGGTAACTTTGGTCATTATAGTTGATCCAGGTCATGCCGTAGTTTATACCTGGTCCTCTGAAGATCAGGCCATAATTGGCACCTTCATTAACCTGGTTATAACCTGCAGTATAAAATGAATTTCTAAAAAAAGCTTTGTCCTGGGCTGAGCCATGGGTAAAAAAAAGTAACAGTAAAATGATCAATGGAAAATCTTTCAGATTATTCTTAGACCTGAAAAAACGGAATAAGAGAATTAAGCTCATTGCTGTAATAAGAGGGTTAAAGTGATTTTTTGACATAGACGAATTAATTAAATTGTTGCTGCATTGAAGAAATTAGAGTAAGGGGTTGATGGATTAATTTGGTTGTAGATCAATTGTAATAAATTTCTTTATCCAGGATGAAAAACAGATATCGCCTTTAAATGAGTTTATATTTTCGAAAGCAAGGATAAATGACTCGTGCATTAAATCCTCAGCCCTTGCCGGGTCCTTTACTATCAGCATACAAATGCTGAAGACCGGTCTGTAATAAAGTTTATATATTTGAAGTTGAGCCTTCTGGTCACCCTTCTTGCATCTATTTACCAGATCTTCGGATAAATCCGGGTCTAAATTATCGGGGTAAGCAAATTGTGATTTCATAGCTTTATTTAAGATAAAAGATCGATTTAACTATTCTTTTTGCTCTTACCCGAAGATCATGCCAAAGCCATTAAGCATTAGTAATCAATGGTATATGATTTTAATGTTATTTAGAGAAGTAAAAAAAATTTACATTATCGGGTTTAAGAATTTTACATAAAATCCTGATTCACCACAATTGAATTTGACTGAAAACTTCGGAAATTGACTAAATGTGCAAATGTGATACTAAGCAGAAGGCCCCCTGGTTTGAGCACTAAAACTCAAGCATAAAGCAAGTCAGACTTTCAGCAGTAGAAATAGCCACAATTGATCCATTGTGCATTTTCATGATTTCCTGCGAAATACTTAATCCTATGCCAGATCCTCCTTTTTTAGTGGTAAAGAAAGGGACAAATATTTTATGCAGTAACTCATCCGGAATCACTGGTCCGTTATTAATGACCTTAATTAATATTCTGCCAGAAGAATTCTTTAATAGAT
>CAYLYN010000003.1:5603-59459 GCA_964387565.1 uncultured Rikenellaceae bacterium | reverse complement strand
CCAGGCGTGCCAGTTAAACCACTCCTGCATCTCTCCGGAATGATATTTGTTTAAAAAACAGGGGCGCAAATTACGAAATTGATATTTCTCCTGCAAGTGATATGTTAAGTGCCCTTATTACCTCTTCACGTGAGCCGCATTTCCCAAGAAGGTACATAAGCTTGGTTACTGAAGCCTCCGAGGTCAGATCCCTGCCGCTTACAACACCTGCCGTGAGAAGATGGCGGCTTGTCTCATAGAGGCCCATCTCAACACTGCCTCCATGACATTGTGTAACATTAAGAATGATCCCTCCCTTCCTGATAAATTTTGAAAGCTCTTCAATGAACCAGTCATAGGTAGGGGCATTACCCGATCCGTAGGTCTCAATTATCACTCCCCTGATTCCGCGGGTGTTGAGAATTGAACTGATCAGATCCTTTGTTATGCCGGGAAACATCTTAATAATTGCCACCCCGGTATTGAAAAGCTTGTGGACAACAAGTTTATTATTCCTGCTTAATGAATTGATATGATCCCAGTTATACCTTATATGCAGTCCTACTTCGGCAAGCCACGGATAGTTGGGAGAGCTGAAGGCATCAAAATGTTCTGCACTCATCTTGGTGGTCCGGTTACCGCGTGACAGCTTGTTATCAAAATATATACAGACCTCAGGAACTGAAGGAACTCCAAACTCATATGCAGCTGCAATCTCGATAGCAGTGATAAGGTTTTCCTTTCCGTCGGTCCGTAAAAGTCCGATAGGAAGCTGAGAGCCTGTAAAAATGACCGGTTTTGAAAGATTCTCCAGCATAAAGCTTAAAGCTGAAGCACTATATGCCATGGTATCGGTTCCGTGTAGCACTACAAAACCATCGAACTCGTCATAATTCTCCTCAATAGCTTCGGCCATCTTGATCCATAACGTGGGATCAATATTTGAAGAGTCCTTTACAGGATCAAATGATACAGAATGCAGATCATAACCGAATTTTCTCAACTCAGGCACATGGTCTGAAATATGCCTGAAATCAATCGGGACGAGCGATCCTGTTTCCGGATCACGTACCATTCCGATGGTACCACCGGTATATATGATCAGTATTGAAATCTCTTTCTTCTTGTTCTTCATAGGGGGTTCTCATCGATTGAAGAGCGCGCGAGCAGATGCAGTAGTTATTTCTGCCACTTCCTCCTCCTTCAGTTTGTAAATATCTGCAATCTTTTTGTTAATAATGCAAAGATACGAACTCTCATTTCTTTTTCCCCTGTGAGGAGCAGGCGCAAGGTATGGTGAATCTGTTTCCAGCAGGATATCTTCAGGACTGACACTCTCCAGTATCCTGGCAAGCCCTGAATTCTTAAATGTTACAATGCCGCCAATG
This sequence comes from uncultured Rikenellaceae bacterium, assembly GCA_964387565.1. Taxonomy (GTDB): domain Bacteria; phylum Bacteroidota; class Bacteroidia; order Bacteroidales; family VadinHA17; genus LD21. The sequence goes on along the minus strand of CAYLYN010000003.1, from coordinate 58,092 downwards.
CCCAGTTTAAGACCCATCGAGATTCCTCTTCCTGCATCATCCTCAGTTCCGGTGAAAGCATGTAAAACTCCTTTGAGGTTCTGTTTTGAAAATTCCTCAAGTACTGAAAAAACCTCCGGGAATGAATCTCTTGAATGGATGACAACCGGGAGATCATTTTTTATTGCAAAGGCAATTTGTCGCCTGAAGGCTGATACCTGTTCCCGGAAAAAGGTTTTATCCCAGTATAAGTCTATACCAATCTCACCGATTGCTATGAATTTATCCGTGGTGAATCTTTCTTCCAGTTTGTCGAGCTGTGTGAGGTAATCCTCCCTGACAGAAGTGGGGTGAAGTCCGATCATTGAATGACAGATCCTCTTGAAACGCCGCTCTGTCTCCAGCATTTGATCAACAGAGTGGATGTCAATATTGGGCATCAGCATCATTGAAACACCGGCACTGACAGCTCTTTCCACTGCCTTTTCCCTGTCTTCATCAAATTCCGGCAGATAGAGGTGAGTATGGGTATCTATCAATGTCATCAGACCACACCCTGTGCAATCATTGCATTTGCCACCTTAACAAATCCGCCTATGTTCGCACCATCAACATAATTAATGAAGCCATTTTCGCCGGTTCCGTATTTTACACAGGTGCTGTGAATATTCTTCATTATTATGTGAAGCCTTTCATCAACCTCTTCCCTCGACCATGGCAGCCTCATTGAGTTCTGGGTCATTTCCAGTCCTGATGTGGCAACACCTCCTGCATTTGCAGCTTTGCCCGGCCCGTAAAGGATCTTTGCTTTAAGGAATACTTCCACTGCCCCGGGTGTAGATGGCATATTGGCACCTTCCGAAACACATATGCATCCGTTTTTGACAAGTGTTTTCGCATCATTCTCATCAATCTCATTCTGGGTTGCATTGGGCATGGCAATATCACACTTCACATCCCATGGTCTTTTGTCATCAAAGTATTCAACACCATATTTATCAGCGTATTCCTTTATGCGGCCTCTTTTTATATTTTTAAGTTCCATTATAAATTTGAGCTTATCTTTATCAATCCCTTTTGGATCATATATAAATCCGTTTGAGTCGGACATTGTAACAACTTTTCCGCCGAAATCAGTTACTTTCTCTGCGGCATATTGTGCCACATTGCCTGAGCCGGATATCGTAACTGTTTTCCCTTTTATGCTGTCGCCGCGTGTTGCAAGCATCTCCTGTGCAAAATATGTTGCACCGTAGCCGGTTGCCTCGGGACGAATCAGTGAACCTCCCCATTCAATTCCTTTTCCCGTTAGGACGCCTGTAAATTCATTTTTCAGTCTTTTATACTGACCGAACAGATAGCCAATCTCCCTTCCACCTACACCAATGTCGCCGGCTGGTACATCAGTATCAGCCCCTATATGCCTGAACATCTCACTCATGAAGCTCTGGCAGAAACGCATTACCTCGTTATCTGATTTTCCTTTTGGGTCAAAATCTGATCCGCCCTTGCCACCACCCATTGGCAGGGTAGTGAGGCTGTTCTTGAAGACCTGCTCGAATGCAAGGAATTTCAGTATACCTATATTTACTGTCGGATGAAACCTTAATCCACCTTTATACGGACCGATCGCACTGTTCATCTCAATCCTGTACCCCCTGTTAATCTGAATCTCACCCTTGTCATCAAGCCATGGAACCCTGAATATTATTGTCCTTTCAGGTTCTGCTATGCGTTCGAGTATCTTAGCCTGTTTATACTTCGGATTTTCTTCAATAAAAGGTATCAGGGATTCTGCCACCTCCTGAACTGCCTGGTGGAACTCATTTTCACCAGGATTCCTGGATTTGATCATGGCCATAAACTGGCTTACTCTTGGGTCCATAATTAATAGATTTAAGGTTGGTTATTTTCATGTCTAAAAATAGAAAAATCCCGGGAATATTTGTTTCAAGTTGAATGTTTCATGTTTCAGGTTGACGGAATTTTTGGCCTCTAAATTCACTTGTCTTAAGATATTTCATGAAGTTGGCAATTTTCCTGCTGAGAATTTTTGTTTTGTAAACCATCTCTTTTAATGTTTCTTCACAAATGTATTTATAGTCAAAAGCCCTATATACCTGAGACCTGCATTCACCACAAGAACCTTTGGCAAAACCTAGAAACTGAATAAATTCTTTTGTGCCATCGCGTTCAAATCCTTCTGCAATGTTATCCATCACTGAACCAGATGATGCTCTGATCTGATCGCGGAATTTAAAATCCTGGAAAAAAGGCTCGATGGAAGTTAATGCAAAGACATCCTTGCATAGTTCTCTTGCAAGCATCCATACTTCAAGGTCTTCGAAGTTTTCAATTTTCATAATTAATTTTCTTAATGCAATACTATAATATCAATATTCACCTAAAACCTGAAACATGAAACATGAAACATGAAACCTGCAACCTGAAACCTGCAACCTGAAACATGGCACAATATTTTCCTAAACAGCTCTGTATACATTCCCCGGATAGCACTTAAGCACACCCTTGAATTCCATCTGCAGAAGCCGGGAAGAGAGTTTATGTACGGGCATTCCCATGGTACGGCATATAGCGTCAATAGTCATCTCACCCTCTTTCAGGATGAGCTCATAGATAGCCCTTTCGTGTTCTTCGAGGTCGGAGAAGAGTGACCGCTGGACTGGTGGTTTGACTTTTTCAGGTTTCCAGTTAAGAAAATATTCTATATCATCGGCGCTCTCTACCAGGGCTGCTTTGTTTGTCTTGATAAGATTGTTACAGCCTGATGACCACTGATCTTCAGGCCGTCCCGGAACTGCAAAGACATCCCTGTTATATGACGAAGCAATATCGGCTGTGATTAGCGCTCCGCCTTTTATTCCTGATTCAACAACAAGGGTGGCATCAGACAAACCTGCAATTATCCTGTTTCTTTTCAGGAAGTTATTCCTTTCAGGCAGAGCATCAGACAGAAAATCAGTGAGGAGACCTCCGTTTTCAATCATGGCTTTTGCAGTATTGTTGTGTATTGCCGGGTAGGTTGTTTTAAATCCATGTCCAAGCACACCAATGGTCTGAAGATTGTTTGCCAGGGCAGCCTTATGTGCAGCAATATCAATTCCATAGGCGAGTCCGCTGACAATAATCAGATCAGGATGACCTGCTGCCAGGTCTCCAATCAGCCTGTCACAAAGATCCCTGCCTCTGCCGGTAGCATTACGTGTACCTACTACACTTATTAGTCTGGGTGAGTCGAGATCACTTATTCCCCTGAAGAAGAAGACAACAGGAGAATCATCACATTGTCTTAACCTGTAGGGGTAATCATTATCGAGATAGAAGTAGGTTCTTATATTGTTTTTTATTACATACTCCGCCTCCTTTTCCGCTATATCGAGATATGATCTTTCACAGATATACCTTGCGAGTCCTGCTCCGATACCGGGAATATTTATCATATTCCTGTATGATTCGTGGAAGATAGCTTCCACGCTTCCAAAGTGAGATACAAGTTTTCGGGCATTAATATCGCCAATTCGCGGTATAAGCCCGAGAGCAATCTTATGATTAAGCGAAACTTCTGACATAGCACCGGAAATTGAGACAGGTAAATATAAAAAAATTCCCCCTCTTTTCGAAGAAGAGAGGGGGAAAAAAAGGGGGTGAGTTTTTTCTAAATCACTCCCATATCAAGCATTGAATTTGCGACTTTAAGGAAACCTGCGATGTTGGCACCTTTAACATAGTCAACATACCCGCTTTCCTTTTTGCCATATTTCACACACTGGGCATGTATATTGCTCATGATCTCATGAAGGCGGTCATCAACTTCCTGCCTGTTCCAGCGCAGCTTCATCGAGTTTTGTGTCATTTCAAGTCCTGAGGTTGCTACGCCGCCTGCATTTGAAGCTTTCCCGGGGGCAAAGAGAAGTCCATGTTTCTGGAATAATTCAATTGCTTCAGGTGTGCTTGGCATATTGGCACCTTCGCAAATGCAAATACAGCCATTCTTGATGAGGGTCTCTGCATCTTCGCCCGAGAGTTCATTTTGTGTAGCGCAGGGAAGAGCAATATCAACCTTAACCTCCCATGGTCGTTTCCCTCCATGGAATTCTGAACCCTCAAATGCAAATGAGTAAGGTTTTACAATATCTTCATTTGAAGCACGAAGCTCAAGCATATATTCAATTTTCTTTCCAGAGATCCCTTCAGGATCATATATGTAACCATCAGGTCCTGATATTGTTACTACCTTGCCACCAAGTTCAGTAGCCTTAAGGGCTGCACCCCAGGCCACATTACCGAAACCACTTATCGCAACTCTTTTACCTTCGAATGATTCACCGCGTGTTGCAAGCATTTCCTTTGCAAAATATACACAACCAAATCCTGTTGCTTCCGGACGGATAAGCGAACCGCCCCAGTTGCTCCCTTTGCCTGTGAGGACCCCTGTATGATCGCCTGCAAGACGTTTATACATTCCGTATAAAAATCCTATCTCACGTCCGCCTACTCCTATGTCACCTGCAGGAACATCTGTCTCAGGACCAATATACTTCCACAATTCAAGCATAAAGGACTGGCAGAATCGCATAACCTCATCATTGGATTTTCCTTTCGGATCAAAGTCTGATCCTCCTTTACCTCCTCCCATCGGAAGAGTTGTAAGGGCATTTTTAAAGATCTGCTCAAATCCAAGAAACTTCAGGATCGACAGGTTTACACTGGGGTGAAAGCGGAGACCTCCCTTGTAAGGCCCGATTGCATTGTTAAACTGGATACGGTACCCGAGATTCACTTTAACATTTCCTTCATCATCAACCCATGGCACCTTGAAGGTTATGACCCTGTCCGGTTCAATGATCCTCTCAATGATATTAGCAGATTCGAACTGGGGGTTCTCATTATAAACCTCTTCAATTGACTCCAGGACTTCCCTGACAGCCTGCAAATATTCAACCTCCCCGGGATGTTTCTTCTCGAGGTTGTTCATGATCTTATCTACGTTCATATAATTTTGGTTTAATTGTTAAGTGGGCAATTTTGAAGGTTCAAAAATGAGAGTGTTAAAAGATATTAAAAATGATAAAACTCATGTTATCAGATGATAACCTTCACGCTTTTGGTGCATAGAGATTCAGCGACCGGATAACTTTTGATCTCTCCTCTTTGTTCAAAGCACTTATGTATATTGGCGGATATTTTGCCACTCCCTCCCTGTAATGCTGAAAAAGGGTAATGGTCCTTATAAGTCCGAAAAGTTTTTTATCTGTTTTGTACCCGGCAAATGTTCTCTTGTCAATCTCAACAGAGTTCTTCCTGCCCCCTACGATACCTGCTGAGAAATATCTGAAAACAATTGACTCATCGTCATCGGAGTAGCTGACATAATGGTAATTTATTATCATTGGTATAAAAGCAATGAACAGCCAGATTCCTGCAAGTATTATTGTCCATAAGGTATCACTCCATCCAAAGAGAGTAAGCTTGAATACTTTGGCAGAATAAGAGAGTATTATATAAGTCAGAAACAGAACTGTTACAGCAAACAGTTTAATTCTGAAACTTATAATGCTTTTGCTGTTATCGAGCTTCATAACAGATTTTTTGTAAAAATAAACAATTTAACGCTTACTCCTGAAAAATCTTAATAACACTTCTTTACATTCATTCTCAAGCACTCCCTTCTCAACAATAGTTTTAGGATGCAGCAGGTCTCCCTTAACTTTTGTATATCCTTTTTTTTCATCCGTTGCACCATATACTATTCCTGATGCCTGGCTCCAGCCAATAGCCCCTGCACACATGGCACACGGCTCGAGTGTAACATATACAGTACAGTCGGTAAGGTACTTACCTCCCAGCCATGAGGTCGCAGCAGTTATCGCCTGCATCTCTGCATGCGCTGTAGGGTCCCTCAGTGTCTCTGTAAGATTATGTGCCCTGGCGATAATTTTATCGTTGCATACAACTACAGCACCTACCGGAACCTCCTGTTTATCAAAAGCTTTTTTAGCTTCCTCAAGTGCAGCTCGCATGAATTTTTCCTTAAGGCTACTGTCCATTACTTTAAAGTTTATGTAAAAATAGGAATAAAAACCATTGAGGGGTTTCATGTTCCATGTTAACATCCGGTAAATGCATATTTTATTCACACGATTTAAATTATTATGTATTTGCCTTCCTTTTCTTAATTTTGCTGAAATTTTAATTAACAGGGGATGTACAGAACACATACATGCGGCGAGCTGACTATTAGTAAAACCGGACATGAGGTTACGTTATGCGGATGGATACAGAAATCGAGGGATCTCGGAGGAATGACATTTATTGATATCCGCGACAGGTACGGTATTACTCAGCTTGTATTTAACATGGAAACCGACAGGGAACTGTGTGAGCAGGCGCGGAATCTGGGTCGTGAATATGTTGTACAGGCTAGCGGGATAGTCACAGAACGGAGCAATAAGAACCTTAAGATGCCTACCGGCGAAATAGAAATTGTAGTAAGCAAACTAAGTGTTTTGAATCGCAGCGAACTGCCACCTTTCACAATTGAAGATGAGACTGACGGGGGAGAGGAGCTCAGAATGAAATACAGGTATCTAGATCTGCGCAGGAACTCTGTGAAAGAAAATATTATACTGAGGCACAGGTTAGCCCGGGAGGTCAGAAAATATATGGATTCTATTGGCTTTGTTGAGGTGGAAACACCGGTACTGATCAAATCAACACCCGAGGGAGCACGTGATTTTGTTGTACCATCAAGGATGCAGCCCGGAACCTTCTATGCACTTCCACAATCGCCGCAAACACTCAAGCAGCTTCTGATGGTTGCCGGATTTGACCGTTATTTCCAGATAGTAAAGTGCTTCAGGGATGAAGACCTGCGGGCTGATCGTCAGCCTGAATTTACGCAGATAGACTGTGAGATGTCATTTGTGGAGAGGGAAGATGTCCTTGATACATTTGAGGGACTTACAAAGCAGCTCTTCAGGGTACTGAAAAAGGTTGAATTCAGTGAACCCTTCACAAGACTCTCCTATGCCGATGCAATGAAGTACTACGGTACTGATAAGCCCGACCTGCGGTTCGGGATGAAATTCTGTGATCTTACCGGCGTTGTTAAGGGAAACGGATTTTCAATTTTTGATAACGCTGAATATATAGGAGCTATAACAGCTGAAGGATGTGCTGAATTTACTAGAAAACAGCTTGATGAACTGACGGAATTTGTCCGCAGACCTCAGATAGGCGCTTCGGGAATGATATATGCAAGAGTTAATAATGACGGATCGGTTAAGTCATCAGTGGATAAATTCTACTCGCCCGGAGATCTTGATAAATGGGTTGCAGCCACAGGTGCAAAACCAGGTGACCTGTTACTCATTCTGGCTGGTACCCGTAGCAAAACTTTGAGTGCCCTGTCTGAACTGAGGCTTGAGATGGGTAACCGCCTGGGCTTGAGAAAACCCGATGTCTTTGTACCACTCTGGGTCGTTGATTTTCCACTCGTTGAATGGGATGAGGAGGAGAAGAGATTCTTTGCCATGCATCACCCTTTTACTTCACCTGTTCCGGAGGATCTTCAACTGATGGAAACTGATCCGGGTAAAGTAAGGGCAAATGCATATGACCTGGTAATTAACGGTGTCGAAATAGGTGGTGGTTCAGTTAGAATACATGATGCTGCCGTGCAGAAACTTATGTTCAAAGTGCTTGGATTTACCCCTGATGAAGCAGAGGAACAGTTTGGATTTCTTCTGAATGCCTTTAAATACGGTGCTCCGCCTCATGGAGGTATTGCATTCGGATTTGACCGTTGGGCTGCTATGTTTGGAGGTCAGGATTCAATAAGGGATTTCATCGCTTTCCCGAAAAATAATTCCGGCCGTGATGTAATGCTTGATACCCCGGCTCCTATTGCAGAAAAGCAGCTAAAAGAGCTGCAGATTAACCTGGAGAAGAAGAAATAGGATCAATCTATATCAATTTATAACCACGGAGACACGGAGAGCACGGAGAAGGCACGGAGCAGATTAATCAGATGATTTCGCCAATGAGTGTTGCGGAGGTGCATCGTTCAATCCTGACTTTAACATAATCGCCTTTCTGATGCCCTTTGCCCGGAAATACAACAACCTTATTCTGTGATGTCCGCCCCGAAAGATTCTCAGGTGATCTTTTTGATGAGCCTTCGATAAGAACTTCAAAAATCTTTCCCACATCCTGCTTTTTTGACCTGGATGACAACCTGTTCTGCAGCGCAATCATCTCTGTTAGCCTTTCTGCCTTGACTTCATCAGGAACATCATCTTTAAGTTTTCTTGCAGCTTTGGTCCCGGGACGTTCACTGTATTTGAACATATAGGCAAAATCGTAGCCTGCCCATTCCATAAGCGACAAGGAATCTTTATGATCATCTTCAGTTTCCGTACAGAATCCTGCAATCATATCTGTAGAAATAGCGCAATCAGGGATAATGTTTCTTATTGATTTTACCCTGTCCATATACCACTCCCTGGAGTACTCACGGTTCATCAGTTCCAGGATCCTGCTGCTGCCACTCTGTGCCGGAAGGTGAATATGTCTGCATATATTTTCATGTCTGGCTATCGTATGAAGCAGCTCATCAGAAATATCCTTTGGGTGTGAAGTGGAAAATCTGACTCTTAACAACGGACTCACACGGGCTACTCTTTCGAGAAGCTGAGGAAATCCGGTTTCAGATCCGTCGCTCTTCCAGGAATAGGAATCAACATTCTGTCCTAGAAGGGTTACCTCCCTGTAACCTCCTGAAAAAAGATCATAAACCTCCCTCAGTACCGATTCAGGATCCCTGCTTCTTTCTGCTCCTCGCACATACGGGACAACACAATAAGAGCACATATTATTACAACCTCTCATTATGGAAACAAATGAGGAGACCCCATTTTTGTCCATCCTCACAGGCGATATGTCGGCATAAGTCTCCTCCCTTGAAAGTAATACATTTACAGCCTTATGACCATCTTCGGCTTCGGTAACGAGTGCAGGCAGTTCACGATAGGCATCAGGACCCACAACAATATCAACAAGCTGCTCTTTTTCAAGTAGTTTTTCTTTTAACCGTTCTGCCATACATCCGATAATTCCGATCCTGAGGTCCCTGTTTTTTTTCTTTAGGTGTCCCATTTCCCTGAGCCTGCCCCAGATCCGCTGCTCAGCATTATCCCTTATAGAACAGGTATTTATAAGTATCAGGTCTGCCTCTTTTATTTCCTCAGTGATTGTAAATCCTGAGTCTTTAAGTATTGATGCAACAACTTCACTGTCAGCAACGTTCATCTGGCATCCGTAGGTTTCGATATATAGCTTTTTAGACATAGCTGTTAATAAATTACAGGTGGCTGAAGGCTGAAGGCGAAGGGCTGAAGGTATCATACAGGTATGATTCCTTTCCGCCTTATGCCTCCCGATAGCTATCGGGACGACCTGCGTCTGCCTCTACCGGCCACAAAAGTATCGACAATGAGTGACTTATGAAAGAATTATTTAAATTTGCATGATAAAATTAATCTTCAGGTTTATGTCAGGTCACAGTAAATGGTCAACCATTAAGAGAAAGAAGGGTGCGGCCGATGCGAAAAGAGGAAAGATATTTACTAAAATCATCAAGGAGATTATTATTGCTGCAAAAGAGGGAGGAGCTGACCCTGATGCCAATGCCAGGCTCAGGCTTGCAGTTCAGAATGCCAAAGGGGCCAATATGCCCAAAGACAATATTGAGAGAGCAATAAAGAAGGCAACAGGTGCTGATGCAGCAAGTTACATTGAAAATACATTTGAAGGTTATGCACCTGGTGGTATAGCCGTATTTATTGAATGCCTTACAGACAACAATAACCGTACTGTGGCTGCAGTACGTTCAGCTTTTAACAAATATGGAGGGAATCTAGGTACAAACGGATCATTAAGCTTTCTGTTTGAAAGAAAAGGGATCTTCACTCTGAAGAATGAAGGATTCTCCCTTGACAACCTTGAACTTGAAATGATTGAAGCAGGGGCCCAGAGCATTGATGTTGATGGTGATACTGTAACAATTACCTGTGCAATGGAGGATTTCGGATCTGTTAACAGGAAGCTGTCAGAGCTTGGAATAGATACTGAAGAGGCAGGGCTTAAGAGGATTCCCAATGATACCAAGAAACTTGATATTGAATCGGCTAAAAAAGTATTGAGGTTTATAGAGACTCTTGAAGATGACGATGATATTCAGTTTGTCTATCATAACCTGGAAATGACCGATGAGCTTGCCGAAGCTCTTGATTAGATCCGTATTTACAGAATATGAGAAATATATCTCTGATTTTGCTTGTTATTGTTCTTCTTTCAGGCTGTAAGAAGGATAAAAGTTACTTTGCCTGGGAAAAGAGCTATGGTATTGGAGAGGCAAGATATATAAAGGTAACTTCCGATTCCGGGCTTATTGCCTGTGGCGTTTCTGAAAATCAGCCATATCTGTTACGCCTCGATGATAATAAGCTGGTAATTACAGAGTACCGGGAAGAAGTAACCGGTGTTTTTACATCGGTTATGTACGATACATCGGGTTATATACTAGCCGGAAGTACAGAAGGGAAAATGCTGTTGATAAGGCTCAGCATAACAGGTAATAAACTGTGGGAAAAAGTCTCTGATCCGGGATTTGAAGTAAGCCAGACACAGCTGTTGAAGCTTGATAATGGTAATATCATGGCTATCGGATCTGCAAGTCCTGATACAATATATAGTGTTCAGACAGGCCTGCTGTTCATGAGTTTTGATACTACAGGTCAGGTTATCGATGAAAAGGAATACATAAGCGGATTCCATATTGCATCATATCAGGCAGCTATTGATAATTCAGATAATATTTATCTTGCATTGACAAGGAGGGAGAATCTTAAGGAGCCAAAGGCTACAGTTGCCAAATTCAACAGCAGCATCCAACGGATATGGGAGGTGGAACTGTCAAATAATCCCGACTATGGTGCTGCTGCTCTTGCTGTTATCCTTGACGGTTCAGAGGTTTATGTTGCAGGGAGAACAGAGTTGCCCAAAGAGGGAGGAGGAGTATTGAATAACTCTTTCATTTCATCTCTGACTGACGGAGGTTCATTGAAATGGAAAAAATATCCTGAAAATTCAAATTCAGGAACCGGATTAATTATTAACTCAGCAAATGAGCTTGTCCTGCTTAATAAAAACTGCTTTATTATCAGCCTTCTTGATCCTGATAGCGGGGCAGATGGTGGAAGAATAAGAATGTTCGATGTATGTGATCCTTATAACACAGATGCCATTGCCTCCTGCTTTGATATCGATTTCAACAATGATTTTGTAATTGCAGGCTCATTAGGTGGCAGGTTTTATATTGCTGTAAAGGCTATGGAATAAAAGGAGAAGCTTTTCCCTGTAAAGTAAAAATCAATACTCTATTTTTCCCTTTCTGATAATTTTAATAATAATAAAACCGTAAAAACCGTTTTTATTATCTCAGCGAAATATTACTTTTGCCGCATGATCAGAATTAACATTTTGGTTTTATTCCTCCTCATCCTCTCTGCAGGTTTTCTTTCAGCACAGCCTGTGATAAAGACTTCAGATCTATTCCAGAGGGAGGATCATGGAAAACATACAGGGCAGCTGACAATAGATCAGAGTCCCTCGCTTGATACTCTAATAAGCAGGTATATTCTTGCGAACAAAAACCTCTATGAAGTGAATAATCATTACGGTATGGAGGGTTACAGGATTCAGATTTATGCCAGCAGTAACCGTAATGCAAGGGAAGAATCGAATAAGACAAGAGCTGAATTCATGAGTAAATTCCCGGATATCGTATCTTACCCGCTTTATGCTGAACCCGGTTATTTCAAAGTAAGGGTTGGCGATTTCAGAACCAAAATTGAAGCCACAAAACTGTTCCAGAGCATAAGCAAAGAGTTCCCGGGAGCTTATATTGTCCCCGATGTGATTAATTTCCCTGATCTGAATATAAAATAATTATGAGTGACAGGATCAAGCATGAATGCGGCATCGCACTGTTGAGATTGCGGAAGCCGATGGAGTTTTATATTGAAAAATACGGAACATGGAACTACGGCCTGCAGAAGATGTACCTGATGATGGAAAAGCAGCACAACAGGGGTCAGGACGGAGCAGGAATTGCCGGTATCAAGCTTAATATGCCTCCGGGCAACAGGTATATTTTCAGGCAAAGGTCTAACCAGGCAAACCCTATCAAGGAGATCTTCGGACTTATCTATGAAGATATTGATCACCTGATGGTGAATAACGGCAACGATTTCACTAATCCTGATTTTGTGAGAAACAAGGTTCCTTTTGCCTGTGATGTTTACCTGGGTCATCTGCGCTATGGGACATATGGAAATTATAATATCGATTATGTTCATCCCGTGAGCCGTGAGAATAACTGGCGTTCGAGAAATCTTGTTATGGCAGGCAATTTCAACCTTACAAATGTTGGTGAGGTCTTCAGCAGCCTTGTCAGGCTTGGTCAGAATCCGGTCGATTTTTCAGATACAGTTACAATTCTCGAGAATGTAGGTCACAGACTTGATGAAGAGAATGAGAGACTATACTGGCAATTCAAGGAAAAGGGATACACTAAAAAAGATATATCGCCACTTATTGAAAAGAACCTTGATCTGTCACTTATTCTGCAGAAAGCCAGTCGAAACTGGGATGGCGGATATGCAATGGCGGGTATGGTAGGACATGGGGATGCATTTGTTATGAGGGATCCATCAGGAATCAGGCCTGCATACTATTATGTTGATGATGAGGTTGTTGTGGTTGCCTCTGAAAGGCCTGTAATCCAGACTGTATTTAATGTAAGGACAGATTTTGTGAATGAGCTTCCTCCTGCCAGTGCAATAATAATCAAGGCCTCAGGAGAGACCTCTGTTCAGAAATTACAGGAGGAGAAAGAACAAAGAAAATGTTCCTTTGAAAGGATTTATTTCTCGAGAGGAACAGATAAGACTATTTATAAGGAGAGAAAAAAGCTTGGTGAATTACTTACGGTACCTGTTCTCAGGGCTATTGACTATGACCTTGATAATACAGTTTTCTCATATATACCCAATACTGCAGAGAGTGCATTTTACGGACTTGTCAAGGGAGTGGAAGATTACCTTTCCCAGTCAAAGATTGATGCCATATCAGCGAGGGGTAAGGATATTACAAGGGAGGAGCTGGAAACTATAATAAGACAACGCCCGAGAGTTGAGAAAATAGCTGTAAAAGATGCAAAGCTCCGGACATTCATCTCGGAAGATAAAGGCAGGGATGACCTTGTAGGACATGTTTATGATATTACCTATGGCGTAATCAGAAGAGGTAAGGATAACCTTGTGGCAATTGACGATTCAATAGTAAGGGGAACAACTTTAAAGAAGAGTATCATCAGGATACTCGATAAGCTTGATCCAAAGAAAATTGTGATTGTATCATCTTCACCTCAGATAAGGTATCCTGACTGCTATGGTATTGATATGGCTAAACTTGGAGATTTTATTGCTTTCAGGGCAGCAATTTCACTGCTGAAAGATACCGGCAGGGAGGAGTTTGTCAGAGCAACCTACAAGGAAGCGATGGAAGAGCTCCAAAAACCGGTAGAGGAAATGGTGAATGTTGTCAAACAGATATACAGGCCATTTACTACTGAAGAGATCTCGGCTAAAATATCCTCAATGCTCAAATCGGAAGATATAAAGACAGAAGTCGAGATAGTGTTCCAGTCTGTTGAAGGACTACATCAGGCCTGCCCCGGTCATCTGGGCGACTGGTACTTTACAGGCAATTATCCCACTCCGGGCGGGAATAAAGTTGTCAACCAGTCATTTATCAATTATATTGAAGGCAGGAATGTTCGTGCTTACTGATTTTCATGTGAAAACCAGGTGATCATGAAATCTTTCTTATATGATGCAAGATGTCTGTTGATCTTTTCCACATACATATCTCTCATTGTAATCATTATACCTGTCTCCTCAACATCACCGAACTTGTGATTCATAAATGTGCCGAAGGTCCTCATGGTTGGTGAGAGGTTCATGTAGGCATTGATGAGAGGCGGAATGGTTTCCCCCAGGTTCCGTACCTCCCTGGAAAGGATTTTGTAATTATCCTTGTACCTCCATCCCCTGAATAGTTTTTTCATCTCATCCACAGGGATATCAATATTTGCAGGATCCTTTGGAATAACAAGCCCGTCGGGATCATGGAAATGTTTATTCAGAAAGTAAAGGATCATATTTCTTGCTTTCTGGTTGAAGTGAGTGTACATAGTCACTTTACCAAAAAGGTATTTCAGATGGTGATTATCAAGCATTATTGCACCCAGTCCATCCCACAGGTTATCAAGGGCAAAAAGGCTTTTCCTGCCCATGGTCCTTGACTGGTAATCGGGATGCACAAAAGACCTCCCAAGCTCCATAAGATGAGGGTAATACTTGCGGAGAAATTTATCGGAAAAGTGAAAATATGAAGATGAAGCAAGTTTAGAAATGTCGCAGGTTACACAGTTTTTTGGAGGAAAATAGAACCGGTATCCTCCTATCATTTCCCTGTTTTCAGGATCCCAGACGATCAGTTGTTTCTGTGGATCAACGTCAGCTGTATCAAACTCATCAATATCAAGCTCTTTACCAGTACCTCCTCCGGCATGCCGGAATGTTATTTCCCTCACCCTGCCAACCTCATGCATAAGAACAGGTGATGTGTTGTTGTCGAAAACATACACCTCATTATTGCCATTGTTTGTCTTGCGTAAGAGCTTATCAGGAGTAAGTTCTGCAAGGATCAGGTCTTTGGGCAGCTGTTCGACAACGGGTTTCATGCTGGATGTTGTTAAATTGGAATGCAATTTACGTATTTTTGTTCATTCAAAGCGGGGATTTCTTATCCTGAGATCATAGCATTTTGTTTTAACCCATTCGGCCCACTCCACAGGTGTCTTTGATTTATCGAATGTCTGCCAAGGAATTTTTTCACCAAATACAAGATGAATCTCCCTGTCCTTCTGCAAAAACATCTCATCAGCAAGATAAAGCATCTCAATGTTTGCTTTTATACCTATACTCTTTCTGAAGTTTGAAAGGTTATAGAAAAAACTGGAGTTCCTTCCCGAGAAATATGCAGGAATAATATCTCTCTGGTGTTGTATCGATTTGGTTATAAAGCTTTTGTGCCACTTGAGATCCCGTATTTCCCCTCTTTTTTTCCTGGAACATAATCCTGCAGGGAAATAGAGTATCTGACTGTCGGAGGAGTATGTTTCCTCAATAAGCCTTGCAGCCTCTCTTCCCTGGCTGCCATGCTTGTTAACCGGAAGAAAGATGCCTGACAGGTTTTCTATAGATGTAAGTATGTCGTTTACAGGAAATTTGATGTCTTTGAATCGTTTTGACAGTTCATTGATGAATACAATTCCATCGAGTCCACCTAAAGGATGGTTGGATACAAAGATATACCTTCCATCAGCCGGAATATTTTCTGTACCTGTAACCGTGTATTTTATTTTCAGGTACTGAAGCCACGAAGTAACAAGCTCCTCATTTTTAAGATGTCCGTGGCGTGAAAGAAAATCATTCAGTTCTTCCTCATGTACAATCCTTTTCAGATACCTTATCAGGAATCGCGGAACCACCCTGCTTAAGGCCGGATTCTTTGAAGCAAGGACTTTTTCAACATCTATCCTTAAAGGCGTTACAGGACTCTCTTCAGGGGTTTCCATGTGAGCTTTTTCAGTTGAAGAAACACAGGTCCGAATGTACTAAAAAAGATGGAATATTTCTCTAACTGTCATAATGGGAGGAAGTAAGGGATATAAAAGTTATTAACAAAAATGTAAAAAAGTGGGGCAAAGTGGGTTAAAGTGGATAAAATTTATATATTTTAGCAGTTTAAAGAAAAAGCAGGAATGGCCACATTTATCGGAGATTACACATGCAAGGTGGATGTTAAGGGGAGGATAATTCTCCCGGTGGCATTCAAGAAGCAGATGCCTGCCGATGCACAGGATCATTTTGTGGTCAGGAAAGATATTTTCGAAAATTGCCTTGTACTCTATTCCATTGAAGACTGGAACCGACAGCTGGAGAAGATCAGGAAGCGCATGAATCCTTATAACAGGGAGCATAACATGTTCCTTAGAAATTTTTTCAAGGGGACTGCTGAGCTTTCGCTTGACAGCAATAACCGTCTGCTGATCCCGAAAAGGCTGATGGAATCGATCAGTGCAGAAAGAGATGTTGTACTGGCAGGACAGGATGGGCGAATAGAGATCTGGGCTGCAAATGTTTATGAAAAGATAGATATGCCGGCTGACGATTTCGCCAACCTTGCAGAGAAACTCATGGGTGGAAGTTTAAATGAGTCTCAATAAAGATGGTTTATCATATCCCCGCATTGCTCAAGGAGAGTATTGATGGGCTGAATATAAAGCCTGACGGGATCTATGTCGACGTAACATTCGGAGGAGGAGGACATTCAATGGAGATTCTGAAAAGGCTGAAAACCGGAAAACTTATAGCATTCGATCAGGATGAGGATGCCCGGATGAATCTTCCTGACGATAACAGAATATTATTTCTGAACCAGAATTTCAGATTTCTGAAAAACAACCTGCTTTACAATCATATCAGTTCAGTTGATGGCCTGATTGCTGACCTGGGGGTTTCATTCCATCAGTTCGATGAGCCTGAAAGAGGTTTTACATTCAGACATGACGCAGCTCTGGATATGCGAATGAATAAAAGTGGAAAGGTTACGGCTGCAATTCTTCTGAACACTTCAGATGAGGAATCGCTTGCAGATATTTTTTACCACTATGGTGAATTCACTAATTCAAGAAGGATAGCAAGGGAAATAGTCGCTGCCAGGACATTAAAGCCATTCACTTCTGTAAGTGATCTGATCAAAACTGTTGAGAAACTGGCTCCCCGCTGGCAGGAACATAAGTTCTATGCAAGGATCTTCCAGGCATTGCGTATAGCAGTCAATCAGGAAATTGACTGCCTGAAGGATTTGCTTTTGCAGTCACTTACAATGCTTAAATCAGGCGGGCGACTCGTGGTATTAACATATCACTCGCTGGAGGACAGGATTGTCAAGAACTTCATGAAGACAGGCAACTTTGAAGGCAAGGAGGAAAAGGATTTTTACGGGAATACAGAAACACCGTTCAGGCTGATCACCCGGAAGGGGATTATTCCTGGCGAAGAAGAGATACGGGCAAATAACAGGTCCAGAAGCGCAAGGCTGAGAATTGCTGAAAAACTTTGAGATGGAAGAGGCAAAGAAAGAAAAGGTGAAAAAAACAGGAGCAGGTGCCTTTCTGAAGGAGCTCCTGAGCGGATCGATGGTTTCAGAAAAGCTTATACTGAACAACCTTGGCTATATATCACTTGTGGCATTCCTGGCAGCTGCCTATATCGCAAACAGGTTTCATGCTGAAAGGATTACAAGGGAGACAGCAAAGTTACAACGTGAAGTTAAAGACCTCAGGGCTGAATCACTTTCAACATCGGCCCAGCTGATGTTTGTAAGCCGCCAGTCACAGGTTTATGATCTGGTTAAGGAGAAGGGACTTAATCTTGAGGAGCTTAAAACTCCTCCTTACAAGTTACTGGTTGACAGAAAATAGCATATGGCAATAAGGGATGATATAGTATGGCGCAGCGGGATTGTATACATAGCAATAGTGCTTATGGCTGTTGCTGTTATTGTCCGTATCCTCATCCTTCAGTTTGTCCAGCACAACAGGTGGGTTGAAATGAGTGAAAGGTATGTTTACAGGACTTCTGAGGTTCAGGCCAACAGGGGAGATATTCTTTCTGATGACGGAAGACTTCTGGCAAGTTCGGTTCCATACTACACAATCTATATGGACACCAGGAGTTCAGGTATGTCTGCATCAACCTGGTCAAACGGAATAAACGGGTTATGTGAAGGACTTTCAAGACTGGTAGGAGAAAACAGCCCTGCCGGCTGGAAAACCAGGATAACCGAAGCCAGGAAAAGAGGTGACCGCTATTTCCTGATCAAGAGAAGAGTGGATTATGAAACGCTTAAAAAATTAAAGGAACTGCCCATATTCAGGGAAGGACAGTTCAGGGGAGGAATGGTGGCGCAGGCGGAGAACAGGAGGATACTTCCCAATAGTGAGCTTGCAGCGAGGACAATAGGTTACTTAAATCTGGGGAGCGAAGGAACTGAGGTCGGGATTGAGGGTGCATTTGACAGGGAGCTGGCAGGAAAGAATGGAATCGCTGTCAAACAAAGGCTCATAGGTGGTGACTGGATAATCGTTGAAACCGCCAATTCAGTCTCATCAAAGGATGGTAACGATATTGTCACAACAATCGATATCGATCTTCAGGATGTGGCTTCATCTGCACTTTTAAACCAGCTCAGGAAACATAATGCACACCATGGATGTGCTGTGGTGATGGAGGTGAAAACCGGTGATATAAAGGCAATTGCGAACCTTGAAGTAGGTAGTAACGGCTCTTATCACGAAACATATAATTATGCTATCGGAGAGAGTACGGAGCCTGGCTCCACTTTCAAGTTACCTGCACTTATGGCAGCCCTTGAAGATGGAGTTATTGATACATCTGATATTGTAGATACCGGTAACGGTTCGGTAAAATTCTATAATAAGATCATAAGGGATACAAGGGAGGAAGGCTACGGCAGGATAAGTGTAAAACAGGTTTTTGAGAAATCTTCTAACGTTGGCACTTCAAAGATCATCTATGAGCATTACAAAGACAATCCAAAAGCCTTTGTTGACAGGCTCTATGCCATGAAGCTCAACCAGAAGCTCAACCTTCAGCTTGAGGGCGAAGGTACACCTCTCATCAGATATCCGGGGGATAAGCTATGGTCAGGTTTGTCACTTCCAATGATGTCGCACGGCTATGAGGTTCAGATGACACCCCTTCAGGTCCTTACTTTCTACAATGCAGTGGCTAATGACGGAAAGATGATGAAACCAAGGTTTGTGACTTCAATAATGCGTAATGGAAGCACTGTAAGGAGATTTGAACCTGAAGTGATTATCAATTCAATTGCTTCGCGTTCAACAATACGTAAGGCAAGGAGTATGATGGAAGGTGTGGTTGAACATGGCACTGCTGTAAACCTTAAAAACTCAAACTATAAAATTGCAGGGAAAACCGGTACTGCGCAAATAGCAAAAAATAACCGGGGATACAGACAGGGAGCAAGGATATCCTACCAGGCCTCTTTTGTTGGTTATTTCCCGGCCGAAAATCCTCTCTATTCATGTATCGTTGTTGTAAACGCTCCTTCAAATGGCGTCTACTATGGCAATATAGTGGCAGGTACTGTTTTCAGGGAAATATCCGACAGGGTCTTTGCAACAAGATTTTATCGCGACTACAGGGCAGAGGTCAGCAAGGATATGAAACCGGTTGCACCTGAAGCAGGTAACGGTTACAGGGATGATATTGATGAGGTTCTGAGTGAGTTTGATGTACGCTATAAACGTACATCTTCCGAAGACTGGGTTGCAACCAGGGAGAGTGGTGATACAATCAGGCTTGCATCGGTGAAACAACAGCAGGGACTTGTTCCTGATGTACGTGGCATGAGCCTTAGAGATGCAGTGTATCTACTGGAAAATGCAGGACTGAGAGTGAGGTACAACGGTAAGGGCAGGGTATTGCGCCAGTCACCGGAACATGGTTCAAGGTACTTTGAAGGAACGGTAGTTTCGCTGGAGATGAATATGTGATATGATGAAACTGGATGAAATATTGAGGGGAACAGATGTGATTCTTTCAAAAGGAGATTCAGCTATTGATATTGCTGCAGTAGAATTTGATTCACGAAAAGTTGCAGCCGGATCTCTCTTTATAGCAGTAAAAGGATTTAAAACCGATGGTCATAATTTTATTTCACAGGCCATTGAATCAGGTGCTGTTGCTGTTGTCTGCGAATATCTGCCGGATAACCCGGAAGAAGGGGTATGCTGGATGAGGACTTCCGATTCAGCCAAAGTACTTGGTCAGGCAGCATCAAACTATTACAGTAATCCTTCTCATTCCATTAAACTTGTTGGTGTAACAGGCACAAACGGAAAGACAACAATAGCTACCCTGCTTTATAACCTTTTTTCGGGGCTGGGTTACAAATGCGGTCTTTTTTCCACAGTATGCAACTATATCAACGGAAAGGAGCTGGCTGCTACTCATACTACACCCGATCCCTTGCAGCTCAACAGGATACTATCAGAAATGGTCGAAGCAGGATGTGACTATGCTTTTATGGAGGTCAGCTCGCATTCAGCTGACCAGAAGCGTATTGCAGGACTGAAATTTGCCGGTGGAATATTTACGAATCTGACTCATGATCACCTCGACTATCATAAGACTTTTGATAATTACCTGGCTGCTAAAAAGAGCTTCTTTGACTCGCTTGAACCATCAGCCTTTGCACTGGTCAATGCTGACGACAGGAACGGGAAGGTGATGCTTCAGAACTGCAGGGCAAAGCACAGTACATTTTCTGTAAGGGCAATGGCTGACTTCAGATGTTCAATCCTCGAGCAGGGATTTTCAGGAATGCAGCTGAAAATTCAGGGTGAGGAGGTCTGGACAAGATTTATCGGCGATTTTAATGCCTCAAACCTGCTTGCCGTATATGCTACTGCGACGATACTTGGGGCTGAAAAGCAGGAAATACTTACAATTCTCAGCAACCTTGGCCCGGTATCAGGCAGGCTTGAGCTGCTGAAATCTCCCTCGGGGATATCAGGAATTGTTGATTATGCCCATACTCCTGATGCACTTGCAAATGTGATAGGAACGATAAACAGGATAAGGCAGGGCAGTGTACAGCTTATTTCCGTTGTTGGTGCCGGGGGTGACCGCGACAGGACAAAAAGACCAAAGATGGCCGCTATTGCTGCCGAAGGAAGCACAAAAGTAATACTGACCTCTGATAACCCGAGGAGTGAAAATCCCGATGATATTCTTGATGAGATGGAAGCAGGAGTTTCACCTGAGCTTAAAAGAAAGATGTTAAGAATTTCTGACAGGAGGGAAGCTATCAGAACCGCAGTAATGCTTGCAGGCCCCGGAGATGTAATCCTGATAGCCGGGAAGGGTCATGAAAACTACCAGGAAATAAAAGGGATCAAACACCATTTTGATGACAGGGAAGAACTGACAAATGCTTTTGAAATAAAATAAAACAAGATGCTCGTATACCTGTTCAGATATCTTGACACACTTAATATTCCCGGGGCAGGAGTATTCCAGTTCATATCATTCCGGGCGGCTATGGCTGTAATTACCTCACTGATCATCTCATTGCTGATTGGCAAGAGGATCATACTGCTGCTGCAAAAGAAACAGGTAGGTGAAGTAGTGAGAGATCTAGGTCTCGATGAACAATACCAGAAAAAGGGAACCCCTTCAATGGGCGGGATTATTATACTGGCATCGATACTTATCCCGACACTTCTTTTTGCAAAACTTGAAAATATCTATGTAATCCTTATGCTTTTAACAACGGTCTGGCTTGGTTCGATCGGATTCGTTGATGATTATATCAAGATATTTAAGAAGAATAAGGAAGGGCTGGCCGGGAAATTCAAGATTGTTGGTCAGATCGGGCTGGGTCTGATTGTCGGACTGACCCTCTTTTTCAGTAATGATGTTATCATAAAGGAGAAGGTTAGTGTTTCGGCTCTTTCAACCACACAACGAATAGAGCTTATGCAGGGTACATCATTTTTAACTCCACAGGATGAGGTGGCCCTGGAAAGAAAATCAACCAAGACAACCATCCCGTTTGTCAAAAACAATGAATTTGACTATGAATGGCTTGTAGCATTCATACCACGCGATTACAGACAACCTTTTAAATGGCTGGTATTTGTAATTGTCGTTATTTTCATTGTGACGGCAGTTTCGAACGGAGTGAACCTTACTGATGGACTGGATGGCCTTGCCACAGGTACCTCTGCCATAACAGGTACTGCACTTGGAATACTTGCCTACCTCTCCAGTAACCTTATTTATGCAAGCTATCTGAAGATTATGTATATCCCGGGCTCGGAAGAGCTCGTGATCTTTGCGAGCGCATTCATTGGTGCAACAATTGGATTTCTTTGGTATAATTCATACCCAGCCCAGGTATTCATGGGCGATACAGGAAGCCTTGCCCTGGGAGGGATCATTGCTGTTTTTGCAATCATAATCAGGAAAGAGCTTCTGATCCCTATCCTGTGCGGAATATTCCTGGTGGAGAATCTTTCGGTTGTAATTCAGGTAGCCTGGTTTAAAAGGACAAAAAGAAAATATGGCACTGGCAGAAGGGTTTTCCTGATGGCACCTTTGCATCATCATTACCAGAAAAAGGGATATCCTGAACCTAAAATAGTAACCCGTTTCTGGATCGTGGCTATTATGCTGGCAGTAATCAGCATTGTGACTTTGAAGATAAGATAATTATATGAACAGGAAGATTGTAATACTCGGAGCAGGGGAGAGCGGCGCAGGATCAGCAGTTCTGGCTGTGAAGCAGGGATTTGATGTTTTTGTCTCTGATAAGGGAGAGGTAAAGGATAAGTACAGGGAGATTCTAAACAGCCATAATATCAGATGGGAAGAGGGGACCCATAATGAAGAGATAATCCTTTCAGCTGATGAGGTAATAAAGAGTCCGGGTATACCTGAAAATGCACCGATAATAATTAAGATCAGGGAAAAGGGAATTCCTGTTATTTCAGAAATAGAATTTGCAGGAAGATATGCTACCGGTATAAAAATATGTGTTACAGGCAGTAATGGAAAAACTACCGTCACAAACCTGATTTATCATATTCTTAAGAAGGCAGGAAAAAATGTTGCGATGACCGGCAATGTAGGTAGCAGTTTTGCAATGGCTGTTGCAGAAAAGCCTTATGACTATTATGTAATTGAGCTCAGCAGTTTTCAGCTCGATGGAATGTATAAATTCAGGGCTGATATAGCTGTGCTGATGAATATCACACCTGATCATCTTGACAGGTATGGTTACCAGTTACAGAACTATGTCGATTCCAAGTTCAGGATAACTCAGAACCAGACCGGTTCGGAATTTCTTATATACTGGGATGGAGACCCGGTAATTCAGAAAGAGTTATCAAAAAAACAGTTTGCTATGAAACTGCTCCCTTTTTCTGATGAGAAGGAAGAGGGAATGGCTGCTTATGTCAAGGACAATGAATTAATTATTGATTACCCAAATAAAACCAACCTTATGACAATTCACGAATTGGCGCTTAAAGGCCGTCACAACACCTACAACTCAATGGCTGCTGCGCTGGCAGGCAAAGTTTTAAATATCCGTAAGGAGGTGATCAGGGAAAGTCTTGTTGACTTTCAGGGGGTTGAGCACCGGCTGGAGCCGGTAATCACAGTTTGCGGCATCAACTTCATAAACGACTCGAAGGCTACAAATGTAAATTCAGCCTGGTATGCCATAGAATGTATGGAGACCAATATTGTGTGGATTGTAGGTGGTATTGACAAGGGGAATGATTATTCCGAACTGTTTCCCGTGGTTAAGAAAAAGGTAAAGGCGATAGTCTGCCTCGGTAAAGACAATAAAAAAATTATTGAGGCATTCAGCAACATGGTACCTACTATTGTTGAAACCGGCTCGATGGAGGAGGCGGTAAGATCGTCTTATTACCTGGCAAAAAAAGGAGATACTGTGCTTCTGTCTCCGGCCTGTGCCAGCTTCGATCTCTTTAAGAACTATGAAGACAGGGGACGACAGTTCAAAGCTGCGGTCAGAAATCTATAACTTCAGGAAAAATGGAACAGGGCTGGCTTACAAAGACATTTAAAGGCGACAGGGTTATATGGGGCCTTGTAGTCCTTTTTATGTTCTATTCACTGCTGGCAGTGTACAGTTCATCAGCCGGCGTTGCTTTCATCAAGTATGGTGGAAATACAACATATTTTCTGAGAACCCAGCTGTTAATGCTCCTTGTAAGTGTGATAATCATCGTTGTTGTACATTATCTTCCATATCGCATATATTTTTCTCTGGCAGGGCTGTTCCTGATAATTTCAGCCGTACTTCTTATCCTGACATTCATATTTGGTTCACGCATAAATGAGGCCACACGGTGGCTTGTGATCCCGGGAACCGGATTCAGCCTTCAGACATCCGATGTAGCCAAGGTGGCGCTTGTGATCTACCTTGCAAGATCGCTTGCAATGTACCAGGATGAACTGAAAAACTTCATGCATGTGACCAAATATTTCATGCTTCCTGTTGCACTTATTTGCGGACTGATAATGCCTGAGAACCTGTCAACAGCGGTTATGATATTTGGGATCAGTCTTATAATAATGTTTGTAGGCAGAATACCTTTTCGTTTCTTGCTTGCTTATGTCGGGATGGCTGTTGCCGGAATAATTTTGTTTGCCATGATCCTTGCCACTTTTACAAAGTCGAACAGGGTTGAGGTATGGAAGAACAGGATTGAAAATTTTGTTTCGGGGAAGGAGGATCCTGATGGTGATTATCAGTCGAACCAGGCTAAAATAGCTATCTCCACAGGTGGTTTGTTCGGTAAGGCACCAGGCAAGAGCACACAGCGTAACATGCTGCCACAATCGAATTCCGATTTCATCTTTGCAATCATAATTGAAGAATACGGATTGCTGTTCGGTGCAATTCCTCTGATACTTGCATATCTGATCCTGATGTTCAGAGGAATAACTATAGCCCGGAAATGTGAGACGGCCTTTCCCGCCTACCTGGTACTGGGCCTGATCATTATGATCGTAATCCAGGCCATGTTAAATATGCTGGTTGCGGTGGGACTGTTCCCCGTTACAGGACAGACTCTCCCAATGGTAAGCTGGGGAAGGACTTCAGTACTGATAATGAGTTTCTCAATTGGAGCGATATTAAGTGTCAGCAGGGTTATCAATGCAAGAATTAAGCAGGAAGAGCTTCCTGATGAAGAAAAAACTGACGTGGGAGAAAAAATATATGAACCTGCAAAAACATAGAAGGATAATTATAAGCGGGGGCGGTACAGGGGGGCATATCTTCCCTGCTATCTCTATTGCCAGTGCCCTTAAGAATATGGATCCTTCTACAGAGATACTTTTTGTAGGTGCCGAAGGCCGGATGGAAATGGAAAAGGTACCTGCGGCAGGATTCAGAATAATAGGTCTGCCGGTTGCAGGATTGTACCGCAGCCTTACTCTCAAAAATATCGGTGTCATTTTTAAGCTTCTGAAGAGTCTCGGGATGGCAAAAAAAGTACTGAGCAATTTTAAACCTGATGTTGTGGTAGGCGTCGGAGGTTACGCCAGCGGACCAGTACTCAGGCAGGCAGAGAAAATGAAGATACCCACGCTTATACAGGAACAGAACAGCTATGCAGGTGTTACAAACAAGCTTCTTGCTAAGAAGGCATCTGCCATTTGCGTGGCTTATGACGGAATGGATAAATATTTTCCGGCAGATAAAATTATCAGGACAGGAAACCCTGTAAGACAGAATTTCGATAATCTTGATGACCTGGCAGAGGAAGCCCTTCACTTTTTCGGACTTAAACCAGGGTTCCCTGTTATTCTTGTACTGGGAGGATCACTGGGCGCCGGCAGCATTAATAAAAGCCTGTCAGATAACATCGGCAGAATGAAGGATTCTGATTGCCAGTGGTTATGGCAGACAGGCAAACACTATTTTGAAAATGTAAATGCGCTTGTTTCAGTATCATTTGCCCGGAATATATCTGTACATGATTTCATAAACAGGATGGAACTGGCATATGCAGCTGCTGATGTAATTGTTTCACGGGCAGGGGCAGGTACTATCTCTGAACTTTGTCTCGTAGGGAAGCCGGTAATACTTATCCCTTCACCAAATGTTGCCGAGGATCACCAGACAAGGAATGCAAGAGCTTTATCGGAGAAAGATGCTGCGATATTAATACATGATAATAAGGCAGTTAAGTGCCTGGTGGAAGAGGCAGTCAGGCTGGTTTCAGATGCAGCCAGAAGAGCTTCCCTTTCTGAAAATATTAAGAAGATGGCTGACCGGGATGCAGATATCAGAATAGCTGAAGAGGTTTTTAAACTGGCAGAGAAATGATTGATTTTAAAAAAATAGAGGGGATTTATTTTGTGGGGATAGGTGGTATCGGCATGAGTGCCATAGCACTTTACTTCAGAAACGGAGGATATGCTGTAGGAGGATATGACAGGTCGGAAAGCAGGATAACAGAATCATTAAGTGAAGCAGGGTGCTCAATTACATATAAAGATGAGCTGGATACACTTCCTGAGCTTTTCAGAGATCCGGGTAATAAGGACAAAGTACTTGTAGTATTCACACCTGCTATTCCTGCTGAAAACCATATTATTACATTTTTCAGAGAGGAGAAATACCTGATCTGCAAAAGATCTGAAATACTCGGGGAGATATCTTCGAATACCGAGACACTGGCTATCTCAGGTACACACGGCAAAACAACTGTTTCAACAATGACTGCCCACATTCTGAAACAGTCGCACATTGATTGTTCTGCATTTCTTGGCGGAATATCAAAGAATTACAATTCAAATCTCCTGACAGGTGACAGCAGGTACACAGTGATTGAAGCTGATGAGTTTGACCGTTCATTTCACCGCCTTACACCTGCAATGGCAGTTGTAACCTCTCTCGATGCTGACCATCTTGATATTTATGGCGATCATAAAACCATGATCGAAGCTTATAATATTTTCTGCAGTAAAATTAAACAGGGAGGTAAGCTGGTTGTCAATGCAAGGATAAGGAGCCAGATCATTGTCCCTGCAGGGGTTACCTGTTATACATATGGATTTGATGATGGTTCTGACTTCCAGGCTTTTAATATTGAGCACAGGGAGGATCTATACAGCTTTAGTATAAAAACACCGGAAAAAACTATCCGGGATATTCATTTCCGGTTCCCGGGTATAATCAATATTGAGAATTTTACAGCCGCTGTTGCTATTGCATCGATGTGCGGAGTGGAAGAGAATGAAATAAAGAAAGCCGCAATACTATTCCAGGGCGTTAAAAGGAGGTTTGACATACGAGTAAACAATGCCGGAATTACTTATGTTGATGACTATGCACATCATCCTGAGGAGATCAGGGCTTTTATCAAATCGATAAAGGCATATTACGGAGGAAGAAAGCTGACAGGAGTTTTCCAGCCTCACCTGTTTACACGTACACGCGATCATGCTGATGGTTTTGCCGCAATACTTGATGAGCTGGATGAGGTGATCCTGCTGCCTGTTTATCCTGCACGTGAAAAACCTATTGAGGGAGTCTCGTCAGAAATGATACTTGAGAGAATGAAATTGCACCATAAGAAGCTCCTCAGGAAGGATGAGCTTGTTCAGTCTCTTGATATCAGAAAGCTGGATGTGCTGCTTACTATCGGAGCAGGTGATATTGATGCACTTGTTGCACCAATCGAAGAGAAAATCAGGAAGGAGACTGCAGGATGAGAAAAGTATTCAAAATATTACTCATCATTCCTTTATTATATGTAGTAATAATACCAATCTACCTTGGCAGTTCTTCTGCCTTAAAACCTGTAGGCGGAATAGATATTATTATTAAGGATTCTGCTGATTATCATTTTGTAACTGAGCGATACCTGAGAAACCTCATTACTAACGGACATGGTAATATTATCGGTCAGCCCGGTAAAGAAATCTCCATTGCCGATATTGAAAAAAGGATTAGTGTTTTAAGGGAGCTGAAAGTGGCCGAAGTATATATGACAATAGACCGCACTCTGAAGATATATGTTGACCAGCGCAATCCTGTCATGAGAGTTATCCCTGAGGGGGGAGGCGACTTTTTTATTGATGATGAGGGTATAGTTGTGAGGAAAAAGAATCTTTATAATCCCAGACTTCATATAGTCGGAGGGAATATTTCCATAACCACAAAAATGCTTGAGGGAGTCAGTATACTCGATACGGCTGTTAAGAATACTATTCTAAAAGACATATTTTATTTTGTTAATTATATCAATGAAGATGATTTCTGGTCGGCCCAGATCGATCAGATTTATGTTGACAGGGAAGATAAAATAGACCTTATTCCACGCGTCGGGAACCATGTTATTCACCTGGGAACGACAGAGAATTTTGAAGGGAAACTAAGGAATCTCGAGGCATTTTATGCCAGGGTACTTCCGGAAGTGGGCTGGAATAAATACTCCTTGATAAACCTTGAATTTAAAGATCAGATAGTTTGCAAAAGAAGATAAACAGTAATAATCACTATAAGTTATGAGCAAAAAGGAACAGTTTGTAGCAGGTATCGACATAGGAACCACAAAGATAGTGGCCATTGTCGGCAAGAAAAACGAGAATGGCAAGATTGAGATTCTCGGACTCAGCAAGGCTCTTTCAACAGGAGTCAAGAGAGGCGTGGTACAGAATATTGAAGAGACTGTATCGGCAATTCAGAAGACTGTTGAAGATGTTCAGAAGATCTCCGGTATAATGTTCTCAGAAGTCTTTGTAGGCATTGCCGGTCAGCACATTAAAAGCATGAAGAACCGTGGATATATAATCCGCGAGAATTATGAGGATGAGATCAGAAAGGATGAGGTCTTCAGGCTTATCGACGACATGTACAAGATTCATATTGATATAGGAGAGGAGATAATTCATGTACTCCCTCAGAACTTTATTGTTGATAATGAGGCAGGTGTAAAAAATCCGATAGGTATGTGCGGAAGAAGGCTGGAAGCAAACTTCCATATAGTTATCGGACAGGTAGCAGCAGCAAAAAACATCGAAAAATGCATCAGGAAGGCTAACCTGACCGTGAAAGATATGATACTTGAGCCCCTTGCTTCGTCGGATGCAGTTCTGACCGACGACGAAAAAGAAGCAGGGGTTGTCCTCGTTGATATCGGCGGCGGGACAACTGATGTTGCAGTATATTATGATAATATTATCCGTCATACTGCTGTTATACCGTTCGGAGGCAATGTTGTGACAAAGGATATCAAGGAGGGTTGTGCAATACTGCAGCGACATGCTGAACAGCTTAAGATCCAGTATGGAAGTGCCCTTGGCGATATTGCCCCTGAAGATAAGGTGGTATCAATCCCCGGTATTAGCGGCAGGGAGCCAAAGGAGATATCCTTCAAGAGCCTTGCCTATATTATACAGTCGAGGATGGAGGAGATAATTGATGCAGTGAATTTTGAGATCCAGAACTCGGGGTATGCTGATAAACTTGCTGCAGGAGTAGTTATAACAGGCGGTGGTGCAATGTTAAAACACCTTCCTCAGCTGATGAAATTCAAGACAGCAATGGATGTAAGGATAGGGTATCCCAATGAGCATCTTGCCGGTTCTGCCAAAAATGAGGTGAATCAGCCAATGTATGCCACCAGTGTTGGCCTTATCATGCGCGGTTTTGAATTTCTGGATACATACAAGAAGACCTTTGATGCTTCGGAAAAAAGTGAATATACTCCACCTGTGAAGGCTGCAGGAACCACTGTGACTGAGAGTAAGGTTAATGCCGGGCATGAGGAGGAAGAAGACGAGGATGAAGATGAAAATTATATCAGGGAGGAAAAGATTCCCACTATTGAAAAGATAAAGGGATATCTTTCCAGGATGTTTGAGGTTGAGGATCAGCCAATTAAATAATGATTATTGCTGTTTACTGTGCATAATAAATTAAAATTAATATACCATGTCAGACGATATAATGAACTTTGATCTGCCCGTGGAGCGATCCTCAATAATAAAGGTACTCGGAATTGGGGGAGGCGGAAATAATGCTGTAAATCATATGTTTGAGAAAGGCATCAGGGATGTCAATTTTGTGGTTTGCAATACTGACCACCAGGCTCTTGCCAAAAGTCAGATTCCTGTTAAGGTTCAGATCGGAGAAGCCCTTACTGAGGGGCGGGGTGCAGGGAGCAAGCCTGAGATAGGTCGCCAGGCTGCCATTGAGAACATTGACGATGTTATGGATGCTTTATCAGGAAATACCAAGATGGTATTTATCACAACAGGCATGGGTGGTGGTACCGGAACAGGAGCGACGCCGGTAATAGCCAAAGCATGTAAAGAGGCCGGTTTACTCACCATTGCTGTTGTTACTATACCTTTCAAGTCGGAGGGGAAGGTCAGGATAATGCAGGCAATAGACGGGGTTAACGATCTTAAGGATCATGTTGATTCATTGCTTGTCATCAATAATGAAAAACTGAGGGAGATCTATGGCAACCAGCCTGTTTCAACTGCCTTTGCCAAGGCTGATGATATCCTCGCTACAGCTGTGAAGGGGATTGCAGAGATCATAACTGTAACAGGTTATATAAATGTTGATTTTGCTGATGTGGAAACAGTGATGAAGAATTCGGGAGTAGCCATAATGGGTATGGGAAAGGCTGCAGGAGAAGACAGGGCAGTTAAGGCAATCGAGAATGCTCTTGCATCACCTCTTTTGAATTCAAACGATATTACGGGTGCAAGCAGTATACTGATAAACATTTCGTCAGGAAGTGGTGAGCATGAAATAACTATGGATGAATTAGGTGAGATAACAGATTATATGTATGATGTCGCCTCCGATGATGCCCTTATTATCAGGGGGTTATCAAAGGATGAAAACCTGAATGAAGAAATAAGTGTCACGGTAATTGCAACAGGCTTTGAGTCGAACAGTATTTTTCAGCCTTATAAGAGAAAAGAATTAAAGCAGAAGGTTGAACTTATACCAAGTGCCAATCCAGTTCCAAGAGGCATTATTCCTGAAACCTCAGGTGATATTTTTTCCGTACGTGAAAAAGGGAAAAAATCAGTGGTAAGGGAGATGGAGGATGAATCGCAGGCTGAATTTGATTTCAACATGGAAAGAGCGGAACACTTGAATGATGCAAGGAAACATCGTTCCTCCGAAAGTGAAGACGAAAGCGAGAAGCCGGAAACCACTCTGAAAAAAGTGAAACATATGCAGAAACTACTTCAGAAAGAAGGTCTTTCCAATAAGACTATGAAGGAAAATATCGACACCTTTGAGGATGTACCAGCCTATATCAGACGTAATATGTCATTGGGTGCAGGTGGCAGTGCAAGTGAAAGTAAGCTGTCAAAGTTCACACTTACTTCCGGCGATGATGATGAGCCTGTACTAAGAGAGAATAATGCCTATCTGAACGATAATGTTGATTAGGGGTGCCGGATAAACTCTGCAGTACGCAAATATTTTCGGATTAATTTCTCCTAATTCCCTATATTTGCGACTTATGTCCAGGTATATATTAATAATACTCCTGTTTTTCATTTTTTCAGGCCTGTATAGCCAGAAGCAGGATTCTTTGAAGTTGCCTGGTAAAACGAAACAGATATCAGATACTTCCGGGTTTCAGATAAAAGAGAGTATTCTGAAGGATTCGCTTATAACTCCTGCTAAAACGATCAGGAAGAAAGATACTGTTACGTATAATTTAAAAGCGCCCCCGGCATATCTTCCGCTCAACAGAATCAGTCTTATCCGGAGGGAGAAGGTGCTGATAACACCTTTTTGGATCACCGGGACAAGTAAAGCTGCAGATTCTGAACCGGCCATGGCAGAAAGGGTACGGGATACAGTGAGAGGACCGCGTATAATAAAGCAGTGGACTCTCTCAAATGATTTTACGGAGGAGGTACCTGTTGTATTTGACACGCTCTTCTCACTGTTTAACCGTTACAGGGTAACTGATCTCTATTCTCCTGTAAATGCGTATCTGGGAAATTACGGGTTGCCATACTATTCACTCAATTTTTTTGACAGGATCTATGACCCTGATAAGTATCTCTATTACAATCATTATCATTTCATGCACAATAATGAAAATGCTCTTTTCATGAATCTGCAGGTTCCTTTCACGGAGATGAAATGGATGCTTGGAGGAGAAAGAGATCTTGCAGAACAGACTTTCAGGATCACTCATTCGCAGAATATAACAAGGAAGCTGAACTTTGGTCTGATTTACGATATAATATACAGCATGGGTCAGTACAGTAACCAGAGAGCTGACGATAAAGCATTCACATTCTACACATCTTATACTGGTGCAGTTTATAAATTATATCTATCGGCCGGAATCAACAAATTATCCGGGCAGGAGAACGGTGGCATAACAACTAAGGATGAACTGGACATTGAAATAGCTGATACCAGGGATATTCCTGTAAAACTGGGTTCGCTGAATGATGCACAGAGCCTTCTTAATAACCGGAATTTGCTGGCAGTGCAGAAATTCACATTTCTGGGAGCGCAGCCTGACAATGATACTCTGCCTTACAGAAAGATTGATCCTGTACCTCTGACCGGGACATTCTCGCATATCTTCCAGCTTGATCATTCGCGGAGGAGTTATTCAGACCAGTCACCTCAGTCGGGTTTCTATGATTCGATATATATAAATAACAATGTAACTTTCGATTCACTCTCCTCAAAGTTTATTAAGAATACCATCAGGTTTGATTTTATGACCGACAGTACCAGGAAGCTATGGTTTACTGCAGGCTTAGGCCTGAGAAATGAAAATTTCTGGTTCGGTCAGATAATTCCGGGGCAGGACACTGTTGTTGCTGATACTGCAGGATGGTTCCGTGGTAATAATGTACTATCAGGACGTTTTGCAAACCATATCGGATACAGGTTTCACTGGCTCGTGACAGGCGAGCTCTTTTTTGACAGATACAGGCAGGGTGATTTTGTAATTAACGGACTGTTGTCTCAATCATTTGACCTGAAAAAGGGGAGGGCCGAATTACAGGTTACAGGAGGCCTGAATAAAAGGACGCCATCATTCTGGTATACACAGTGGGGAGGTAATCATTTCAAATGGGATAACAATCTCGCAAAGGAGTCCAGACTTGAATTTGGGACAAGTATATCATACCCTGCAAGAAATGCTTACCTGAGATTTAATTATGCCCTGATCAATAACTATCTTGATTTTGATACTCTTGCCCTTCCTTCGCAGGATACTTCAGAGCTTTCCATAATGGCAGTAGCATTAAGAAAGGATTTCCGGCTCTGGAAGTTTCATTTCGTGCCTGATGTTATTTTGCAGAAAAGCAGTAATCCTGAGCTGCTTGATCTTCCGCTGGCTACCGTCAGGGCTGCAGCCTATATAGAGCATATTTTCAATTTTAAAAAGACAAGAGGACAGCTTTCAACCCAGCTTGGTGTTGATGTTAAATACCATACACTTTATCATCCTTACAATTATATGCCTGTAACCGGAAGATTTTACAGGCAGAATAATTCAGAAACGGGTAATTATCCCTTTTTAAATGCTTTCCTGAATATCAAGCTTAAGAGAACCAGATTCTTCCTTATGTTCGATCATCTTAACTATGGAATGATGAGTCCGGAACTTTTATATAATTATGAGCTGGTATCGCTTTATCCTCTTCCTCCGCGACGTTTTTCATTTGGTCTGGCATGGACATTTTATAATTAGAAATATTTTTATACCTTTGCGGCCGCAAAAATGTATGTTTAACTAATACAACGTCTTTGGTAAGAAGGTTAATAATTTTATTTCTGTTCCTTGTAATTGTTTTTATTTCCTGTTCTGACAACCATAAATTGTTCAGAACGACTGCTCAAACAGCTGTTTCAGCCGATCTTGACCGGATCAGAGACAGGGGCAGGCTTATCGCTGTTACCGATTATAATTCAACAAATTATTTTATATACAAGGGTGAACCTATGGGGTTCAATTATGAACTCCTGAAAGCTTTTTCTGATCATATCGGGATTGATCTTGAGATTATTTCCGAAAATCATATAGAGCATGCTATAGGAATGCTCAATTCAGGTGAAGCTGATCTCATTGCAATGGGCTTAACTGTAAACTCATCAAGAAAAAAGGAGATTCTTTTTACAGAACCTGTTGATGAGACAAGACAGGTACTGGTCCAGAGAAAACCACGTAACTGGCAATCACTTACTGCCATGCAGGTTGATAAAAAGCTTATTCGCAATCAGCTTGACATAGCAGGCAAGACTGTTTATGTCCAGGAGGGCTCTTCACATGCAGAGCGAATGGCAACACTGGCACATGAAATTGGAGATTCTATTACAATTATTGAGGTTCCCTATGATGCGGAGCAGCTGATCAGGAATGTCGCAGACGGGCAGATAGATTATACCGTGTGTGATGAAAACGTGGCTAAGGTAAATGCTACATACTATAAGGATATTGATATAAGTACTCCTGTAAGCTTTCCACAGAATCTTGCCTGGGGAGTCAGAATAAACAATTCTGAAATGCTGCTTGCAGAACTGAACAGATGGTTGTCAGCCTACAGGAAGTCAGAGTCTTATGCTCTTCTTCATTCAAAGTACTTCCGTAATCCGAGGTCAAGCAGAATCATCAGAAGTGATTATTATTCTCTGAGTACAGGAAAAGTGTCTGCTTATGATGACCTTATACGACAATACAGTGATACTATTCAATGGGACTGGAGGCTCCTTGCATCGCTGATCTGCCAGGAATCCAGATTTCGGCCTGATGTAACATCAGGTGCCGGAGCATACGGTCTTATGCAGGTTATGCCTGTTACAGGAGAGAGATTCGGAATTGATATTACAGCATCACCAAAAAACAATATAAAAGCAGGAGTAAAGTACATCAACCTGCTGCATGCAATGTTTGACCAGAAGATACCTGACGAGAAGGAGAGGCTGAATTTTATACTGGCATCATATAATGCTGGTCCCGGTCATGTGCTTGATGCAATGCGGCTTGCTGAAAAACATGGGATGGATCCTGCAAAATGGGCTGATGTTGAAATGTGGCTTCTGAGAAAATCTGATCCCTTATATTATAATGATAACGTTGTTAAGAGTGGCTTCTTCAGGGGAACCGAGTCAGTGGCATTTGTATCAGAAATTCTCGACAGATACGAACATTACAAAAATATACTGCCAGCGGAGAATGTGGAAAAGTGATTGGTAATCTGTATTCAGTAATCAGTAACCGGTGGGATGAAGATTGAACCAGAAACCGGCACACAAAATTTAGCTTGTGGTTAATGGAATATTCCCTCTTCTGATAATTGTTAGCAATTCGTTGAGTATCATAGCTGTTGCTCCCCATATTACATTGTCATCGTAGTCGAAATATTTCACATTTATCCTTCTCCCCTGTATATTCACAGGTTTGATTTTTATGATTGACGGATCAAGCAGTCTTCCAATTTCTGCATCAAACAGGAAAACGACCTCCCCGGGATGATGTTTGAAAGCAGGCTTCCTGTTCATCCATCCAATTACAGGTGTGACTATCGTGTTGCTCACCGGAATGAACAGGGGAGTAAGTGTGTTTATTACACTTATTTCCTTAATGCCTGCACCGGTCTCTTCAGATGTCTCTCTCAGTGCTGTATGAATGATGTCCCTGTCACCTGGTTCCTTCTTACCCCCCGGAAAGCTTATCTGTCCGCCATGTATGCCTTTATAATCAGGGCGTTGCATGAGTACAGTATGCAGGATCCCATTGACAGGATAAAGAAGGATAAGTACTGCCGCCACCCTGGCATCGGGTCCGGGTATCCTGGGATAGTTTTTTATCATCCTGTCGGATGACGCCATTTCCCATTGAATTTCAGTACCAGGCAGGCCCTTTTGGATCTCAGTTTTTAATCTGGCTACGAAATCATTCATCATCTTTAAAAATTATTCATACCTCAATGCCTCAATCGGGTTCCTGGTAGCAGCCCGCCAGCTCTGCCAGCTGACTGTAAGAAGGGCAATAGTAAGAGTTAATACTCCTGCCAGCACAAAGATCCACCAGCTTAATTCTGTTCTGTAGGCAAAATTCTGAAGCCATTTGTGCATAACATATAAAGAAACCGGGCATGATATTATAAATGCTACAATAAACCATTTTATGTATTTAAGATTAAGTAGATAAATTATATCCACAATTCTTGCTCCATTAATTTTTCTGATCCCGATTTCTTTAGTTCGGCTATTTATTGATAGCAGAACCAGAGCAAGAAGTCCAAGACTGGAAAGAAATATTGATATAGCAGCGAGGATTAAAGCAAGCTGGCCTGTTTTTCGTTCATTTTTATACCAGAAATTAAGATCTTCATCTAAGAAGTTATAGCGAATATCACGGTCAGGGATCAGTTGTGACCATAAGTTGTTAATATTCTTTATTAACTCAGGAACCTTATCTGAATGGATTTTTATTAGAATCCGACTACCATTGTTTGGTGGTTCAAGAAAAAATCCCTGGGGGATTATCTGGTGATGGAACGAATCAAAGTAGATGTCTTTAATTACCCCAAACACTGAAAATGTATCATCTAACCTGTAACGTTTACCCAGAGGCTCATCTTCCCAACCCAAAGTTTTGATTGCTGTTTCGTTCAATATCACTCCATGCCCATCAGTTGAAAAGTCCGGATTAAAAAAACGTCCATCCGAAAGTTGTATGCCAAGTGTAGAAAAATAGTCGTAATCACAGTAGAATACCGCAAGGTGGGTATTAAAGGCAGCTGAATCAACCGGAAGCCCCCAGTGGGAATAGTCAGCTAATCCAGGTATCTCATCGCAATAAGAGACGTTAATTATACCTTTTAGTTTCTTTAGCTCAGTTTTAAAAACTTCCCGTTTGAGTCCAAGTTTGTCTGCATTATTTATAACAAGTACATTATCGCTGTTTAGTGAGAGTTTGATTGTTGAATTAACATAATTAAGCTGCCTGAAAATAACTAAAGATCCGGTTATTAGCAGAATGCAAATAGCAAACTGTGAAATTTGAAAA
Source organism: uncultured Rikenellaceae bacterium (assembly GCA_964387565.1). Classification (GTDB taxonomy): domain Bacteria; phylum Bacteroidota; class Bacteroidia; order Bacteroidales; family VadinHA17; genus LD21. The sequence goes on along the minus strand of CAYLYN010000003.1, from coordinate 21,206 downwards.
GTTCGTTGAATAAAATTTTCTTTTCCTGAGGATCCGCTATTATTTGCCAGATGTTCTATTATATTCTTTGAAGAATACAGGTATGCGGGGTATATACCATTAATTATGCCTAATACAATTGCAAATAATAATGAACCGGCCGTCAGATAAATATTTTTATAAATCTTCAGGTCAAGATCACGTTCAATTAATTTGATAAATAAAGGGCTAATAAGATCAAGTACAAAAAATGATACAATCCACGCACATAGAGTAATGATCAAAGATTCCAGGATATATACTCTGAAGAAATATAAGGTTCCGGCGCCTGAAATTTTATTGATACCGAATGCTTTATGTTTTGTAACAGACTCAGAAACGGTAAGGTTTATGAAATTAAATGATGCTATAATTAATATAAGTATTGCAAGTACAGGGAAAATATATAGACTTGAATAACTCCCTTTTGCTGTTTCATATTCGTTATAGTTTACAGATGTATCTAAATGGATATCAGTTATGGGTTGTAAAAGATAAGTGGATCTTGCATAATCGTAGTATTCTTTCCCGTAAAAAGATTCCATGAATTCCGGTAGTTTTTGTTCTATTGTTTTTTCATTAATCGGGGTTTTTAACCGGATATATGTCATCAACATATGGTTAGTGACATTAGAATTGCGACTTGTAACAAACGTTTGAAGCGATAAAATAAAATCTCCTTTTAAATGGGAATTTGAAACAAAGTCATTAAAAACTCCTTTTATAACAAATATTTTATTCCTATCTGAAAAGGCATAACCTTCAAATTCAATTGTTTTTCCAATAGGATCATTATTACCATATAACTTCTCAGACATGGTTTTGCTGATAACAACAGATCCCGGATTATCAAGAGCAGAGTTTGCATCACCTGTAAACAGCTCCATTTTGAAGGTGTTAAAAAATGAGGAATCTACTGCAAGTATAACTTCTTCATTGTATATAAGGTCTCCAACCAGGACATCCTGCCCATAAATAGGCCACAGTCGGGTACCCGTTTCGACTTCGGGAAAGTCTTGTAATAGTGAAGGCAACAACGGTACTGATGTATATACACCATACTGTTTATCCTCCTGCCAGTTGCGTATTACTCTGAATATCTTTTCGTACCCCGAAAATTGTCTGTCATAACCTGATTCATATGTAACAAATGACCATATTAACAAACCGGGGATAAACGCAAGAGTTATTCCCAAAACCTTTATCAGACTGTTAAGTCTTTTCTGTTTAATACCTCTAAGAATTTGTCTGATATAATAAAAATTCATATTGAATTCATTTCCTTTTTTTCTCAAATCTCAGTGCCTGCTTACCGCTGATCTGTACTTGCGAGGATTTCATCACTTATATACGAGTGCCTCAACAGGATTTTCAGTTTTGTCATATTCCTTATGCATTTTCTCTCATTTATGTTTATTTATATAGCTACTATAATGCCAAATTCATATACGACTGATATTTAGAAATATAGATATTTATTATGTCCGGTAGCGTTAATATATTTTACAGCAATGTGTAAAAATATTTTACGAATACTTGATCGGTACCTTTATATCATCTACCTTTGTTGAGTACATCCCCATAAAATTGCTGTTGGCAGTTAGCATCCAGATAGCTATCGGGAGGCAGTTGGTAAAAGGTGTTAAGGGACATAGGCTCATGGGCCAGGAAGATTATAAGTGAATTGACATTAAATATCATGCAGAACATGAATGGCAATATACTGGTAGTAGACGATAACAAGAGTATCCTGAGTACATTGGATATTTTGTTGTCGCCTGAATTCAAAAAAGTCACATTGTTGTCAAATCCTAATCAGATACCGGCTGAATTACGTGAAACTGATTACAACCTTGTAGTTCTCGACATGAATTTCAGTGCTGGTGTAAATACCGGAAATGAAGGTATATACTGGCTGGAAAGGATTAAAGAAACTCATCCTGATATATCTGTAGTGATGATAACAGCTTATGGTGATATCGATCTGGCAGTAAAAGCCCTGAAATCAGGAGCCGCTGATTTTATTCTTAAACCATGGGATAATGAAAAGTTGCTCGCTACATTGAAACTTGCCATCCAGCTAAATATCTCAAAAAAGGAGGTTAAGCATCTGAAAGAAAAGCAGACAGGATTGAAGAAAGAGTTTAACAGGGACCAGCGGTACATTATCGGATCGTCCCCCCGGATAACAGAAGTTCTCAGACTTGTCAGAAAAGTGGCGAAAACAGATGCGAATGTTTTAATAACAGGTGAAAACGGGACAGGGAAAGAGCTGATAGCACAGGAGATCCATCGCCTTTCAGGCAGATCCCATGAAGTAATGGTAAGCGTAGATATGGGATCTGTAAGTGAATCGTTGTTTGAGAGCGAACTGTTCGGACATGTCAAAGGTTCATTTACTGATGCAAGAGAAGACAGGCAGGGCAAATTTGAGATCGCGGATAAGAGTACACTTTTTCTGGATGAGATAGGTAACCTGTCATTTAGTCTTCAGGCTAAGCTTCTTTCTGCAATTGAGAACAGGGTGATAACGAGGGTAGGATCCAATCATAATATTTCAATTGACATACGTCTGATCTGCGCTACCAACAGAGATCTTGAAAGTATGATCAGTTCAGGCCTTTTCCGTGAAGATCTTCTTTACCGGATCAATACAATACAGGTTGAATTACCTCCCCTGAGGGAGAGGGGTGATGATATTACGTTACTGGCAGAGTTTTTCCTGAGGAAGTATTCGTCGAGATACAATAAACCTGACATGAAGATTACACAGCAAGCCCACGAAAAGATGTTAAAGTATTCCTGGCCGGGTAATATCCGTGAACTTCAGAATACTATTGAAAAAGCTGTGATATTATGTGAGACAAATATCCTGAAACCTGACGATATATATCTGAGGACCACCAATATACATTCCATAAGTAATTCAGTAATAACTCTTGAAGAGATGGAATTAATGATGATGCAGGAGGCGCTTGACAGAAATGGTGGTAACTATACTGCTGCTGCTGAACAGCTGGGAATAACTAGACAGACTATGTACAACCGACTTAAAAAGGAGTAGATGATAAGCAGGAACCTGTACTTTAATTTGCTGACAAGAATTATCATTATAGTTGTACTTTCATTACTACTAGGTTACCTGGTATTTCAAGAAAGATCTTTCAGATTTTCAATAATATGTTCAATTATTATTCTTGTTTCAACTATCAACCTTATATATTATCTGAATTCAACAAACAGGAAGATCAGGTTCTTCTTCGATTCCATCAAAAATGATGATTCGAGTCTGACATTCTCAATGGAAAAAGGAAATAAAAGTCTGAATGCTATTTATGATAGTATGAACAGGGTTAATGAACAGGTTCAGCAGCTGAAGATTGAGAACAGAAGACAGGAACTGTTTTTCCAGGTTATGCTCGAACACCTTGCTGCCGGTATTATAACCTATAATAGTGACGGATTTATTATTCATTCAAATTCTCCCGCGAGGAGATATTTATCAGTTGAAGTTCTGACTCACCTGAAACAGATTGAAAGGGTGGACAAGAAACTCTACAGTGCAATAATGGAAATAAAACCTGAGGAACGTCGTTTGATTTCTTTGGCTAAAGAAAATCAGGGGATTCAATTGTCATTAAGGGCCACATCATTCCAGACAGGGACAAAAGATTTGATAATACTATCAGTACAGGATATAAAGAATGAACTTGATGAAAAGGAACTTGAATCATGGATGAAACTGATCAGGGTCCTGATGCATGAAATAATGAATTCGATAACACCGATAACCTCTTTGTCGGACAGTCTGCTGAAGGTTTACAGTGAAAACGGGACTCCGGTTTTACCGGAAAAAATAACAGCTAAAAAGATAAGCACAGCTATTCAGGGACTGACAGTTATAAAAGAGCAGGGGAAAGGGCTTCTCTCATTTGTTGAGTCATACAGGAAGCTGACTCATATTCCGCAACCAGACAAAAAACTATTCAGAGTTGATGAATTTTTAAACCGTATACTGACACTCTATAATTCTATGGCGAAGAAGGCGGCAATGGAAATAGTCGTTTCAGTTAAAAATCCTGATCTTGAAATATTTGCAGACCAGAACCTGATTTCAATGGTTTTATTAAATCTTCTTAAAAATGCCATGGAGGCGAATGAAAATAATCAGGAGGCCTTAATAAGTATTGTTGCCGGGAAAGGTGTAAATGGTCATCCCGAAATATGTGTAATTGATAACGGACCGGGAATTGAAGAAAATATGCTTGATCAGATCTTTATCCCGTTCTTTACAACAAGAAAAAATGGTTCAGGGATAGGACTGAGCATCTCAAAGCAGATAATGAGGATCCATGGAGGCAATCTGAAAGTAAAATCTGTTCCAGGTAAGGAGACCAACTTCTGCCTCAGTTTCTAGTCGTATCTTATTGCTTTTACCGGGGCTATGCGGCTGATCAGCTGAGACGGGATCAGAAGCATTATAATTATTGCAGCCATTGTACCGCTGTTAAGCAAGAGTATATGGATAATATCCAGATTTATCGGTACCGTTTTTATATAATAGGAAGCAGGGTCGAGAGCTATTATTCCTGTGCGTAGCTGAAGGTATGCCAGTCCCAGTCCAATAATATTTCCGAATATCAGACCCTTGATTATAAGGTATGCTGCCTGGTACAGAAAAACTTTTCTTATGGTTTTGTCTTCACTGCCCAGCGCCTTCAGTATCCCTATCATATTCGTCTTTTCAAGTATGAGTATCAGAAGGCCCGATATCATATTAAATCCTGCAACTACCAGCATAAGGATTATTATAATTATGACATTGATATCCTGAAAATTAAGCCAGTCAAATATCTGGGGGTATTTAGTCCTGATACTGGTGGTTTTGAAGGTAGCTTCATCTTCTGTTATCCTGTACCCGACAGCTTCCCTGACTTTAGCTGTCATAAGATCCAGATCATCAAAATTATCAATGAAGATCTCAAATCCGCTCACCATTGTATCATCCCAACCGTTAAGGCGTTTAATATGTCCTATATCGCAAAAGACATAGATCTTGTCAAACTCTTCGAGGCTTGTTTCATATATTCCGCTTATAGTAAACTTCCTCATTCGCGGAGGATCCTGGATAAAATGCATCGCGAATGAATCTCCGGTTTTCAATCTGAGCATATCAGACAGTTTCTTTGAAATAATCACCTTGTCTGTCCGGGCAGTATCACTTACTTTAAAAACTGTTCCATCGACAAGGTTACTTCCGAAATAGCTCCAGTCGAAATCACTTCCTATACCTTTCAGGACAACACCCTGGATCTCATCCTCAGTTTTAATGATTCCTGCTTTTGTGGCAAAAACCTGGATATGCCTGATGCCGGGAATTTTCTTTATTAACGGTACAAATGACTGTGTATCACTGACCGGGGCTGTTTCATAAGAAATATTTGAATCAAAATTGGTAATCTGAATATGCGATCCGAAACCAACCACTTTATCTCTTATCTCCTGCTTGAATCCTGTGAGTATAGCCACCGCAAGGATCATCACGGCCAGACCGGTTGCAATTCCAATTATGGCGATGACATTAATGGGCCGGGAAAATGAAGTATCTTCCCTGCGTCCTTTAATGAGTCTCTCTGCTATGAAGTATGGAAAATTCATCTTTCTGAAAAGTTATCAAATTTAAGGTTTTTTTTTAGTTACACAGAGTTCCACAGAGGTAGCATAGAGAAACACAGAGGAATAGTATCTTTAAATCTCTGCGTATCTCTGTGCCTTCTCTGTGATCTCTGTGTAAGTTCCTGAACTGGTAAAAAATTATTAGTTTTATCCCATTCAATATTATTCTATGAAAACACAAATTATTAATCTGTCAGTCATCATAGTTATAATGGGACTGACCATATCTTGCAGCGGCTCCGGGGAACCTGTCCCGGGAGCATACAGGATCGATCAGTACAAAAGTTTAATCCAGGGAAAAAATGTAGCAATTGTCGCGAATCAGACTTCCATGGTAGGGGAGGTACATCTGGTTGATAAGCTCCTGTCGGAGGGTATCAGTATAAAGGTGATATTTTCCCCGGAACATGGTTTCAGAAATATGGCTGATGCAGGCGAAAAAATTGAGAACAGCAGGGATCCTCAGACTGGCATTCCGCTTATAAGTCTTTATGGCTCTCATCTTAAACCCACCTCTGAAGATCTGAAAGGGATTGATATTGTGATGTTTGACATACAGGATGTGGGTACACGTTTCTATACCTATATCTCAACCCTGCACTATGTAATAGAGGCATGTGCTGAAAACTCAGTCAGATGCATCATACTCGACAGGCCCAATCCGAATGGTTTCTACTTCGATGGGAACATACTTGATACTGCTTACAGATCATTTGTAGGAATGGATCCTGTACCTGTTGTTCATGGTATGACGATTGGTGAGTATGGGAAGATGCTTAATGGCGAAGACTGGCTGAAGGACGGAGTTAAGTGCGATCTTACTGTAATACCCTGCACCGGTTACACACACAGTACATATTATACTCTTCCTGTAAAACCTTCACCAAATCTGCCAAACCAGAATTCTGTATATCTCTATCCTTCGACATGTTTCTTCGAAGGCACTAATCTTTCACTGGGTCGTGGAACCTCATTTCCCTTCCAGGTTTACGGATCACCACTACTTCCCGACAGGGGATTCAGCTTTACCCCGGAGAGTGTGGCAGGAGCAAAAAATCCTCCTCTGCTGGGTGTTAAATGTTTCGGAGTGGATTTAAGAGATGCTACTGAAAGAGGTATTGTACCGAAACCGGAAATTAATCTGGATTTTGTAATATCAGCTTACAATGACTTTCCTGAAAAGGATAAATTCTTTACCCCCTATTTTGAAAAGCTGGCAGGAGGACCTGCTTTACGGGAACAGATACAAAATGGTATGACAGCTCAGCAGATAAGGGAATCCTGGAAACCAGGACTTGAAAAATTCGGGAAAATAAGGGCTAAATATCTGCTATATAAGTAATCTCTTCTAAGATTACTTGTCCTGTTTTTTAACTTGCTTAAGCCCCACTTGGTTAATAGCCGTTAACTTAAGAGTAGAATTTAAATAAGGTAACTTGAAAAAATTTCCCCTCCTTTTGAAGGAGGGGTGGCCGGGACAATTGATTATCTGATTTATACAAAGTTCATTTCCCGGCCGGGGTGGTTGATTTTATTGTTTTTTATCTTCATAATCTTTGAAAAATAAAAATCTCTTCAAAAAAAAGACCTTAAATCGTGCAGGTCATCTCTATGGAACAGGTCAAATACAGCTGTGTTAGTGTTATGATGGATGCTTAAATCAAAAGCCTGATGGAAGAAAATTCGGAAGACAAAAAAGTATTGGCAAGTATTTTATTTACTTCTGTTACCCTTCAGAAAAACTTATAATAGAACTTGATAGGGATCCACATGGCGAATATATTAAAATAAAGGAATATTAAAACATGGATAAATACCTGGTGGGCCTTTGATTCACTACATATAAGGTTATATAAAAGATTTGTAATTCAGGAACCTGAGTTTTTAGATAGTGAGATAAGGAAAGTATTCAGAAACAACGAAACGATATATTAAATGAATCAACCACCCCGGCCACGCCAGGGCGTTGCCACCCCTCCTTCAAAAGGAGGGGAAAATAATATAAACATACTGAAATTTAACACTAAAACCCGTACAACTTTCCTGATCCTCTTTGTATCCAGTTTCAGACTCCTTAAGTTGACGGCTAAGCCCATTGGGATGTTTTTGTTTTACTATAAAGATCAAGCCTTTGTTTAAACTCTTCCCGGATAAACTTTAAGAGCTTCGGCAAGAACAGTCATGGCGTTCTTAAGGTCTTCTATTTTTAGGACATATGCTATTCGTACTTCGTTTTTACCGAGCCCGGGGGTTGAATAGAATCCTGAAGCCGGTGCCATCATTACTGTCTGGTTGTTATATTCAAACTCCTCCAGAAGCCATTGTGCAAATTTATCGCTGTCGTCAACAGGTAGTTTCACCACTGTATAGAATGCTCCTTTTGGCCTGGGGCAGTAAACCCCTGTAATTTTATTAAGAGCTTCAACCATGTAGTTACGGCGGGCAGTATATTCTTCATTTACCTCTCTGAAATAGCTGTCAGGTGTATCCAGTGAGGCTTCCCCGGCTATCTGACCAAGTCCGGGAGGTGACAGCCTGGCCTGGGCAAATTTCAGAGCTGTGGAGATAACATCCCTGTTTTTTGTTACAAGTGCTCCTATTCGCACGCCACATTCGCTATATCGTTTTGAAATAGAATCAATTAGTATGACGTTGTTGTCAATCCCTTCAAGCTGCATAGCTGAGAGGTGTTGAGCCCCGTCATAACAGAATTCCCTGTATGCTTCATCTGAAAAAAGGAAAAGGTCATGTTTCCTGATTATCTCCCCGAGGTGCAACAGCTCCTCTTTTGAATAAAGATAACCTGTTGGATTATTTGGATTGCAAATTATAATACCCTTTGTCCTGGAAGTTATTTTTGCCTCAATCTCACTTATTGAAGGGAGTGCAAAATCATCTTTTATATAAGAAGTTACAGGAACTATTTTCACTCCGGCTGTAGTTGCAAATCCGTTGTAATTGGCATAGAATGGTTCAGGAGTTATTACCTCATCACCCGGATTCAGACAAGTCATCAGAGCAAACAGGATGGCCTCTGAGCCTCCCGTAGTAACAAGTATCTGAGTGTGATCAACATTTATACCGATTTTCCGGTAAAATTCTGCAAGCTTCCTGCGATATGATTCATTTCCTGCGGAATGACTGTATTCAATCACATTCACATTTAAATTGCGAAGAGCATCAAGTGCCACTTCAGGGGTGTGAATATCAGGCTGTCCTATGTTAAGATGATATACTTTTCTTCCCTTTCTTTTGGCCTCTTCTGAGTAGGGGACCAGTTTCCTGATTGGTGAAGCAGGCATCGCCTTGCCTTTTTCTGATATTGATGGCATTAAAATAGAATTGATATTGTGTGAAACAAAAGTACAAAAATACTAATTACAGTCGACAGCCAGAGCACAGTTTAGTTTTACTATCTCCCTGCAATATTCGAAGTTGCAGTTAGCAGCCAGATCATTAAGAGTATGATAATTGGGATCAGTAATATTTGAAAAGAAGAAGAGGCTTTTAAATCCGTTCAGAGAAAAAGGGTAGCTGTCGCTGTATTTATTATTTGTATTGATATTAACAAATTTAAGTGTTGTATATTTTGTACAGAGATTTTCAGCTTTTGCCCTGAGTGTTCCGGAATTCTGATAATCCATGATGTTTACAGTCCAGGAAGAAATTTCGTTTCCCGGCTGATAGGCTATCATATCATTATTGAGCATCATTTTAATTTTCATGGAAGCAGACATCGCTTTTCCTGCATAATCATAACTTCCAAACAATCCCAGCTCCTCGCTGCCGAAAGCTATGAACCTGATAGTACCGGATGGCAGATAGTTATTTTGTCTTAATACTCTTGCCAATTCAAGGGTAGCAGCCACTCCGCTGGCATTATCATTTGCTCCCGGAGCAGTTGTAAACGGATCGCCCGAACTAAGGATATTATCGTAATGTCCACCGATTATTGTTACAGAGTCAGGATAGTCAGTACCGGGAAGCGAAGCTATAACATTATACTGCATTAGCTGGTAACGAACATTTTTATATGTTTTGGTAATCATAAAGGAATCTAGTTCTGCGTTATCATATCCAATCATCCTGAAACGATTTTTGATATCGCGGGCAAGCTCCCTGCGGTTTTCTGCGAGGGCAAAACGTGTACCCATATTCTGCATCCAGTTTACCAGGAATCTTATTGAATCGGCATTTATTTTCTCAATCAGGTCATAGGTAGTTAATTCTTTTTTGCTTAATACAGGGTCTTCATCCTTTGTACATGAGAAGATAGAGAAGGTTATTACTGCAAATAGCATGAAAACTGACAGGTATGCATAAACCGGAATCACTTGTTTTGCAGAGCTCTGTCTGTTGTGGAATATATTGCAGGATTTCATTTTGTCAGCTTTCCTTTTTGATATTAGATTCATCTAATGTAATGAATTTTTATAATTTTGCATTTCATTAATTTTTAAGCTCTGAGCATATTATGGATATTCCTTCAAGATACGAGCCGGGAAAAGCGGAAAGCAGATGGTACAGCTACTGGATGGAACAGGGATTTTTCAGGAGCATACCTGATGAAAGAGAACCTTATACAATTGTCATCCCGCCTCCAAATGTAACAGGTGTGCTTCATATGGGGCATATGCTCAATAATACCATTCAGGATGTGCTTGTTCGAAGGGCAAGGATGCTGGGCAGGAATGCATGCTGGGTGCCTGGTACTGATCATGCATCAATTGCCACTGAAGCAAAAGTTGTCGCCAAGCTTAAGGAGGAAGGGATTGAAAAGCGTGATCTTACAAGGGAGCAATTTCTCGAACATGCATGGGAATGGACTCACAAGCACGGAGGTATTATTCTTGAGCAGCTGAAGCGTCTTGGAGCATCATGCGACTGGGACCGTACTCTTTTTACAATGGATGAGAAAAGATACGATTCGGTTATTAAGGTATTTGTTGATCTCTTTAATAAAGGACTCATTTATAGGGGAGTGAGAATGGTTAACTGGGATCCGCAGGCAATGACAGCCGTATCGGATGAGGAGGTTAACTATACTGATGAAAAATCCAGGCTTTTCTATGTGAGGTACAGGATAGTGGGAGAAGATGGATTTGTTACTGTTGCAACAACCCGTCCTGAGACAATACTCGGTGATACGGCAGTTTGTGCCAATCCCTCTGATCAGCGGTATATGCATCTGAAGGGTAAAAAGGTTATTGTTCCCATGGTTAACAGGGAGGTGCCTTTTATTTTTGATGAATATGTTGATATGGATTTTGGAACAGGTTGCCTTAAAATAACACCTGCCCACGATATCAACGACTATGAGATTGGCATAAGGCATAACCTGCCTTCGATTGATGTCTTTAATGATAATGGCACGATCAGTGAACGGGCAGGTCTCTTTGCGGGAGTCGACAGGTTTGTTGCAAGAGATCTTGCTGAGAAAGAGCTGCAAGAGAAAGGAAACCTGATAAAGGTTGAAAACTATAACAATAAAATTGGTCGGTCAGAACGCACAAATTCAGTCATTGAGCCACGCTTGTCGCTTCAATGGTTCCTTAAAATGAAGGATATCTCAAAGCCGGCTCTTGATGCAGTTATGAATGGCGATATACATCTGCATCCTTCAAAATTCAGGAATCTTTACAGGCACTGGATGGAGAATGTCCACGACTGGTGTATAAGCCGTCAGCTCTGGTGGGGGCACAGGATACCGGCATGGTATTACAATAATAATGATTTTGTAGTTGCTGAAAGTGAGAAAGAAGCTCTTGAACTTGCCAGGATTAAAAGTGGAAATAAATCACTTAGCAAAGATGACCTTCGCCAGGATGAGGATGTGCTCGACACATGGTTCTCCTCATGGCTGTGGCCCATCACATCGTTTGACGGTATTAATGATCCTGATAATGCGGACTATAATTACTATTATCCGACAAACGACCTTATAACTGCCCCGGAGATACTATTCTTCTGGGTTGCAAGGATGATAATAGCCGGGTATGAGTATAAGGGCGACAAGCCTTTTGGCAATGTCTATCTTACGGGCCTTGTACGCGACCAGCAGAGAAGGAAAATGTCCAAATCACTGGGTAATTCACCTGAACCAATTGAGCTTATTGAAAAATACGGTGCGGATGGAGTGAGGGTTGGAATGCTGCTTTGCTCTCCTGCCGGAAATGACCTTTTATATGATGACAGCCTTCCTGAGCAGGGCCGTAATTTTGCCAACAAGATATGGAATGCATTCAGGCTGGTAAAACACTGGCAGGTGGATGAAGATATTGAACAGCCTGAATCTTCAAAGGTCGCTGTAACCTGGATGAATGAGGTTCTGAAAAAAACATTTCATGATATTGATCTGAACTTTAAGAAGTTCAAAATATCTGAGGCCCTGATGATATCATATAAAGTATTCTGGGATGAGTTCTCAGGATGGTACCTCGAGATCATCAAGCCGGAATACCAGAAACCTGTTGACCGCAAGACTTATGATGCTACTATTGAAATTTTTGAAAACCTGGTTAAGATAATTCATCCTTTTATGCCATTTATTACCGAAGAGATATGGCAGTTGCTTGATGAAAGAGATCCGGGAGAGAGTCTTATGATATCTCTGATGCCGGAAGCAAAACGGCATAACAGGGAACTGCTTGTCTCATTTGAAAGGATAAAGGAGACAGTCAGTGCGGTGCGGACTGTAAGAAAAGAAAAAGATATTCCGGTTAAGGAGAAGCTTGAACTTTTAATACTTGGCGATTCAAAAAATTACGATAGTCAGTTACTCCAGGTGATCAGGAAGCTTTGTAATCTGGAAGGCGTTTCGTTTGTGAAATCGAAACTGGAGGGAGCTGCTTCCTTCATTGTAGGTACGGAACAATATTTTATTCCCCTTAGTGGCAAGCTTGATGCAGCTGCAGAGATAAACAAGCTCAAAGAAGACCTTGCCTATAATAAGGGATTTCTAAGCAGCGTGATGAAAAAACTTGATAATGAGAGATTTGTTCAGAATGCTCCGGCAAAAGTCCTTGAACTTGAACAAAAAAAGAAAAGCGATGCCATGACAAAGATCAGATCGATTGAGGAGAGGATACAGGAATTAGGCAAATTGTTATGATGTTAGTAAGTCAGATCAGGGATGAAATTTAAATTCAATTGAAAAAGATGGCTGCCAGGAATCATGAACACAATAGTATTTGAAAATTAGAAGAAGAGACCTGCTTCCGGAGTGACGTCAGAAAAATTCTTTTTAACCGCAAAGAACACAAAGTCCCGATAGCTATCGGGATCGCAAAGTGCACAAAGCTAAATTGTTTAATGTCAGCTCTCTGCGGACTTTGCGTTTTGACTTTTAATCCTTTGCGGTTAATGGATTTTGACTTTTCCGACACCTCATACTTATTTTGAAAAATCTGCAGGTGAAACAAACTATTTCTAGGGCATTAATTTCCTGACAAAGTAGTTTGGCCCTACAACAATTATCTCCCAGTCTTTATTCAAAATAAGGCTCCAGCCATCACCGGTTACACGGTTTTTCTCTTTAAGAAATCCGCGGGCGGTGATCCTGAGATTCTTGAAATTATTGGAGATTAGGCAACCTCCTTTATCAACTGCAAGCTTTCCCCAGCTGTCAGATACCCTTATTGAATTATAAAGTGTTCCCAGTGTATCGAGTGAATGAACATTTTCGGGTTCGAAATCAAAATACGGACTTTCGAGCTGGAAGAAAACAACAGGTTTTTCTGTAAACAGGCTAACCTGCTTATTCAGACTCTCCCTTATTTCAGCAAGTCTTTTATCTTCTTCCTCGTTTATCGAGGCAATATCATAGTTAAGTGCAATACTTCCGGCAACATCCCTGCAAAATTCAGGAAGCTCTATAGAATATAGATCTTTAACAGCTTTGCCAAGGTCATAGTTTGGTGAATTTATCATTGTGAAGTCAAATCCATTTTCATAAAGGATTGTTGCATAAAGTGCACCATGAATAAATCCATATGATCTTGTATATGACTGCATTGCATAAATCCTGTCGAGGTTTGAGAAGAGATTGGCCCTGAATTCTTCGCAGCTGTTTGTACAGAGCAGGGTATATGTGAAAGTACTCAGACCTTCATAATTCTCAAACTGATTTTCATCATTTGCATCATTCTGATAAAGTTCACGATTTGCTCCCCTGAAAATCAGGGCATCCCTGATTGCCAGCTTACGTTCAGGTCCCTCGCTGGTTATAGCTTTGCGCAAGGCTTTCCATTCAAGCTTGATCCAGAGCCTTGCCTGTTTCTCATCCATATTACTGGTGTTATATCCCGAAGGGCGAAGGCCATTCATTTCCTGGAACCTGTGAAAAAGACTGTGAACGACGATAGTCTTTATTCTGTATTCATCATCTTCGGGGGGCAGGGGAGCTATTGCGAAAAGCACTCCGCCAAAGTATTGAGGGGAATTACTGATGAGCATATCCCTGGGGTAAATGCCTGTATATATACCATCGGAATATTTAAGAATACCTTCCTCATCGGGACCATTTGCAATGATCCTGCGACTCTGACGGTCAATAAACATAACAGGGCCATAGAGATTTCTTCCCCAGAGTCTTCCGTTATCGAGATTACATATATCTTCAATCTTTTTAAAATACAGAAGAGCCTTTTCATATGTCAGAAATGTCTCTGCCTCTTTATCATTGCAACCAAATAATGCAAGAATCGATAAGAGGATAATCCCTTTTTTCATTATGAATTGTTTGAGGCCACGAATATAGTGATAAAGGTCAAGAAGTCACAATTTTGGAATGCAAATTTTGAATTAAGACTATTTTAACCAGGTAAAAAAAGCCTGATTTATTGGATTGACTATTAATGAATTGGATAAAGCATAAAAGTGTTGTCAGAAAGCCTTAAGGCTCATGTCGAGGCTTTTAATGTGATGTGTCAGGGCTCCAACCGAGATATAGTCAACTCCACATTCAGCATAAGATCTGATAGTGTCAAGAGTTATGCCTCCCGAAGATTCTGTCTCAAAACGTCCATTGATCAATCTGACGGCAGCAGCAGTGTTTTCAACAGTGAAATTATCAAGCATAATACGATCAATACCCCCTGTATCCAGAATAATTTCAATATCCTTCAGACTTCTTGCTTCAATTTCAATTCTGAGATCCAGATTTTTTCTGTTCAGGTAATCAATAGTACGGCTTATTGCATTTTTTATCCCGCCTGCATAATCGATATGGTTGTCTTTGAGCATAATCATATCATAGAGTCCCATTCTGTGGTTTTCTCCTCCACCGATTTTCACTGCCTCCTTTTCAAGAAACCTGAATCCGGGTGTTGTTTTCCTGGTGTCAAGTATCTTAGTTTTAAGTCCGTACAGCTTCGATGCATACTCATTTGTACTGGTTGCAATACCGCTCATTCTCTGAATGATATTCAGGACCAGCCGTTCTGATTTAAGTATGGAGAGAACCTTGCCTGAAACATGTAACGGGATATCTCCATTTTTTACCGGGGTACCATCACCGGCAAAAATTTTTAGCTGCAGTTCGCTGTCAACTGTCCGGAATACCTCTTCTGCAACTCTTAATCCTGCAAGAATGCCGGTTTGTTTGATCAGCAGTTTTGCTTTTCCATAATCATTATCACTGATGCATGCGAGAGAGGAATGGTCACCATCGCCGATATCTTCCCGGAGACTGTTCAGGATCAGATCTTTAAGAAGCTTATCTTCCATCGTCAGGTTCAATACGTATCTGGTGTATCAGAAGCTCCTGATCAATCCTTTTAAGAAGAAAATATACACGGAAATCACCTTTTTCAGTTTTAAGGTTTCCTATTGCATATTGTGCATCATTTTTAGCCCCCTGGTGACGGATTGTAAAATCCCTGGTTTTGTATTCATTGAAGAAATCCCTGA
>CAYLYN010000003.1:0-5593 GCA_964387565.1 uncultured Rikenellaceae bacterium | reverse complement strand
ACTGTGGAATTAAGATATTTCGACAGTTCAGCTGCATTACCTGCCTTTATAGCAATAGATATTCCTCCCGGAATCCTGGGTTGCTCCTGTGCAATGCCGGTAAGTGTACTGAGAGCCAGGAATACTACCGGAATTATTCTGGAAGATTTCATCAGATATTTTTATTAATGATGCCTGTTTTAATATTGCTTTACAAATTTAATATTTATTTATTTAATGATCTTCTCATTTCCCTTTTATAGTTTTTACTTCAGTGAAGTTTCTGATGTTTAAGTCTGCATATTTGCTATTTTTGTGATTGCCGGCTTTTGAGGATAACAGATTATTCAGCTGATTTATGAAGGTAGTACTATTACAGACAGGAAAAACCACCGATAAAAATGTATCAGAGCTGGCACATCTGTATTCCGGCCGCATAGGCAAATATTGTACCTTTGAGATTATAACGCTTCAGGATATCAGGAACACAAAAAACATGCCGGTAGAGGAACAGAAGAGAAAGGAGGGAGAAAAAATAATACAGTGTCTTAACAGTGATGATTTTGTGGTATTGCTCGATGAGCATGGCAAGGAGTACCGGACCATTGACTTTGCTGTCTGGCTTGATAAACTGGTTATGCTTTCGAAAAAAAGAGTTGTCTTCATAATCGGCGGACCCTGGGGGTTTTCAGACGAGGTATACCGGAGAGCTGACCAGAAGCTGTCTTTGTCGCGTATGACCTTTCCTCATCAGCTGGTACGGTTATTGTTCCTTGAACAGCTTTACAGGGCGTTTACAATAATAAAGGGTGAGCCATATCATCACGAATAAAGTCTGTTTCAGAAATGAATGGGATAAGAAAGATAATACTGCTTCTACTGGTGATACTGGTTCTGGTGATCTTGGCCACGCTTGCAGAAAAGCTCTATTTTACAGATTTTGAGTATCATTACAGGACAAAGGTCTTTAACAGAATTCTGGCTGAGAAGCAGACAGTTATGGATCGCTGCCTCGATGATATGAAGCCGGTTCTGGCAAATAATGATCATCACGGTTCGATATCAGAGAATAATATATTTCATGTTGCTGAACAAAACGATATAACAATCCTGGAATATATTGACGGGAAACTCATTTACTGGTCCGATAACGGTTTTGATGTCCCCTATTACCTTATAGATACAATTTATAATAAGCCACTTATCTTTATCCAGAACGGGTGGTTTCTGACAAAAACCGTTGAGGCAGGTAATGAGATGCTGGTTGGTCTGATGAGAATCAGAACAGACTATGATTTTACAAATGACATAATAAAAAACGGTTTTGAGAAGGAGTTCAGACTTTCAGAAAATGTAGGAATCAGCACCGACAAAAATGCTTCTGAATTTCATATTAATGATATTAATGGTAATTTTCTGTTTACTCTTCTGTTTCCTTCAAGGAAGGAGATCAGCTATCTGATTTATGTGCCAATAAGTTTGTGGATATTCTCCTTTATTTTCTTTATTCTCCTGTTGATGCAGGCTGCAAAAAGTATAACAGCCCGAGTAAACAGCTACATCTCACTTCTTTTTCTTCTTTTATCATTTGCCCTGATTTATTATCTTCTGCTCCGGACAAGACAACCGGCAGTTTTTTTCATAACTGAGCTGTTTTCTCCTTACAGGTTTTCTTTAAACAGCTTTATCCCATCACTGGGTCACCTGATATTACTTTCATTTTTATCAGCTGTTTTTGCTTATGTATTTTACCGTGACTTTCCATTGCCGCGTTCGTTGAATGGAGAGAAGGCAGGTTCATATATTTCCTCAATTCTTTATCTGCTGTCAGGTGTTGTTGCCATTAACATATTTCATTACGTTTTCAGCAAGCTTATAGCCACCTCAAATATCAGTTTTGAAACTTTTAAGGTACTGGAATTAAGCTGGTTCAGTTTAGCGGGATTCGTCTCAGCATTATTTTTCCTGCTTATCCCTGTATTTTTAATCATGAGATTGTTCAGATATGGCGATTCAGCTGGATGGACAATAGTCACCGGCCCGCTGGTAATATCACTGGCTCTCCTTCTTCTCCTGCATTATGATGATATCGCTGTCCTGATTCCTCTGTCAGTTTTCTGGATAGCAATTGTTTTAACTATCTGGATAACTGCCCGCAGGAGAACAGGATTGTTTAATACCTCCGTTTTTCTCTCACTGCTGTTTGCCTTCTACTCGCTTCACTTTATAACTATTCTGTCTGAAGGAAAGACCGATGAAAATCTCAAGATCCAGGCTGTTTCCTTTTCAACCGAAAATGATCCTGAAGCTGAACATCTGCTTCTTGATATCTGGCCGGAAATTTCGGCAGATACAATTTTGAAAAGTATGATGATGGAAGACTCTTTCAATGAGAACAGGGAGGATGTTGACAAGATATCAAACTATATCGGGGAAACTTATTTCAAAGGATACTGGAGCAATTACAATTTCAATATAGTACTATGTTCGAATAATGAGATGCTGAGAATAGGCACTGCGCAAACCTTTATGGAAAACTGCTTTGGATTCTTTGATTCCAGGATAAAAAGGAATGGGCATAAACTGACCGGAACAGAGTTCTATTTTATCGACAACCAGGGAGGAAGAGCGTATTATCTTGGCAGGCTGTTCTATAAAACTGGCAGAAGATCTGAACACGGACTTTTTATTGAACTTTACAGCGATGTCAATGTATTTCAGCCAGGCTATTCAGAACTCCTGCTTGATAAAAAGTATCACAAGTACGCAGGTTTGAAAGATTATTCCTTTGCCAAATATATCAACGGTGCTATTGTGCTTCAGACAGGTGATTTTCCATATGACAAAACAGACGCAGAATATGTAGACAAGCTGAGTGATTACAGGATCTTCACTTTCGACAAATTCAGACATGTACTTTATAAGAATGGCAGCGCTACTGTGGTAATTTCGCGCCCTGAAGTATCTGCAGGTGATCTAATGATCTCATTTGCCTATTTGTTTGCCTTCATCTTTATATTTTCAAACCTGGTAATCCTTCTTATCAGGATGCCACCTGTTAAAAGTCTGGCTTCCCTTAATCTCAGGCAAAAGTTGCAGATTTCTTATACCGGTATACTATTATTCGCCTTCATAATGATTGGGATAGTTGTTTCAGTTCTGACAATCAGACAGTATCAGATGAAACACCGTGAGAATATAAAAGAGAAGCTGAATTCTGTTTACCTTGAGCTTGAAGGCCGGCTGGCATCAGAAGACAGGATTTCGACAGACTGGCGAAATTCATCCTATTCAAATCTGAATGAATTTCTGATCCGCCTTTCAAATGTTTTTAACACCGATATAAATCTGTATGATCTGAACGGATATATCATTGCCACTTCGAGGCAGGAGATCTTCTATCGTGATCTTATAAGCAGGAGGATCAACAATATGGCGATGATCAACATGAAAGACTTTACCCGCAGTGAATATTTCCAGAATGAAAAGATAGGAAAGCTGGAATATATATCAGCTTATGTACCCTTTTATAATAATGAAGGACAGGTGCTGGCATATCTTAATCTGCCCTATTTCAGGTTACAGAGTGTTCTGGCCAATGAGATATCAAACCTGCTTGTAGCTGTTATTAATTTCACGCTTCTGCTTGTTGTAATTACGATGAGCTTAACCGTATTCATAAGCGGAAGACTCACAGCACCATTGTCGATGCTCAGCACCGGACTAGCCTCGGTGGAGCTGGGAAAGAAGAGCGAGCATCTATCATATAAGGGTAATGATGAAATAGGGGAGCTTGTAAGGCAGTATAACAGAATGGTTGAGGAGCTTGAGGATAGCGCCAGGAAGCTTGCAAATTCAGAGAGAGAATATGCATGGAGGGAGATGGCCAAACAGATCGCTCATGAGATTAAGAATCCGCTTACTCCCATGAAACTTAATGTACAGCAGCTTCTCAAATCGTGGAACGATAAGGTGCCCGGATTTGACAGGAAAATTGAGAATTTTTCGAAGAATCAGATCGAGTATATCGATAATCTTTCAACTATTGCATCGGCTTTTTCTTCATTTGCCAAGATGCCCGGTAATAATCCTGTTGAAGTAGACCTTACAGGACAGCTGAAAACCTCA
Organism: uncultured Rikenellaceae bacterium; assembly: GCA_964387565.1. GTDB lineage: Bacteria > Bacteroidota > Bacteroidia > Bacteroidales > VadinHA17 > LD21. The sequence continues at coordinate 1,486 of CAYLYN010000003.1, read as the reverse complement.
CTGGAACTCTACAGAAACAGTGACAATGTACGATTTGATGTTGAGTGGCCACATGAGACAAAAGTTATTGTTTTTGCCGACAAGGAACATCTGAACGGGATATTCTCAAATCTTATCAAAAATGCAATACAGTCAATTCCCCAGGGAGTTGAAGGAGTTGTCGGAATAAGAACTGAGATTAGAGGTAACAGGATTGTTGTGATAATATCGGATAACGGATGCGGAATCCCCGAGGAGCTCAGAACCAAAATGTTTACTCCCAATTTTACAACCAAATCATCGGGAATGGGACTGGGATTATCTATTGTAAAACGTTATGTTGAGAATGCAGGAGGAAGAATATGGTTCGAATCGGAGAGTGGAAAAGGCACAATGTTCTTTGTTGAACTTCCGATTAAATATACTGTTGAAAAGCCACTCTCATAAATACCTGTCAAAATTGCAATTGAATAATTCATTTAATTAGCTATATTAGCAGATCATTAGAGCTAAATGACAGGAAGGTCAGGGTTCAATATTAAATCTGTTTTTCTTACTCTGCTAATCCTCATGGGATTGGAGGTTTTTTTATTCTCACAGGATAAGAAGATCGGGAATATCATAAACATTTATAAGAAAGTTGAAGCAATAGGAGCAGCTCCGCATGATAATGTCACTCTGAGTGATGTTACCGGACTGAATGTGGGAGATACTGTACTCCTGATACAGATGAAAGGAGCCATAATCAATGTTCCTGAGGATGGGAACTATGGATCTTACTATGACGCGATCGGCAGGCCCGGCTTAAGTGAATTTTTAATAATTGAATCAATTAATATCGGAACCAGGAATGTTGTTTTTACAGCAAATATTACAAATAACTATGATCCGCTGGGCAGAGTCCAGCTGGTCAGAGTTCCATTTTACAACTCTGCTACAGTAACTTCAACCCTTACATGTCAACCCTGGGATAGTGTTGCAAAAACAGGAGGTGTGGTTGCTATGATAATTGGAAGGACTCTTTCGCTAGATGCAAATATTGATGTTTCAGGTAAAGGATTTAATGGTGGGGCAATTTCTCTGGGGACAGGAATATGTAGTGGATCAGGGCCCGGATTAAATAATTTCTCCTATCCTGAGAGCAATACAAATTCAGGATACAAAGGTGAATCACCCGCTTCACGTGGATTAATTGATCTGGCAAATATTCCACCTATATTCCCTGCATATGCAAAAGGCAAAGGTGCAAATTTTACCGGAGGAGGCGGTGGAAACGGCAAATATTCAGGCGGAGGAGGAGGGTCCAACTGGGCACTGAGCGGAGGAAGTGGAGGCAAGGAACCAACTACCTTCTGTGCACCAAATCCTGCTGCCGGAATTGGAGGAGGCACAATATTGTTCACTGATCTTGACGTTGGATTTTTTATGGGCGGAGGTGGCGGTGCATCAACTTATGAGGCAGGTAATACCACTGCAACTCCCGGAGGCAGAGGAGGAGGAATAGTAA
>CAYLYN010000002.1:52748-61943 GCA_964387565.1 uncultured Rikenellaceae bacterium | reverse complement strand
CAGGGTTTTGCTCAAGTGCTGTTTCAACAACCTCACGGATGCTTATTGTTCCAAACCGTAAATGAGGAGAAAGATAACTGCATTTGTCCCTGGCAGGGAAATCCCTGTTCAGGTGATATTCGCTTATCACCGAAAGGTCATACTCTTTTGTCCTGATACTACTGGATGTAAAGCCCAGGTCTTCAATAGAAGGAAAAGGGAACTCGCACTGAAGGAACCCTGAAGAAGAAATTTTTCTCTTTTTCTCTGTAAGGGATTTGTCTGATGACAAAATTTGGAGCCACCTGTTTTTATACGGAGTAAAAACAGTATAGGGGTTACCGTCTGATTTAACAACTTCTTTCTCTTCGAAAATGACCTGGTCTTTGAATTTATTTAGGTTTATATCATGCTGGTTAAGAATATTATTAACCTGGTTATCTCTGTTAATTGAATAAGGTTCATAATCCTTATTCACAAATACCTCGTTTATTTTAAAGGATGCTATCAGCTTTCCCCATGCAGAAACCGGTTCATCTTTAAGTATATAAAGAGAACTTCCGTGCTTTTTAAGTTCATGGTTAATTTTTTCAAGTGACTCATAAATAAAGGATATCCTCGGATCACTACTGGGAAGCTCATTTATAATATTGGTATCGAAAATAAAAACAGGAAGGACAGGAAGCCCTGAAGAAAGTGCATTTTCAAGAGCAGTATTATCCTTGAGGCGAAGGTCTCTTCTGAACCAGAATATATTTATTTTCAATTCAGTTTATCTATTTAACTTATCTGCAAGAATACTATTTCTTTTTCAGAAGTCCTGGATATTTCTCATCTCTGACATAAGTGAATCCGGGTTCGATCCTGAGAATATTTTCATAGATTTTCAGTGCTGAATTAATATCCTCAAGTTCGGTATAGGTTTGTGCAATCTGGGTCATTAGTTTAAGATAATTCCAGTCTCCCTGGTTCTGAACGGGATCCCTTTCAAGTATCAGCCTTGCTTTTTCATAATAGTCCAGTGCGATTTTTTTTGATCCGCCGAAAGCTGAAGGCATGTTAAAATAGCCATTGGCATACTGTACATATGCCAGGTAATTGTCAGAATCCTGTTTCAGGGCGAGTTTTGCATAATCGAGACTCTTTGGGCCATTTATCGGAGCTGAAAAGGAATTGAAAGCGATCCGGAAACCATAAAATGCCGATTTATAAGCATTTATTATCGACTTCTCAGTGTTTCCCTTTTCAAGTGTTTTCAGATTATTCTCTGCCAGGCTGTAGTATTTTTTAGCTTCATCTTTCTTATTATATTCGAGGCAATACCCTATATATCCGTATTGATAGTTAAGAAGCTCCAGTGTTATTTGATCTGACCTGTTCTGCATCAGCTCCATCAGGTCGATGAGGTTTTTCCACCTGTCTGTTTTGCCGCTGATATAAGCATTATATACTTCAGCTTTATACTGGCCTTTAAGAGAAATTAAACAACTCAGACTCATTAACAGAATTAAAGCAAATATTTTATTCAGCATAGCACTATCTGAGATTATTTATTTTTCTGTTTACTTTCTCATAGATTTCCCTGAACCAGAAGGTATAGTTATCAGGATTCTTACTTACATCATCCTTTATATCAGCGAAAAACAATTTCTTCCATCCTTCAACTTCCGAAGTATTAATGACAGGTTCAGTGTCACTTACACCATAAAAAACATGATCAAGCTCATGTTCAGTGAGAGCATTGTCAAGTTTCTCCTTATAGATAAAGCTAAACAACCATGTCACATCGCAGATAATCCCCATTTCCTCCCTGAGTCTTCTCCTCGCAGCTTCAAATACTGATTCTCCGGGATATGGATGGGTGCAGCAGGTATTTGTCCAGAGTCCGTTTGAGTGATATTTATCCATTGCTCTTTTCTGGATGATCCATTCCCCGGCGGAATTAATTACAAAAACAGAAACAGCCCTGTGAAGAAGACCTTTTTCATGAGTTTCCAGCTTTCCTGCTATGCCTGTCTGGATATCATTTTCATCAACCAGAATAACCTTTGCTTCATCCATATTATTAATCCCCGGAATTAAAAATTTAATTCTGTTACTTGTTCTTTTAAACTTACTCTTCCATTCAGTTTTTCATCTCTTTTATACTCTTTATTGTCAAACACTGGAATCCTGAAAATTGTTTAGTCTAAATTATAGATGGACTGGCAGATCAGTATTCTCACCAATATATCTGAAAATCTCACCAGAAAGGTCATAACTTGTAAAAATATCAAAAAAAAACGCCTTTTCAGTATAATAAAACCTGAAAATGTATTACCTTTTTTGTGTCTAAATAATCCTGGCCATGACGATGAAAAAAATATTACAGCTCTATTTCCCTGCTGCAGTTCTTGCGGTACTGGTTATTGCAGGATCGGCTTTCACCATGGGAAGATCGCATGAAGATACACTTAAAGGCAAGTATGCATACAAGGATTTTGAGTCTGCAAAGAAATGCGGATCATGCCATCCGGGAACTTACCAGCAGTGGACCCAGGCTATGATGTCGCAGGCATACACGCATCACTGGGATGAAATCGAGTATTTTGATCTTGCTATTGCACATGCAGAGGCAAAGCCTGAACTGAAAGATGCTGTTGATGGTTGTAATGGATGTCATACTCCTCTTGCATACATGGGCGGTACTCTGCCTCCGCCCAGGCCTTCCGAGAAAAGTATGGCCAATGAGTCAGTCTCTTGTGAAGTATGCCACCTTATCCAGTCAGCCCTTGTTGATCCTCCATATAATTTCAGTTACCTGATTGAGCCGGGGGTAACAAAATATGCCGTGCGCAAACCAGCTGTAGAATCACCTGCACATAAGATTGTCACAAATGATTTCTACAAGACAACTGAATTCTGCGGCAACTGCCATAACGAGAAGAATCCGTTTGGGATATGGGTTAAAAGCACCCAGCTTGAATGGAAAGAGGGACCGTATGCCAGTGAGGGAGTAAGATGTCAGGATTGCCATATGCCAAAGGGAGGTCCGTATCTCAATGCCATAATGACAAAACCTTATGATGATGCAAGGCTTCATCTTTTCCACGGAGCTCACGATCCGGGGAAAGTAAGAGGCACTATTGAACTCAGGATCGAGCCTGATATCCGTGAGGCTGAACCCGGCGAGAATATAGTATTTACAGTAGCTCTATTTAACCAGAAAACAGGTCATAAATTTCCGACAGGATCAGTCGAGGACAGAATAGCCTGGCTTAACGTTGAGGCGACCGATGCAAAAGGCAGAAAATACCATCTCAGCGTGGATAAGAAAGGTTTTGATGGAGAAGAATATACAATATCAGGGGATTACCTGGCATACCAGGATATGGGTGTACCTCTGAAGCAGCCCGATTTCAAGGGAGTGCAGCGTGACGGGATCCCTGATGGTAACAGAATATTCAGAATGCCCTATTTTGATCCTGAGGGACGGATGACAATTATGCAGTGGAATACGGCAAAACTGGGTGTGGATTACAGGATCGGCCCCAGGGAGACAAAGGTTGAGAAATTCACTTTTAAGCTGCCTTATGATGTAGCTCCGGGTGAGATGAAAGTAACAGCTGTAATGAATTATCAGCTTCTTGTAAAACCTGTTGCTGATCTTCTGAAAGTCCCTGAAGATGAATCTGAAATCAAAATTGTGAACGAGCACTCTACATCAGTTAAGATATTACCATAATATTAAAATCATTATCCATGAAATCTTTTAGAATAATAGCAATAAGCATATGCCTGGTATCTCTGCTGTTTATAACCACTGATCCAAACCTTTCAGCCATTCCTGCTTTTGCCCGTAAATATTCAATCAGCTGTCAGGTATGCCATGCTCCGGCATTTCCCCGGCTTAAAGCTTTTGGCGAAGACTTTGCAGGCGATGGTTTCAGGCTCACGGATTATGAATCTCCAAGACATTTTCTTCCAACCGGCGATGATCGTCTCTCTCTCTTCAGGGAGTTGCCCCTGGCATTGAGGTTTGATGGTTTTGCCACATATAATTTCAATGATGAAGGACAGGCCGATTTTTCAACTCCTTTTGTTGTTAAGATCATGTCAGGAGGAGAGCTGTCAGATAAGCTTTCATACTATTTCTATTTCCTGCTGAGCGAAAGAGGAGAGATTGCCGGAATTGAAGATGCTTTCCTTATGTATCGTGACCTCTTGAATACGGGGATCAATTTTTATATCGGGCAGTTCCAGACTTCAGATCCTCTTTTTAAAGGAGAATTGAGATATACACTTGAACCCTACAGGATTTATGGAGCAAAACCCGGAAATTCAACAACTGACCTCAAATATGACAGGGGAATTGTCGTTGAGAAAGGCTTCAGTACCGGAACAGATATTGTAGGGCAGGTTGTAAACGGGTGCGGTCTCGGAGAAGCAGATGCAGGATATCTTTTTGATAAGGATAAGTACAAGAATTTTATGGGAAAGATCACTCAGTCGATAGGTAAGAACCTTAGCCTGGGATTTTTTGGCTATACCGGCAGGGAATTGTTGTCAGATCCCGGTAGCTTCTATTCCGATATGACAAATGAGCTTTTATTGTACGGGCCGGATATCGTCATCAATCTGAGTGATAAGTTTGTCTTTAACATGCAGTATTTATGGAGAAAAGATTCACAGGTCTTTTCAACCAGTGGAGATGTTCTGAGTAATATTAATACTGAAGGTGGCTTTACAGAGATAATATTCTCTCCGGAAGGTGACAGAAGCAAATGGTATCTTACAGGGCTTGTTAACTTTCTCAATTCAAACCTGAATGAGCTCGATTATAAATCTGCAACTCTTCATGCAGGTTACCTTATCAGACGGAATGTGCGCCTGGTCGCAGAATTTACACAGGTGATTGATCCGGTATCTTACGGCAAACTGAGTGCAGGATTCAGCTCGGCATTCTGAGAATAGATGATGCACTAGAAACTGATTGTAAATTGTATAATAATGGAGTGAAAATTTCATTAGCCAGGCCTGGTTGGTGTCATGATGACAATGTCTGGGTAACAGGATTCATAAGGGAAGGAAACAGTTATCTTAGGGATATTGAACTCCTTAGTTATTTTTCCGGGATAGATTCTGCTGAGAAATTAAGAAAAAAACTAATTAAAGCCAATGGGCAGTTTTCTGTCATCATTAAAAAACCTGATGAATTATGGGCAGCATCAGACAGGCTACGAAATTACCCTCTTTTTTATTCCCGGATAAATGGAGAATTCTTCATAAGTGATGATTGTTATGTTCTTGCTGATATGCTCCCTGCAAGGATCATAAATGAAGTTACATCTGATTGTTTTTTATCGGCTGGCTTTACTCTTAATGATCAAACCCTTCTTGAAAACATAAACCAGATAGAGGCAGGTGAGTTCATTTGCGAAGGCAGCACTTCTTCCAGAACTTTCTATCACAATCCTACAACCGAGGTAATAATTGACAGAAATTTTTTTTTAGCTGCTGAGGAATTAAATATATTGATTAATGAAGTCTTTAAGTCCCATTTATTGGCATTAAAGGATAAGTTCATCGTAGTTCCTCTTTCAGGGGGATATGATTCAAGGCTTGTAGCATCGATGTGTGCAAAATTTCATCCGGAAAACATCCTGTGCTTGACTTACGGAAGAAAAGATAACAAGGAAATGGCTCTTGCAAAAGAAGCCTCATCAAGATTGGGATTGAAATGGATGAAAGTAGTTTATGACTCTTCTCTTATTAATGGCTATATGAATGATGATTACTTCATGTATTATTACCCATATGCATCAAATTTATCAAGCATGTTTTACATGCAGGATTACTTTGCAGTAAAATACTTAAAAGAAAACAGGCTTATTCCTGATGATAGCATTTTCATGCCTGGTTTTTCAGGAGACAGTCTGGCTGGAAGCTTTTTCAAATCCGGTTTTCAAAGGCATAATAACAAGCTACAGATATCATCGCACATACTGAACGATAAGTTCATATTAATCAATCTTGATAAAAAAAGAAAGAAGGAGATAAGTTTATTAATAGGCGAAAAGATTAATCAGGGGATTTGTGAATACTGGAAAAACTATGAAGGTTGGGAACTTAAAGAAATACATTCAAAGTTTATTATTAATTCAGCAAAAGCATTTACCTTCTTCGGGTATAATTATGTATTACCATTATTTGATAATCAGCTTATCGACTTCTTTACAACTTTACCCTTTAGTTTTAAACTAAATAAAAGACTATATGATTATGTATTAAAAAATTACATGTTCAGGGACTTCAATATTAATTTGTCCGGTGAGATAAATCCCAAACCGTTTCAGAAGCATTTTCAACGGATTAAAGAGAATGTTAAACAAATCATTCCGACAAGCATGGTTAATTCCTTAATCGATCACAGAAGCCCGATTCTATATGATGAGGTCACAAAATTTATGGTAACTGAAATTGGTCCGGATAATATTATAAAACCAAGACAGGCAAACTTTTATAATGCTTACCTTACGCAATGGTATATTAAAAAAGTCAAGGAAAAGTTCAACCTCTTTTAGAAATTCAGACTCATAATTTTGTTTTTCACTCTTTCCCGTGTCTCTTCAGGCGTTGGATTTAGCTCCTCAGTAGTAAACTGACCATTTCTGAGATCAATTCTTTCAAAAACCATCAGATAAAGATCAAATATTATTTCGAGACTGAGCTGATATCTGGGCTCAAGCAAGGGCTTTATAGTATTCAGAATATCACTGGTTTTATGAAGGTAATCTTCAGCAAGAGTATAGTAGGTTCTGATAAGATTCCTGAATCCGTCATTAACAGGCCTTCCTTCTGCAAACTCTCTCAGATCCTTCCTTGAAAGTCTATTTTTTTCAATGAGATCGTCGGCAAAATATGTAAGGTTATTAATCTGATCCTTTCGGAAGTCCCTTATAATATGAACGAGGTAACTGAATAGAGCACATGGAGTTGCAGCCCATCTTACATCGAACTGAGGATCTTCGAAATCAGCTCCCTTGTTCCTCAGACTGTTAAGATGAACAAATATTGAAGCAGGAGCAACTGATGCTCCTTTTGAATAGGAGATAAATGCTTCAAGTGTCGGGAAGCCATCGTTATTTATATCATAAATCATTGATGCAGCAAAATCTTCAAGCGGCCAGAGAGGTATCCGGAATCTCCTTATTGTTTCAACCAGTTCTTGCTGAGCCGGATTGCACTCTTCAGAAACTATGATCATCTTAAGCCATTCATTCACATTTGAAACAAATTCTTTCCTTTCATCCGGAGCAATAAATTTGTTTCTTGATTTATGATCATCGATCATATCGTCTATTATCCTCAGGAATTTGTAACAGGTTCTTGCAGCACAATAACGCTCCTGTTCCCAGAAATTAGAAGCGATAAGGATATTCGGATGATCTTTTATTTTGTCGAAATCGATGGAGTTGTGGATCTCCAGGAAAATATCACGTTGTGATTTCATTAATTCAAAATCCGTTCTTAATTATTCATAATCCGTTCAGCTACCAGTCTGGCAGAAAGAAGAACATTTGGTATTCCGTTTCCCGGGTGAGTGCTTCCTCCTACAAAATAAAGGTTTTTATATTTATTGTCCCGGTTATGAGGCCTGAAATATCCCATTTGCAACATATTATGTGCCACACTGCCAAAAACAGATCCTCTTGTAATATTACATGCATTTTCCCAGCTTAGCGGTGTATAGGCAATTTCAAATTTAATATGGTCTTCAATATCTGTCATGCCGAATTTTTTAAGTCGCTCAATAACAGCATCACGCGACTGTTTCTTTAGTGCTTCCCAATCCTGATTAAACCTCTTGTCAACATGGCCTGCGCCAATAATGAACGAAAGTGAATCCTGCCCCGGAGGAGCTGCTGAAGGATCTGTTTTTGCCGGAGCATGAAGATAAAAACTTGGGGTTTTACTGACTGATTTTTCTTTGAAGATCTTATCGAGCCCATGTCTGAAATTATCAGACAGAAATACACTGTGATGCCCCAATTGAGGATATTGCTTATCAGTGGCCATATGAATTCCAATAGCTGAGGCTGAATAATTCATCCTGTCTATTCTTTTTGATTTTGCTCTGTCAGGCAATAGCTTCCTGTAAACATACGGGAGATCAGCGTTTGCAACAATTATATCTGCCTTCAGTTCCGCTCCGTTCTCAAATACAATTCCTTCAGCCTTGTTTTTACTGGTCAGTATACTTTTTACAGGCATGTTAAAAGAAATCTTAACTCCTTCTTTTTCAGCTTCAGCAAGGAGTATTTCAACAATTTTATACATACCACCTTGCGGGAAATATGATCCTTCAACTATCTCAGCTGCCGGCACCATACTGAAAAGAGCAGGAGAATTGAACGGGCTCTGGCCAACATAAATATTCTGAAAAGTATATGCCATTCTCAGATGTTCATTGCGAAAAAATCTTTTAACATAATTGTAGTTTGAGATATATGTTTTAAGCTTAATAAGCAGGAGAATATTCCTGAAATTAGCGAATTGAAAAAGGTTAGTAAAATTTCTGGCTATCAGCTTATCAATTCCAAGCCTGAATATTTCATATCCTTTTTTTATATATTTCTCTGATCTTTTGAAGCTGCCCTTTTCTATTCTTTCATGATCAGCCATCATCTTATTTTCATCCTTCGAAAATGTTATAGAATCATTATCGTCGAAGTAGATCCTGTAGAGATCATCAAGAGGTTTAATATCTTCTCTTTCGAAAAGCGGTATTCCAAGTGAATTGAAAACGTCTTTGTAGATGCCTGGCATCATAAGCATGGTTGCCCCAAGATCGAACCTGTGCTCATCCCTGATAATCTGACCGCAGCGCCCTCCGGGAGCTGAATTTTTTTCAAAGATCTCTACACTATAACCATTTTTTGCCAGGAAGACAGAGGTTGCTATACCTCCTATCCCGGCACCTATGATCACTGCATTCTTCTTTACCGTCATTGATTTTAAATTAATATAACTGCAAAGGTTTAACAGACTTTGTTAAGACCAATGTTATTCAATAATCTCAGATTGTGTTAAAACTTTCCGGAAAGTATGAGTATGATACTTTAATCTAGTTAAGTTTTGTCCCATTCCATTTGTTTCCTGATGAAGGAGCTGCATCATTGCGACCCCAGATCCCTGTAAACTCTGACAGATTGTCGTTGAATTCAAAGGTAAACT
>CAYLYN010000002.1:0-52648 GCA_964387565.1 uncultured Rikenellaceae bacterium | reverse complement strand
GCTAAGGGTTTTTCCACTAAGGGTTCCTTCAATACGCCCATTCTGATGCTTATAGGTTCCGGTTACTTTATTACCATTCTGAGTAATAGTCAGTTCGTTGAAATCAGTATTGTAAATACCTGAAATATCTTGTGCCCGGGTAATAATAAATGGCATCCAGAATGCCAGTAAAAAGAAAAAGTTTCTCATAACATAATAAATAAAATTAAACTTAATTACTTTGAACTATAATAAGGTGTTTCAAATATATAATCTCCTGATGATAATTCGAAATATGTTTTATCTTCCTCTACTTTGATTAATTTTATCTCCTCTGATTGTGATACCGGAGCTTTATTCTCTTTTATTGTCTCAGGGTCATTCTGTGGAATAACAACAATAGCTTTGCTCCCAACCGGAATGATTATTTTAAGTGTTAGGTGCTTATCTTTGATTTCCCATGAACTTAAAATTTTTCCATGTATTGTATTTATGGCTGCTCTGGCCCATTTAATGTCTCCTGCAATTTCAGGTGAAATCAGAATAGTATCATATGCACTGGAACCCGGTACCTGTCTGATTCCACCGATTCCGCTGAAAAACCATTCCATTATATGACCCAGCATCAGATGATTGTTTGAAACATATTTAAGAGCTGCCCACGACTCAGTAAGTGCTGTTGCTCCCTTAGCCAGCTGGAAACCATATCCAGGTACGTCATTTCTTGAATTCATATCAAAGATTAATTGCGATTGTCCTTCCTGCTCCAGAACTCTTAAAAGATACCTGTAACCAATATCGCCTGCTGTTAATGCTTTGTTGTTGTCATTTATTGATTTTATGAGATTGGCCACGACATAGGGTCTCATACTATCATCAACCATCCCGAAATACAGGGGCATGGAGTACGCTGTCTGGCTTCCTGTAGAATATACATTTGTAACCGGATTAAGGAACTCTTTATTGAAAGAGTACCGGACCTCTTCGGCCAATTTCTTATAGAATTCTGTATCCTCTTGATTACCTGTCAATTCTGCCATCTTTGACAACAGTGTGATATCATAATAATAAATTGAGGTAGCTGTCACTTTTTTAGGTGTCAGCTGAGCTTCTCCTGGAAACTCAGGCCCGAGATCATACCAGTCACCGAGTCCGTGCGAAAGGATATTATGATCTGCCATACCGGATAAATAGTCAACATATTTTTTAACCATCGGATAGGCTTTACTGAGAACTTCAGTGTCACCATACCATTCATACATATACCATGGCAGGATAACACATGCACTTCCCCATTCAGGGGAGTCGCGGAATCCTGCTGCAAAGGGAACGTATTCAGGTGCTATATCCGGGACAAGACCGTTCTCAAGCTGAGCTTCGATCATGTCATCTATGACTTTGCTATACAGATTATGAATATCGTACAAATACCTTATTGAATTTCCCATAAGGTGTGTTTGTTCAAGCCAGCCAAGCTTCTCCCTGTGCGGACAGTCGGTCACAACACTTGAAAGGTTGCTCTTTATTGCCCAGTTTATCAGTCCATAAATCCTGTTGAATAATTCATTCGAACATTCAAAGCTGCCCTCTTCAGGCGATGAGTTACTGGTATGAAGCATTTCAATTTCCCTGATGCAAGGTTTTCCGGAAGTTATTACTTCATCAGGAACAGCACCTTCGGCCTGCAGATATCTGAAACCGTAATATGTGAACTTCGGTATCCATACCTCCTCCTCCTCTCCTTTAAGAGTGTAGCTGAAGATATAAGGACTTCCGGTAGCCTGTTGTGTTACAAGAGAGTCTTCACCTAGTAGCTCGCCAGGCAAAAATTTTATTTGCTGCCCTTTTTCTCCTGTTACTTTTACCCTGATTATTCCTGATGCGTTCTGACCGAAATCGTAAACATAGAGGCTGTCCTTGCGGAGAGATAAAGATCTGGGTTTAAATACCTCCATAACTTTCACAGGGAAATCGCTTTCAGGTCTGAGTTGCCCTGATGGTTCCCGTGCTATAATTACTGATTGCCAGTTACCGTCATCAAATCCAGGCTCATTCCACCCATCCTGCTCCATGCGGGCATCATAGTCTTCTCCTCCATATATACTTGAGAATGTTATTGGTGAGGGAGCTGTTTTCCAGGTCTCATCGCTGAGAACTGATTCTGTTGAACCATCATTATAAGTGATATGCAGTTTTAGAATCATTTTAGGAGCGCCATATGCGATAACAAGTTTTCTGTATCGTTCCCTGTTAATATTATAGAATCCATTGCCTATTATTGTTGATATCGCATTCTTTCCGTCAATAATATAATCAGTTACATCATATGTATTAAATAGGCATGTTTTCCTGTAATCAGTCCATCCGGGCGAAAGGAACCTGTCGCCTGTCTTATTTCCGTTGATATATAATTCATAATGACCCAGTCCTGATATGAAGACCAATGCTTTTTTTATTTTTTTTGAAAGTAAAAAATCCTTCCTGAAGTATGGGATCACAGTTCTTTTAACAGCAACATTCCGTAAATCATCTCCATTTCCATGAACCCCCGGGACGAGGAGCAGGGAGTCCGTAATATCTTCATATCCAATCCATTTTGCACCTGACCAGTCTGATTTTTCAAAGAGTCCTGTAATAAAATTGCCGGTTGGACTCCATTCGGAAACCTGATCATTACCATCCCAGATTCTTATTCTCCAGAAATATTCGCTTGCAGGCATGAGGTTCTTTCCTTCATATGATATCCATGCATTTTCTCCTGATATCAATTTTCCAGAATCCCAATAATCTCCTTTCCCCTTATCCGCAGATTTCCTGTCAGAAGCTACAATGATCTGATATGCTGATTGTTTTTGTCCTCTTTTATCTGAAGTAATAATCCAGCTGAAATTTGGGATTTTTTCTACTCCACAGGGATTTCCGATTCCGTTGCATTTGATTTCCTGGATTCTTAACGATGATTCATTTTTGTTTGAGCAATCCAAAAAAATAAAAGATATAAGGATTAATACCAGGTAAAATGATTTCATACAGTTTAACATTTGTGCTATGGTAAATTTAATAGTAATAAAAATAAATAACCACAGAGGACAACAGGTAAAAACAAAAAGGACACTGAGCATAGTATTTAAACCTCAGTGTCCCCTTTAAGTTTTTTTGTTCTCCGGTGTTAAAGAAGTCTTTAAGAAAAATCAGAATTTATAAGAAAATCCCACTCCGAATATCTCCTTGAACTGAACAAGTGATTTTGAACCTTCACCAGCCTCTATTGTTCCATTCCCATCTACGTCATTCTGGATTTTAATATCATCATCATAAATAAGATGAGTATTGAAATTTACGTTGAGGTATTTATTAACCTTGAATGCTATAAGCGTTTCCCAGTTGACATCAATATTCTGCGGATTGTTCAAATAGTTGGAAAAGAGATCGATTTTAGTAGTAAATGAAACGTTCTTTAGTAATTCCGCCTTAAAATCATTTTTTGTATAAATGGCTCTGATATATCCCCCGATCTCACTTTTTACTTTTTCTCCCGGCTCTACTCCAAAGGCCCCTGCGTTTGAAAGATCAGTGTCCGTCACAAAAGTAAATTTTGCTGTTAGCGGAGCAACAAAGGCACTGAAGTACGCATCGGGTTTATAGTCAAGACCCAGAGCAAGTGTTATGTAAGCAGGAGCAAAGAGATCGGATATTTTTGTTGTTACATCCGGATAATTATAACCAGGAGTCATCTGCGTCTTGAAGTTAAACAATGCAGCATAATAAAAATGCCTGAAAGCTTCCTGCCCGTATTTCGACAGAAAATCAATCTTGTCATCAGTTTTCTTGAAATCTTCATTGCCCTGCTTTAAAAGTCCATAGCCGAGATCAAGTGAATTGTCCCATACAGATTTTCCCTTTTTGTAATTGGCAAAACCGCTGAAGATACCATTCACCGCTAATGAATTCTCACCCCCTGCAGCCCAGTTTGTGAGAGAAGTCTGAGCAAAGTTAAGGCCTAAAACACTCCCGGTTTTCCACCCCTGAGTAGTATCAGCATTCTGGGAACGCAAAGCTTTTTCAGCCTCGGTTACCTGGCTAAATCCAGTCATTGAACCTAATGTGATTATCAGGAGGATTAGTAAAAAAATTCTTTTCATAATAGAATTATTAATTGATTAGTAGACTACTGATATTAATTTAAAATATTCAGGCAGATTAAGAAGTTTGGCACATATAAATAATACTTAAAGAAACCTGAAATGATAATTAGACAATCTTTACCGGATATTGTTCAGTATTGTTGCAGGTTTTATTCAACAATAATGTAAAGATAAACTATTAAATTGCAACAGGTTTCAAAATATCAGTATTTATCTCTAAAATTTAGAAAATGAGCAGGGTAGAGACATTTATCAGCGATATAAATAAAGGTTATTACTGTAATGGAGACTATATAACTCTTGGATGCGGCATGGTTGATGGTATTGTGGCCACTGGTGCAAATGTTAATATTCCTCTCAGGACGATGAACAGACACGGATTGATTGCCGGTGCTACAGGTACAGGCAAGACAAAAACTTTGCAGGTGATCTCTGAACAGCTTTCAGATAAGGGAGTGCCGGTACTTTTAATGGATGTTAAGGGAGATCTCAGTGGTATTGCAATGCCGGGAACTGCAAAACCATTTATCATGGAGAGACATGCCAGACTTAACCTTCCTTTTGTGCCGAAAGGCTATCCTGTCGAATTGCTGACTCTTTCAAAACAGCAAGGAGTAAGGCTCAGGGCAACTGTATCCGAATTTGGGCCTGTTCTGCTTTCAAGAATTCTTGACCTTAACGACACCCAGGAGGGGGTTATGTCAGTTATTTTTAAATATTGTGATGACAATAAACTTGCACTTCTGGATTTAAAAGATCTGAAGAAGGTCTTACAGTTCGTTACCGAAGAGGGAAAAAAGGATGTTGAAAAAGACTATGGGAAAATATCAGGCTCAACTACAGGCATTATCCTTAGAAAGATAATTGAGCTTGAACAACAGGGAGCAGATCTTTTTTTCGGAGAACTATCTTTTGATATAAGCGATCTGATGAGAAGGGATAAGTACAGTAATGGCTATATCAGTATACTGAGACTGACAGATATACAGGATAAACCTAAGTTATTTTCAACATTTATGTTATCACTGTTAGCTGAAGTATACAGCCAGATGCCTGAAAAAGGCGATGTTGAAAAACCTGAACTTGTAATATTAATTGATGAGGCACACCTGATTTTCAATCAGGCCAGTAAAGCTCTTCTAGAACAGATTGAGAATATTGTAAAACTTATAAGGTCAAAAGGTGTAGGTATCTTCTTTGTAACCCAGAATCCGACAGATATACCGAATGGAGTGCTTTCCCAGCTTGGACTAAAGGTGCAACATGCCTTGAGAGCGTTTACAGCTCTCGACAGAAAATCTATTAAGCTTACCGCGGAGAACTATCCTCTTTCAGATTATTATAAAACAGACGAAACAATTACCAGCCTTGGAATAGGTGAAGCACTTATAACCGCACTCAGCGAGAAAGGCAATCCTGCTCCCCTTGCAGCAACAATGCTCAGGGCCCCGGTAAGCAGGATGGATATTCTTACAGATGATGAGATAAGCGCAATAAATGGTTCATCTGTTCTTGTTCAGAAATACAGCCAGACAATTGACAGGGAGAGCGCTTATGAAATACTTAGTGACAAGGTTTCTGAGATACAGAGAGATAAAGAAGAAATAGCTGCCAGGAACGAGAGGGAAAAGGGGAGAGCGGGTGGCTGGGAGCAACAACCCCGCAGGAGTCCTGCACGCAGGAGCAGTAAAACACCACAGGATCAGATGGTAAAGGTTCTTACAAGTGCAACTTTCATAAGGGGTGTGTTCGGGATACTGAAGAAGGTTATGAAATAAAGGCACAGGACAAAGGGCGCAGGGTACCAGGCAAAAAGGAGTTAATATTATTCTATTACAGCGAGACAGGATATTTTAGTACAGCGATTTTTATTTTTTGTCCTTAACAATCAAACCTGTCATTATAAGAACCTGCGCTGTAAAATATGTAAGCATGATCAGGAAAGACGAACGGGGAAACTCTGCATAAAATTTATTTATTGCTATCATGCTGTCGGAAATGACAAAAAGTACCGAACCCCAGAATACAAAATTAAAACTGGCTTTATTTACATGTGTTTTCCTGTTCAGGGCAGTGACCGACATGAGTATCAGGGCAAAGGCATATACAATTATCACCGGGATCATTATTCCCTCCATTTTACCGGTTATCAGTACAAGAATGGCTGACAGATAAACTGCAAAAGGTATCAACAATACAGGGCGTTTAAAAAGATAACCTTTATTATCACTTCTGATGCAGGAAGTAAATACTTTTATGTATGATAGTTGTGCCAGGAAAAAGCCGCCTACACCGACATAGAAAAATAATCCGTTAATATGTGCCAGCATCAGGAACATATCTCCTGTCCATGAAAACAGGAAGGCAAGATAAATGAAAACATCTTTCCTGAAAGAACGGGTATTCAGGAAGTAGAATACTGCTATCCAGATGAGGAGAAAGGGTTTGGCGATATATTCAAGAAAATGAATGTTGTTCCACCTGCTGTAAAGCTCTGCAACGAATATCACTGCAACCAGCAGGACAAGACAGGAATTTGACTTTTTCATTACCCTCATGCTTTACCAGTAAAAATAAGAACAATTCAGTATATTTTGGTAAGTTTATAAACAATGATTATTTAAAATACTGAATGAAATTTTAAGGATGATAACAATTCACAAAGTAAAGGGCAAGCTGAATATAGCAGAAGTGCTGCCCGGGTCAGGAGTGATCGACAACCCTCAGGACATGCTGGATATAATGGCCGATGCAGGATATAATGATTGCGGCAGTCTTATAATTCATGAAGACTTACTATCGAAGGATTTTTTCGACCTGAAGACAAAGCTTGCAGGAGAAATCCTGCAGAAATTTTCCAATTACAGGATGAAGCTTGCCATAGTTGGTGATTTTTCGAAAGTCAGCAGCAAAAGCCTGCAGGATTTTATAAGGGAGAGTAACAGGAGGGGAGTAATATCATTTGTTAGCAGTACGGAGGAGGCATTCCTGTTACTCAGAAAATCTTATAAATAGCTTATTGTTTTATACTTATGCCCTTTGATCTGAATGAGTGCACAACTTCCTTCTTTTTATTTGGTTCGCTGACAGACAGGGATTTAAGCAGTGCCACATTTACATCATCAAGCACTATGGAGATCCTGTAATCTTCCTTCTCACATATGAGCTTTACATTCTCGAAGGTTATGTTTTTTGCATGGCGGACATAAAAACCCCAGGCAGGCAGTTCCTTAAACATTGAAAACTCAGGATATGAACCTGCCATTTCAGGGACCTTATCAAGTTCATCCAGACCTACTTTCGCATACAACGGATTGCCACCACCAGGATGATGTATCTCGATATTTTTAAGAGTGACATTTTGTATAGGAGCATCGGGCATCCCTGCTATAGCTGAAGGAGAAATGTTTCTTGGGAGATCCTCCACAGGTCCTTCATAATTATAGCCTGCATCAGGTTTTGTTGCAGGAACCTCCGCATAAACATTTGAAATTCTGATATTATTCATCTTCCCTTTTTTCCCCGTTCTTCTTTCTCCTATCCTTAAGAATATAACATTACCGGTATTTATTGACCTTAGACTGTCTACAACTACATCTTCAACGATTCCACCATCAACTGCTGCAAAGGTTATTGCTGACCTGTAAGTATCAAAAACCAGATTGTTAATAATCGTGATATTACGAAATCCTCCATATGATGCAGTCCCAAACTTAATCCCGTTTGCGCTTGTGCGGACAGTATTGTTATGAATATGCACATTCTGACAGATAAAGTCGGGTGAATGTGATTTCAGACAGATGCCATCGTCAGCAGCATCAATATAACAATCTGTCACACTTACACTGTCGCAGTCAACAATATCGATCCCGTCATTATTCCAGTATGATTTGCTGTCAACAGTAATTCCCTTGATTATAACATTCCTGCACTGGTCATACTGCTGGTTCCAGCTTCCCGGATCCTTTAACATAATTCCCTCAATCCGTACGTTACGGCATCCCCTGAAATAGATATTCTGTGGCCTCCTGCCTTCCCAGGGCCGGTCATATTTCAGAGGATCTTTAATAACTCCTTTGTGAATAAGGTCTACCAGATTATTAGCAACAATAAATCCCTGGCCATCGATCACACCCTTTCCGGTAATTCCGATATTCATCTGATCATGGGCAAAGATAAGCGCAGTCCAGTTCGACATGAACTCATAATCAAGCGGATTGACCGATCCTACAAGTATAGCGCCTTCCTCAAGGTGGATGGTCACATTTGATTTGAGATGAATAGTCCCTGTCAGGTAGCGGCCGACATAAAATACCAGCCTGCCTCCTCCATTTTCACTTATGTAGTCGATGCCTTTCTGGATCGAATTGGTGTTGAGTGTCGTGCCATTTGATTTTATGCCGAACATGGAGGCATTATAGTCTTTTGCATGCAGTTGGCAGGTTAAAAAAATAATAACAGTTAAAAGAGATAGTTTTAAAGTTTTCATAACAGGATTTATTTTAAATTGAAATAACCCAGCCCCAATCCAATAGCCGTCAACCTAAGCGTAGTTTTATGGAAGAAAAGCATGATAAAAATTTCCCCTCCTTTTGAAGGAGGGGTGGCCGCAGTACAATAATAGTTAATACATCGTAAAGCCAATCTGCGGCCGGGGTGGTTGATTAACAGGTCATATAAATTCATTTTTCATTATAAGACTTCATAATCTCGCTTTCAAAGAAAGTTATGAAATGCAAAGCAGTTTTCAAAAAATTTTACATTATGCATCAAGGTCTAATGATATTATTCTCGTCCTCGATCTTTTGTATATTATAATATCTTCATTAGAGGGATCTGTCCTGATCAAAAAAATCAACCACCCCGGCCGGGGAATAAGAATTCTAAAGAATAGATAATCAGCAGTCCCGGCCACCCCTCCTTCAAAAGGAGGGGAAACTTCTTTAGCATATTCTTTTAAAACACAATTCTTAAGTTAACAACAACTGCCCCAACCCCGCCAGGAGGGGAACCAGGTAAATCAAAAAATTCTTAATATATTGTTACAGGGCCAACAAGCCCCATTGATTGCAGGGGCTGGACTTTGTTTTTTTCGTTTGTCCAGTACTGGGCTATTGGATTATCTGTCAGTGATTTCATATAGTTCCCCATTGAAGTAACAACTTCTATCTCCAGTTCATTTTTCCCGGCTTTAATATATCGGCTGATATCGAAAATTCTTCTTCCGTACCATTTAACTCCCAGGTCATATCCGTTAAGTTTCGCTGTGCATAATCCAAATACTTTTCCTGCGTTGAGATGAAAGCTTGCAGAAATTTTATCCAGTGTGAAGGTATTTGTATACCTTATAGTTCCCGCAAAATTTACAAACTCCTTCAGTTCTTTAAGATCAGACAGGGTATTTATATCAATGCTTCCTGACGTCCCTTCCCTGCAATGAATGAATTCTGCTTTCCATCCATTTTTCAGTTCTATTTCATTAGCTCCTGAAACAGGTAACGGTATCCACGCATCTCCCTTTCTGGTTTTGTCGAAGACAAAAAGAAATGATTCGGACTGGCCAATATCAACTATAACGGAGTTATTTTTGTCAAGCATAACTCGCTGTCTGTTACCCGTTTCAGGATCCCATTTCCAGCAATACTTCCCTTTTGAAATTTCAGATGAAAATGTGATTTTTGTTTTATGAGCATTCCGGATATGTGAATTAATTAAGTAGATAATTTCAGTTCCATCATCTCCCTGGTACCTGTTTTGCATTACATATGGATCGGGTTTTTCTATCTTCATATAGGGCCGGATATCGTATTTCTCCTGTACCTCTTTATACCATTCAATAAAATTGCTTCCAGGTTTATCGAGAAGGATGAATCTGTCGGTATAATTCTTCATCCTGGTAATAATATCGGTGACTTTCCTGTCATTATCGAGGTAATTACTGTATCCCAGGGAAGCAGACGGAAATGATTCAATACAGAAGATCCTGCCGCCAGCCTCTACAAAATCAAGCAGTTTTTCAGCTGTCTGAGGGTGGAGTGAATCTACTTTTACCAGGATTAGGGTATTATACCTGCGGGGTCCGAAAAGCATGGAGCCTGATCTCATTTCACTTTCATTAATTACTCTCTGGGAAATGTAATCGCATGCTCCTCCGTTTTTATTTATGGCTTCCCAGACCAGTGTAAAATAGTCAACATGAGTAATTGAAGGAAAGGGTTCCATCTGAGCCCCGATTAGACTCCACATATCATCAAGGGGTGGAAGTATTGCAATGTCAGCGAACATCATAACATTCTGTAAAAGAGCTGATAATCTGGCTTTATATTCATTAAATATAATAAACCAGGGCCACCAGGTATTCTTCTCATTATAAAATGCACCATATCTTATCCAACCAGGATATGGAGCTTCAGGAGGTGAGTAGTTGAATCCGTGAAAGATTGAATGTGTTATACCTGATATTATTGACTGATCGCTTCCTGTTTTGAGGTTTTCAAGAGAAGTATTGAAGACAGTATATGTATCTGTCATTTCCTCACAGCTTATTAGCCGTCTGCCTTTAAGGTGTGCTGCTGATGAGACATATTTATTGACCATAGTATATGCCCTTCCTCTCCTGTAGTCAGTTTCAGGCATCTCCTCCCCAATCCTGTGCTTAAGCCAGTTCATGGTCCACGATTCACCCTCAGGAATGTCATAATCAAAACTGCTTTCCAGCGGAAATAGTCCGCGACCATATGCCTGGGCACGTGATTTCACATTCAGTCTTTTGCACCATTTCTGATAGGTCTTTGTAAAGTTTTCATCAAGCAATTCAGCTTTTGTCATCTCAAAATCATACCGTATCCTCCTGATTATTTTTTCCAGTCGGGGAGAAAGTGACACACCGTAATGAAGATCGGTTATATTTCCCATTGCGCCGGTCCTGAAAAGAATGAAAGGCAGCCAGGGCATTATATCGTAGCCATTCCTGCTGGTAAAATACTCTCTCATTTTATCAGTCCAGTTCGCTCCTTCAAGCTCCATGCTGTCGGTAAAAATGGCTCTTATATTGTCTGACAGAGGGCCTGTCCTTTTTTCAATGGCGCCCGACATCCTATCAAGATATTTTCTGACAGAAACAGAATTATAATGATCAAGTACGGGACCAGTTGCTCCTGGAGCTCCATTTATCACCTGCATAAATGAATCTATTTTCACAAGTGCTATTATGGCATGTTTACCTCTTGGTATAGAGACCTTTATTGTCTTTACTTCATTGGTTAGTGAAAGTGGGATTGCCTGATCAATATTTTCAATAGGGTCAGGTACAAGATGGATTGAGAGCAGTTCAGGTATCCTGCCCGGAAAGGGTGAGCTTATTGCCGGATCAGCCTCTTTGAATAGTTCAAACCCGGATATCTCATAATCCAAAGGGCCTGTTAATTTTTTAACAGCAATTGTCACAACCTGTGACCTTTCATTCTCTTCCAGATCTTCAGATCCAAACGGCCAGCCGGACCCAACAATCAGATCGCATACCATACCTAGAGACCTTGCTTCATCGAATACAAGCCTTAGCAGGTCTATCCACTCATCACTAAGCCATTTAACAGAAGGAATTCCAAGGTCATCACCTTCAGAACGCCTGGGGAATTCAACAGGATTTATTTCCACACCACCTATACCAGCCTCTTTTAACAGCCTTAATTCCCTGATAAGTTCATTTGCATTCACCTTATTGCCATTCCACCACCACCTTACATAAGGGTGATATGTCAGGGGAGGATTTTTGAAGAGATCATAGAGATCGGCTACCGGTGACCGGCTAACGGCTTCCTGAAAAAAATTATCTATGTTGTTAATATCACGGTTATTCTTATAAAGTGATGGTGCAAGTGTAAAGCCACCGGAGGCTATTAAACTGTTTGTTATGAATTTTCTTCTGTCCATAGAAAGACAATTGAATATCCTATTTTACAAAAGCTTTCACCACAATTGCTTCTGTGCCGGATTTGTTGATCAGTCTGTATGAACCTGCGGCTGCAGGTATAACGAAAGTCTCGGCATAACTGAACCGTTGAGTGATACCTGAATATGTTTCAAGAATAATATGATCTCCCTCAACGAGGCTCAGAACGTGACACTTGTTATGAGTTTGTATCTCAATACTGGTTTTGAACTGATACCTGTGAACATCATACAGGTGAGTTTCGTGAGTTGGAAGATGAAATAATTTCCAGTCATAGCCTTCCTCCAGGAGAACGGGTTTTGATATGAGTTTTTCTTTCACATAATCTCCTTTCCTGTCAAAAAAGAGATTATCCATTGCTCTCTGAATATTTAACTGCCTGGGTTTTCCATCAAGATCGAGCCGTAACCAGTCGTACATTTTAAATGTAAAAATGTAGGGTGTGGAGCTGATTTCAAGCACAAGGTTATTTATCCCTGAACCGTGTATGGTCCCGTATGGAATAAGGAAGAGATCATGTTTTGATGCAGGTAATTTCTGAACGTACCTTTCTATATCAACTGGTATCTTTCGTTCTGCACTTGCCTCAAGCTCATTTCTGAATTTTCCGGGATCTATATCTTCCTGAAATCCAAGATAAACAGAGGCGTTATCTTTAGTGTCAAGTATGTAATATGTCTCTTCCTGGGTGAAATCTTCACCAAAACTGGATTTTGTATATCCGGGTCTAGGATGGCACTGAACAGAGAGGTTTCCTCCGTCGAATGTATCCAGAAAATCAAACCTGACAGGAAACTCAGTACCGAACCTGTCATGACAATCTCCAAGCACTCTCTCTGATTCCTGGAACATCAGGCAGTCAAATGTGACTTCTACCATTTTCCCGGAGCTTTCAAACAATAAACCATTTTCCGGAACTATCAGCTCGAATGACCATGCATAATTAGGAACATCCTTATTAAGGTCATTAATTTTATCCTTTATCCAGGTGCCTCCCCAGGCACCAGGTTCAAACCATGGTCTGACCCTGAATACATTTTGACCCATATCCTTAAGCCCATCCCTGAGCTTGTTCCCATTGATCCATTTTGGATTTTCGGGGTTCTGGCCATCAACCATAATATCAATATCTGGCAGAAGATTCTTTTTGTGCCTGTTCAGAACAATCCAATCCACAAAATAGAATCTTTTGTACATCTCCTTTGGATCTGCTGGTCCTGCAGCTCCGAGGTTTTTAATGCTGCCCGCTCTCGATCTGAACTGTATTTCATTTTTAGGAAGGTCTATGTAAATCAATAATCCCGGCCATTCCGCCAGAGCTGCCCCGATTCCTGATATTATATTAATATCCGCACCCCGATCAGGAGAGATTGATTTTACCTTACTCAGATTGAAGAAATCCTGTATAGCAATTGTTGCTCTTTTACCGAATAAAGGATCATCACCCCCGGTAAATGGAGCAATCAGATCATCTATTTCACCAGGTGACTTAAGCCAGTCTTCACTGTTTATCCAATGACATTTAATACTCTTTTTGTTCAGTGCCTTTTTAATTCTATCTCTGAATAAGTTGAAAAATACTCCTCCATAGCCATCGATTGTAACCTTTTTATGCCTGTAAATAATTTCTGCCAGGGATTCAAATCCATCATAGATCAGTCCATCTTCAAGTTTAAATGAGGGATAGATATCATATTGACCTGCAACAGTTTCAGGTTTAATCTCTGGTATAAGATACTGAGATGTTTTTCGCCACTCTTTATTCACTTCAATGTCAAATTATTGGTAAAGTGTTATTCTGGTAATAATGTTCTTGTTTTTTTAACCACGGATTTGCACAGAGTTACACGGAGTATAGCACAGAGTATACACAAGGTAATTCTGCATTGTATGTAGTTGCATTATTGTGATATCACTGCAACAAACCCCCCGTTTTCAGCCATCTTGACCTTCAGTTTACCCGGTGTTTTCACAGATGCCTCAGCTTTTTTCAGATCTTCAGGTTCTGTCCCTGATTTTTTTGTGTCGCTCCATGTCTCGATTTTATGAGAACCGGTTGTCAGGAAACCAAGATCAAGCTCAACAGCTTTTGCTTTGCTGTTATTCATTACCCCTATGAACCATTTGTCTCCACTTCGTTTTGCTATTGCCACCCAGTCACCCGGATATCCGCCAAGGAATTTAATATCGTCCCAGACTGTTGGCACTATCTTAAGAAAATCAGCTCCGGGCTGGTTGAGAATATTATCAGGGTGGTCACAGACAACAGTAAGAGGGCTTTCATAAATCACAAATTTTGAAAGTTCGGCAGCCCTGGTGTTCCACACCTGGGCAGGGACTTGCTGTTTCCACATAGTCCTTGTGACATTAAGGAAAGCGCCGGGAGTATAATCCATCTGGCCGGCAAGCATTCTTGTAAATGCAAGTTTTACATTATGTTCAGGACTCATTTTGTCCGAGAATTTATAATATTCATTCCCCATTACTCCTTCCCGTGTTATCATATTAGGCCATGTCCTGATAATGCCATCAGGCTTGTATGCTCCATGGAAATCAACCATCAGATGATTTTCTGCAGCACACTTGATAATGTCGTGATACCAGTTTACCATTTGCTGGTCATCACGGTCCATAAAGTCGATCTTTATTCCGGCCACACCCCATTTACGGTATAGCGGGAATGCAGTTTTGTAGGCAGAATTCCTGTTTACATCGCTGGAATAGAGCCATACAATGATTTTTACATTTTTTGCAGAAGCATAACTGATTATTTCAGGCATATCTATCTGAGGTGCCCATTTTGTAATATCAGCTTCAGGAGAGTTGAATTTACCATACCATTGCCAGTCTACAAGCATGTAGGGCCATCCCATCGCAGCTGCAAGGTCGATATACTGCTTTATGACAGGCATTTCCATTTTTACTTCACCGCTCCACCAGTGGTCCCAGGCGCTCATCCCGGGCTTAATCCACGAAGGATCATCGATAGCGCACGGATCATTGAGATTCTGTATTATTTCTGATTCTATCAGTCTCCCTGGTGAGTTACCTATCATTAATACTCTCCATGGAGTTGTAACTTCATCATTAAACCTTGCTTTCACCCCCGATTCGGGTTCTCCCGGAACAGGAACAAGTTTTGTGGCAAGCTGGCCAGTTAGGCCGTTTGTACCGATGTAAAAAGCAGGATAATTTTCAATTTTAGCCTCTGTAATTGCTACCCAGCAGCTATCTTCGTAGTCCATCAGGAAAGGCATCCCGGCTATTGTTCTTTCATTCACATAACTCAGGGGATGCTCAAAAAACTCAGCTTCATTTGATGTTGAGTAAGCACCGTATTCGACTACCCAGGCTTTCGGATTACCGGGAATTGCAAATGTTGTTAATTCTTTAACAATCTGCCTGTCTCCGGCTTTCGCACCACGTGGGAGACTTATTCTGAAAGCAACTCCATCATTATATGCCCTTACAAAGAGCTCCATCATCCTCCGGGGATCGCTTTTCTCTTTCAGCAGCAGAGTTAGTTCATTATAGTTGTTTATTACTTCGGCATGCTTCGACTTTACAACAGGTATCCATGTCTCATTGACAGATTTTACAGATTGATCCAGAACTGCAAAATTGCCAGTAAGCGGTGATTCATCTACAAATTCAAATCCCAGTGATGAAGTATTTATCACCGGGTTGTTTCTGAAAGTCACCGAATATTCAAGACTCTGGTTATTATTTATAATGAAAACCAGGTTTTTATCCGGAGAGGATACTGTAAAAGTCTGTGCATGAGTGTGGATAATTAATCCTGACAGCAAAATAATAACCAGGGAAAGGAATTTTTTCATAGTATTTTTTTAAAATTCGACTTTTGTGAATCAGTATTTTACCTGATAATCATATTTATCTTCTGACCGGGTTTGGTGTCTGCTATTATAACATTATCTTTCAACTCATAAGGAGCAGAAGCAGAAAACTTCTCTGATCCGAATGGATTGCTTAATCTTAACAAACCACCCTTTTCCGATTCTATTTCAATCTTACTAATCACACCATTGTCCATTTCTGCAGAGATCAGGAATGCTCCTTCAGCTCTCAGTTTGCTGAAACTTAAAGTATTCCAGCCGGAAGGAATGGCGGGGAATATTTTAACGACTCCGGTATGACTCTGTAACAGCATCTCCTGCAATCCTGACGCAAAGGCAAAATTTCCTTCAAGTGTGAAGGGTCTGTAAACAAATTTTGACTTGCCTGATTTTGTCTGATCACCATTTGCATGAAAACTGTTTTTAAGACAGAAGCATTGCGCGAAAGTCCTCAGGGCTTCGGCAGCTCCTTGTCCGTCAAAAGCCCTGGCCTTTATGTTTCCGAGCCAGCTGTATGAGTATCCACACCACCAGTCAGGGCCTATTCTGTCGAGATTCTCTATTGTAGATCTGATTATTTTTCTATCCTTTTCTCCTTTTGACCAGTCAACATTTCCAAGGGGGTGGAATGCTATAAGATGAGAAAAATGACGGTGAGATTCTTCATATGGAACACCTTTGGCAAATGTGAATCCGGTCTCAGGATCAATATCATAATCAGGCCATTGTTCAAGTATCTCCTTCCATTTTGTTGATTCTTCACTTTTACCAAGTTCTGCAGCAAGCTCAGCTGCTTTTTCAAATGTCCATCTGACAAGACCCAGATCAAAATTTGTCATATGATCGAACCATGCCTCTTTTGAATTATTGAATATTTCAGGACTTGAGCTCAATGGCAGTTTTCTGAGGCCGCTTTCATCCTTCACAGATAACTCATCAATATAAGTGGCTACATCCCTTATCCATGGATATGCCTTATTTTCAAGAAAATCCCTGTCCATTGTATATCGCCAGTGCAGATAGAAATGGTGACCCAGCCATGAAGAAACGGTGGGTCCAAGCGAGTACTGTATCCAACCTCCCATGGGTTTACCCTCTATTGTTGTCACTCCGGGTACATTAAGTCCGTTAACCTGGAAGTATTTCTTTGTGTACTTCTCAAATTCGGGACGTTTATTTATAAGCCAGTCAATAAATCCCTGTTCCTGGGCAATATGGTTCGATGAATAGGAAGGCCAGTAGCTAAGCTGTGTATTAAGGTCGTGATGGAAATCTCCTTTCCACGGAGGCAACTTACCATTATCTGCTGTCCACACTGCCTGAAGAGAAATAGGAGGAGCCCCATTGCCTGCCACTGATCCCAGTTTATACATTTCCATGTACCACTGTTTAAGAAGAATTGTATCGGGAACAGAAATGGCTGATTTTGACCAGTAACCGTGCCACCATTTTTTATGTGCTCTGAGCTCATTATTAAATCCATCTATCATCGAGGCTGCAGTCTGATCAACTGCTAAAACCTGTTTTTTCCATCCGGGATATTCCGAGCTTATACTCCAGCATCCTTCAGTTGTGCCATTTTTCTCCCTGAACCTGAGGCTTATCTGATAACTGAATCCACCCCATCCTGTCTGAATATAATATA
Organism: uncultured Rikenellaceae bacterium; assembly: GCA_964387565.1. Taxonomy (GTDB): domain Bacteria; phylum Bacteroidota; class Bacteroidia; order Bacteroidales; family VadinHA17; genus LD21. Next base: position 35,071 of record CAYLYN010000002.1, on the reverse strand, counting down.
TATGATTCTTTTCTGCCCACATCTCACCCGGAGGGTAACCAAGTAATGTCAGATCCTGTCCGGAATGCGAATTATCCTCAGTTGAATCTGCAGGAACTGAATAGGCAGGAGCAAGCAGTTCAAAGGCCAGATTCGATTTAAGCCCGGTGAACCGGAACCATCCGGTAGTCTTTTCTGCATTGACAAATGCCTGAAGTATGATTCCAGAATCCCACTCTATTTCACATGTTGCTGTTCTCAGATCTAGTTCGGACGATTTAACATTTCCGAACGAAGAGATATTGAACTCAATTGCTCCCCCGGGTATCTTTGATGGGGCCGGCCTTTCGTCGTAGGGAATATCAAGTACCTTCTGGACCTCGTCGTAGGTATTATTCTTCCATTGTTCCTGAACCCATTTAAAACTCCATTCAGGTTTATCAAGATTTTTTAACGGACGCATATCCCAAAGGTCAGCCCTGTCGAGGGAGAATCTCAGCCGGCCATCCTTTTCCCAGATAAGGGCTCCAAGCATTCCATTCCCAAGAGGAATTCCCTCATCCCAGGTTTTGGCCAGTTCAGCAAACTGCAGATTCACCTCAGGAGGCGGCATAAACTTATGGTTTTCTTTAGAGCATGAGACAATAAAGAAGGTCAGACTGAAGAAATAAATCAGGTTTTTCATGATTCATGATTTTTTAACCTCGGAGATTCCGGAGTTTTTCACAAAGAGCGCAGATGATTTCTATTATAGGCTTCTCTCTGTGTACTTTGCGTCAATTCTTTGTGTCCTCTGTGTTTAAATAATTATTGTTTGATATATTTTTCGTTAATATAATCCAGTACTATGCTTTTTATGATATTGGCAAATTTAACATCCTTAATCTCTTCTCTTTTGAAATATTTTGCATATTGTCCTTCAAGCAGAGTTATCTTTTCTACCGGAAGATTGATTCTGCCTGAATAGATATATTTTATATTCTGAAATGCGTCTCCCTCCAGGCAAAGGTACTCTTTGAAGAATTTGTATTCCTTTAAATCCAGTCCAAGCTCTTCCCTGTATTCCCTGGTCAGTGCTTCCTCAGGTGTTTCACCCTCTTCCACGTGTCCGCCGATAAGGTCCCAGTGATTAGGAAAGGGGATCCACGATTTATTATCGCGCAGGGCAAGAAGAAATTCTCCTGTGTCATTTTCGAGAATAATGGCAGCGATTTTCTGCATAGTATCAAATGATATTATTACCCGATTTTTTTAAGACCTCATTGAAGTTTTCAAAGAAGATTTTGCGTTTCTGGGCTTCATTAAGCTTTGAAGAGAGTATTGTTCCTACTCCCTGAAAATATGAACCGTCAGTACCGAAGAATACTCTGTTTTCACCAAAATGGTCCAGTGTATAATCAACCATTGTACCTTCATTATTGCTGCCGGAAGTATCGATATACACATTTTTATAATCTTTCAGCACTTTGCATGCGTATTGCCAGTCACCACCTCCGCCTGTATGGGCATACTGGAACATTGCCTCAGGATATCTTTCAGCTGCTTCAGCAAAATCCTCAGGGATCGAAGCATTGGGCTGGATATTTCCATATCTGGTCCTTTTCCCGCCTACCCCGAGCCCGCAATGTGCATGCATGAGTATGATCATCTTAAGGTCGGTCATCCTTTCAATTATGGGGTAGAACAGGGGATCATTTATCTTTACATGGTTGTAGACCTTAAGCCCTATCATTCCTTCACCTGTACAGCGGGCGATCTCCTCCATTGCTTCTTTTCCATATAAAGGATTTACAAAACACCATCCCAGATACCTGTCAGGAAATCTTTTCATTACCTTAAGAACCTCATCATTACAGGCTCTCACTTCATCAGGAGTCGATTTGGAATTTGATTCGGCCGAGATAATTTTTGAGACTACGAGTTTTTCGATCCCCAGTCTGTCAGCCATTTCCATTTGGAATTCAATTGTTCCGGAAAGACCAACATGTTCGTGGGCATTGATCTTCCTGTATTTCAATGCCTCCTTCATCAGGTTGAAGGAAGAGGTACCAGATTCTTTTTCTGTCAACAGAGGTTCACTATTGACTGAAAGCATCATACCAGCTGCAGAAAATGCGGTATTTCTGACAAATTCTCTCCTGCTAAACATAACTGATCCAGTTTTATCGAGATTGTCCTCTAAAATAATCTATAATTCCGATACAGCCTTGTAAATCCCCGAATTGAATTTAAAAACAGCATATCCATCACTATCTGCGACCTTTTTTATATCATTCCTGTTCAAACTTCCTTCACTTGTAACAGATACATTATCAGGATCTCCGGCCGGGATAAAAACCGTTGCCGTTGTATTTGGCGGTATTGTGAAATTATATTCAAATCCGGTTCCTTCTTTTTTCCATGCAGCTTCTATTACTCCGGAAAAAGAATGGTATTTTCCTTTTGCCCAGGTCAGGGTTCCTCCGGGTAAAGGTTTGAGAATGAAATGACGGTATCCGGGTGATTTTTCATCCGGATGTATTCCAAGGATGTTTTCATACATCCATTCACCAACTGATCCAAAAGCATAGTGGTTGAATGAATTCATACCTGCCCCCTGAAATCCCCGGCCTTTTACATAGCCATCCCATCTTTCCCAGATTGATGTTGCTCCCTGCTCAATGGAATAACCCCATGAGGGAAATTCCGTTGTCTCAAGCAACTGGTAAGCTTTATCCGAATAACCTCTTTTAACAAGCTCTTTCATGAGGCAAAGTGTCGAATGAAAACCTGTGTTCATTCTTCCATTGTAGGGTATGAACTTATCGATCATTCTTTTTTCAAAATTCTTTTCCATCTCAGGCGGAAAAATTTCATAGTTCAGCGCCATGGCATAGCATGCCTGTGCATCCCCCTCTATTTTACCTTCCGTATCAATAAAACTATCCCTGAAAGCTTTTTTGATCCTGTCTGCCAGTTCATTATAAAATTTCACTTTATCTGTGAATCCTGCTGCTTCAGCCATCCTGGAGAGTGTTTTTACTGAATTGAAGAACATTATTGTTGAAAAGACCTCTGAGGGTATCTGGGCGCCTGTTTTAGGAAAACCCTCTGCATTCAGGGTATTCCCATTCAGCCAGTCTCCATAATTAAGGCCGAGTCCTTTTCTCCATATGAGGTCCGGATTGCTTGTGACAATGTTATTGATATACTTTTCAAATGCCGGGAAGTTGTTTCTGATAATTTCAATATCATCGAAGTTTACGTACATCAGCCAGGGCAGGCGTATTGCTGCATCTGCCCATCCCGGCGCATTTGTAAAATGCTTCTCATAGCCGAAAGGATGAGGTGCTATATCGGGGAAAGTACCCCTTTCCGACTGGGCATCAAGTATATCGGTCATCCATTTATTGTAGAAGGCTGCCATATCGCGGTTGAACATGGAGGTCTGGGCGAAGATATATACATCACCCATCCAGCCGCATCGTTCATCACGCTGGGGACAATCTGTAGGAACCCCATGCATGTTACTTATATGTGAACGGTTAATATTTTTATACAGCTGGTTCAGCATCTGGTTGGAGCATTCGAAATATCCGGTCCTGGGCTGATCAGAAGCGATTACCCTGGCTGAAAGAAGAGATTTCTCAGGTGTGACTCTCAGACCCTGAACCTCCACATATCTGAATCCGTGATATGTGAATCGTGGTTCATAGTTCAGTTTCCCTGAGTGGCCCAGAATAATTGTATCAGTCTGTATTGCAGCGCCCAGGTTTTCGGTATATAGTTCTCCTTCATTGTCCAGGATTTCACCATGGCGCAATATTATCCTGTCCCCAGACTTTCCTTCAAGATCAATATTACACCATCCTGCAATATTTTCACCGAGATCAAAGAGCCAGTAGCCTTTTCTGGTTTTTGTAACATTCTTACAATCAAGTGTTTCGATAATTCTGATTGGTTGATTGATCTGGGGTACAAGATTTCTGTCATTCTTTTCAGCCACGACATCTTCCCACGAATAATCATCAAAATCAGTTTTATCCCAACCGTCAATTTCTTTACCGGCGTCATAAGTTTCACCGAGAAAATTATCAGCCATCCTTACTGGTCCATCAGGATTTATTTTCCAGCTTTCATCACTTACAACCGTTTCGCTGCTCCTGTCTGCATATTCAATCTCAAGCTGGAAGAAAAACCTTCTGTCGAGTCCGTAGGCACCTCTTTTGGGAAAATATTCACTCCAGCGAGTCGGTCCGAGCATCCCGGCATACCATCCGTCTGCTAGCTGAACTGAAATAATATTTTCACCTTGTTTAAGGATTTCAGTTACATCATATGCCTGATACTGAACACGTTTGTTATAATCGGTCCACTCCGGAGCCAGCATCCGTTTATCAGTTATGGAGGAGTTAATATTTATGTCGTAAATACCTAAAGCCGAAACAAATGCAATAGCTTTCAATGGTTGTGATTTCAGATCAAACTTTTTTCTGAGAAGGGGAGAGGGAGGAATAGTCCTTCTGTCAGGCCGGGGAGGTGTTTCCAGTATTCCATCTGTCAGCATATCCGGATCATAACCATCTTCGCGATCAACTTTGACAAGGGCATCTTTACATGTCACTTTACACCCGGATGACAGGATATCAGTTCCGTTCAGGACCTGAAATTCTGCAAGAGAGAAGGCATACATCCTGCCGGGATCACCCTGATCATCATAATCGAAGATCCTGTGATCATATTTCTTCAGGTTTGTAGCGGTGAATTTTACAAAGCGGCCTTTTGTTTTTTCCAGAGTAATAATGCGGGTCTCGCCATCTCCGGATTCTATATTCTTACTAAAATTGCATTTTTCCCAGATAGTACCATCATCGCTTGTTTCTATCGTGTAGCTCCCGGGGAAATAGTAATCATTAATTTTCCTGATATCATTATATGAAGGATATAATTTTATTTTTTCAAATTCCTTAATGCTTCCCAGGTCGACCTGGAACCATTTTTCCTCATCCCGATCAGCAGTGTAAGCACTAAGGTAACCAATATGCTTGTAAAGAAGCGGATATTCAAGAGGCTTTTCAGGTCTATCCCCTATCCATAATGCTTTCCACTCTGACTTGTCAAATGCTCCGGTGATGAATGTTGCCGGTTTGCTCCATCCGGTCACTTCATTGTTCTGATTCCATACCCTGACACTCCAGTAATATTTTTTGAATGATTCCAGCCTGTTTCCCGGCAACTTTATCCAAAATGTTGCATCGCCTTTTGTTTTCCTGCTGTCCCAGATATCACCTGAACCTTTATCAATTTCTGATCTTTCAGTGCTGACAATTATTTGCCAGGCTTTCTGATACTGGTTGTTCTGTGATGATATCAGTTCCCAGCTGAAACGTGGTGTTTGTGTGGCAATCAGTGCCTCATTCATATATTCACATTTCAGGTTTGCTACAGAAAGATCAGTGGCAGGTTTATCTGTGCAACAGGGAAGAAAAAATATGCATATAAGCAATGGCACAAAGCTTTGCCAGCCGAAGCTGATAAGCGAAGGCTGGGCGTAACGGCCCAATGGCGGAATGGACCAAAGTGACAGCGTTTTGTCATTTATATCGCTTAAGCGAAGAATTGGCAAATAGACAATAGGGTACATTAAGGTTTGTAAAAGGTATTAAATTACTATTTCTAAAATTGAATGGATTTTAAGCTCAGGAACTACAACCTTAGAGATCCCGTCATGAAAATCTACCGGAAGCACTTTACCATCAGGCTGCAATATTATTTTTCCGGGCCTGACAGCGGTATTGATTTCCACAGTGATGTCTTTCAGGACAGGGATCTCATCATAACCTATTACTGATTTTGTATTATGATCACCTGATATGTTTATAAGGTTTATATAGCTCCTGTTATTTAACTTATTTACAGTAACATGAACCAGTGCAGAACCTGTAACTTTTACAACAGGACCGGTAAGCATTGATTCTATATGCTCCTTCAAATAATCTCTTAATATGAAGGATTTATATTCTGTATAGGCCGATCCGGCATTGAAATAAACAGCAGTAATATTCCCTTTGCCGGATTTTTTCGATGATGAAGCGATCACTTCCCCCTTCTGGTTAAAGTCACTTCCTTTGTAGTAAGTTGATAATACTCTTGCATCTGGCGACAGTGTTACCCTGGCATAAGGTGACCTGATTCCTCCAATTCTTTTTCCTGCTGCAATAAATTCAGGTTTTGCCTCTTGTGTTTCCATTGACAAAATTCCAAGTTCATTCTTAAACAGACCGGCGGTTTCTGATCCGATAACCAGTATGTTTCCTCCATTGGTTAAATAATTCTTAAGTTCTTCAAGGAAAGATGGTTCAAGATAATTGCATTCCGGAATCACAACAAGAGGATATTTATCCATGTTTCCCCTTAGATGGTGTTCCATAAGTATCTCAACCGGAAACTGGCCGTCCATTATCATGTATAATGATCCTTCAAGCTTCCATGTAGAATTTGAATAGGGTCTTGTTCCGTTTTTCTGGTGTGAGGCAGTCGGGAATAGCAAAGCTACCTGAGGAACCGGTTTTGCTTTATGGCAGAACTGTTGCCTTTCGCGGCAGAACGAACCTATTTCTGACAGCATCCCTGTAAGCCATGGCTTGATGGACAGGTCCCTGTTTTGCTGAAAGTAAAACTGTACTCCGCCACCCATTGCCATGATCTGAGCTGCTTCCTGTTCCAGCTGAACGGCTGACTTAACACTCATTGGCATTTTACCTCCGTCCCAGGAAAATCCCCATGCCATAAGGTCCCACGGTTTGCCCTGCGGTGCCAGACACCTGGATTCAAACGCTGACCGGTATACTCCATTGAGGGGGGTGACATCGCCTGAAAGATAATCGACATTAACAGTTACCTTTTCTGGCATGATTGAGGAGTAAGCCCAGTTGCTTGTTATCTGGAAATCAGGATTATAATTATGTATGGCGTCGATATACTTTGTAAGATGTTTCCTGAACAGTCCGCGTGTATATTCGAGGAATTCAGGATAATTACTGTCTTCAGGAGACTTTGGCACTGAGTTTATACCTGTCTCTTCGCGGAAAGTCTTAACGGACTCTTTTCCATAATCAGGTTCAACAGCCCAGCATTCTCCGTCTATCCATGCTCCGTCAACACCATAATCGCTTAACTCTTTAAGCTGAGGGATCATATAAGTATCGAGGTAAGGACTGAAGAAGGATACTTTCTGTCCGCTGGGTTTACCATCAGCTCTAATTATATCCCAGTCGGGATGTTCTTTTACAACTTTGTTATCCCATACACCTGAAAAATGCATGAAAAGTGCCACATTATTCTTTGCCGTTATTTCACGGAACAGTTTAAGAGGATCTTTTTCAAATCCCTTTACATGAAATCCGACTTTTGTCGGATAGCTGGATATCCCGGGATGTCCTTTGCAGTCTATCTGAATAAAATCAGGCTTCACCTTAAGCAGAAAAGTGTCGATCATCTCTGCTGTTAACGTTCTGCCGGCATCAGTAATATCTTCACTTGCATGCAAGTCGAAGTGTACACCAAAGAAGCAATCAGCCCTCTTGAGCTTATGTGATGATTTTTGCGGCTGCTGAGGTGCTGAACAAGCAGTCAGGAGAACCAGTATCAGAGTTGTCAGTTTTATCGTTTTCATCTTGAAATTAATTTCAGTGAATAAAACTCATCCAGATTATCAATCGTAATAGTGTTGTCATTTATCCTTGCTTCTTTTCCTGAGCTTGACGAAAGTGCATTAGCAGCCCTGATAGAAAATGGCAGCTCAATAGTGATATTATTTACCGGTATTAAATCCCTGTAGGGTCTCTGGGAGCTGCCTGAAGTGTTGACAAGGGACAGCTGGTATGTGTCTGAAGAAGTCTCGCTTTTGTTCAGATATATATGCACCGATGCAGGGGCATTTGTCATAAGGATCTTATGGTTGCCAAGGAGGTAGTTAATTGAATTTGTAAGCAACATGTCATAATCGGGATGACCGAAAAAATGATTCAGTTTTTCTATCTCATTGGCAAAATAGATCGATTCTCCTTTTCCTGTCCGGTTTCTTACCATCACCGGATTCGATGATTCCCAGCTATCAGGAAATGCGTTTTCAGGCGGCTGGTTATTGATCCTGGGAAGATAGCCGGTTATAATTTCAGTTCCGTTCAGTGCTTTTGTCATAAGTGTCCTGCCTCCATTGTGCAAGAGACTGGTCTGTTCCATTCCTTTTACGAGCTCATTTCTGGTGACTATTTTCTGGTAGCAATCCATCTGGGTGTTAACAATCTGGTTCATATAGGTTATGCCAAATATCTTATTCAGTCCGAAATCTTTTCTTGCAACTCCATTCTCATCAAACAGGGAGGTCTGAAAAGAGGACAGTAATCTGCCTCCGCCGATAACCCATTCTTCCAGAAGCTTTACGTGTTTATCACTCAATGCAGCAACATCAGGCAAAATAAGAACTTTAAACTGTTTCAGTTTTTCAGGTGAAAGATCTCTTTCAGAAATGAAACCGTACTGATAGTGATTTTCTGCCATAAGTCTTTGCAATCCTCTCATTGATCCGGAAAAGCTCTCATCACCCAGTAGTTCTCCTGATGGTTTGGAATAGAAGATGCCTATATCGGTGACAGGTTGAATATGCCTGATGAATTCTGAATTGTCATCAAGGTATTTGTAGGCATCTGTTGTTACATATGCATTACGTGCATCAGGTGCATTGGCAGGGTAGTACCCGTTGAAGTAGCAATTCCAGAATCCTCCGCCTGAAGCTGCAGACTCCCACATCCAAAGTCTTGTATCGACAGGAGCGGCATAAATATACCGGTGGTCGGTTCCATTGCCTCCAAACAGTATAACAGGAGCTTTATCAGGCTTAAGTGATTTCAGGAATTTGACGATAGCCGCGGGGTAATAGATGTCTTTATATTCGAATTCTGAACTATTATCGGCCATAAATGCAACAATGACAAGAAAATCAAAATATTCTGCAACACTATAAAAGGAGATGCCAGTTTCTTTCTGCTGTTCAATTTTGTACATGTCAAAGACCTCAGCAGCATAAGATTTGTCATTTCCATATTTTTTAATCGTACTACGCATCAGTGACAGCTGTCTTTCAGCCACACCTTCATTCCATTTATAATACTCATCCCAGTCTGCTTTTGAGCTCGCTTTTACCGGAATAGGTTTTCCGGTTTTTTCCAGATAGTCCTTTTTACAGCGATCACAGTAACATTTATTATGAAAATTGACTGCATTATGCCAGATCCCGTCTACATGATAGTCTGCCATAAGTTGTTCTATAAATTCCACTGCATGTTCATTTCTATAATAGCTGTTATAACAGGGGGCATAAACTTCGGGAGTTGTGTAGGTGAGTATGACAGGATTCCCTTTCTCATCTCTTGCGAACCAGTCGGGATGCTTCTCATACCTCTCCTTTTCCACTCCCCTGAAATCGACTCGGGTTATCACTTTGATACCCGCTTTATGGCATCCTTCGACTATTTCAGCCAGGAGGTCCCTTTTTCCTATGTAGGGATTTATATTTGCCATAGGTAACTTGTTTTGAAAAAAATCAACCACACCTCCGCCATTCACAACAAGTGTGTTGGCATGTACTTTTTTCATATAATTCACAAGGCTGTCGACATTATACCCTGCCGCATCAGGCTTTCTCATAACTGTTTGCAGGATTCTCATGGGCTTATTGTACCAGTAACCATCATCCACCATCTGTGAAAATGTACTCTCTGGTACAAGCATGATAATCATAAAGAGCCCTTTCATCAAAAGTGAATTTTGCAGTAAGCTTAATAGTCTGTTTTTCATACGTAAATAATTTTGATTTTAAAGGTCATCTGGAACCCGCATGCCAGGAATTATTTTCATGTTTGTCTTTGTTTTGAAAACAAGTGGGTTTCATAATCTGTATATCGGATTTAAAGGATTGAACTTACGGGCAGTAAAGGCGAATCATTCCCAAGCATAGCATTAATTAGTTTGAAATGAGTATAATGTGTTAATTTATTTACAGTGATCCTTTCTTCGGTTATAGTACCATTACCGAGCAGGAATTTACGCATAGTACCTTTCAGAAGGGGCGTGTCAGGTGTTGTCCAGCGTTTGCCGTCAGTAAATATTACATTGGAATAGGATGTATCAGCAATGCAACCGTTTCTGATAATCAGGATATCATCAGCTATTTCTTTATCAATGAGTGAGACAAGCGAGCTGCGATCAAGATATTTATGATCATAAACAACAGAACCTGCATCAACCAGTTTTAATGACCTGGTCGATGCCGGAATGTATGGAGCATATTCAACAGAGATTACCGATTCAGCATAAATGATCCTGCACCTTGTAATTCCGCTTCTGGCATTTTCCGGAACAGAAATATATTCATCGAGAGACAGGCGATCGTTCAGTCCAAAAAGGAATTTCCTGGAACGGTTCATCCGTTCATTATGAAGAGACAGGTTCAGAGGTATCCCGTCAGCAATTTTTATTGTTTCAAACAGACGGCACATATATTTTATCAATCATTTCATTGTATTCCGCGACCGGATCGCTGAAAGAAGTTATACCACCACCGCTTCTGTAGAAATATTTTCCATCTCTCTTCTCAATATACCTTATCATTACTGCACTATCCAGGTTGTGTCCATCGAAAATACCAAATACTCCTGTATAGTACCCCCGTTTATCTCCTTCTGCCTCAGCAATTATTTCCGCAGTTTTTTTCTTTGGGGCACCGCTGACAGAACCAGCAGGGAGAAGCTCAAACAGAATGTCTCCGATTCGGGTAATATAGTCAATTTCCAGATCACCACAAATCTCTGAGCTTACCTGAAGGAGGCTCTTTTCATTGGTCCTGATGATATCAGTGTACCTGAATCTTTCTACTCTGACATTCCCGGATACCTTGCTGAGGTCATTCCTGATCAGGTCAACTATTGTGCTGTGTTCAGCAGTCTCCTTACGGCTATCCTTAATAATCCTTTCTGCATCAGGAATATCAGCATCAATTGTACCTTTCATCGGGAAGGAACGGATCACTCCATTATGAATAGTAATAAAAATTTCAGGTGAGAAGCATACAAACTCATCTTTGTACCAGATCCGGTATTTTGATTTACTGAGATGGAATAGTTCAAGCAGGGACTGATTAATAGTCAAAGGTGTGGTACATGTAAGATTTACCAGGTATGTGTTACCAAATTCAATCTCCCTCTTTACCTTATTGAATTTATCCAGGTAGTTGTTATAGCTTTCAGGGCTTTTGATAAACCTCAATTCACCATTGATTCTTTGTCTCTCTTTAATGTTGGTATATCCATTAATATCATATAATAGTATTTCACTGTCAATCATATTAACATTGAAAATCAACGGCTTGCGTAGCTCGAAATCAATAATAAACAGAAATGGGATGCCATTCGCAGCCCAACGGTTCATTTGTTCTCTTATGCTAATATTATCAGTCATCTTTGTGGTTGACAGTAAAGTTATGAATAATCCAACTCTGTCAAACCTGTGACTGACAATATATCCTGCAGTGAAAATGTTTTTTGAAACAGTTTCAGTACTTATGCTTTTTTTTCTCTTTGATTATTTCCCTGGCCATTTTACCGAATTCCTTGTCTTTCTGTCTTTTTTCAGCTACTGTTGATTGAAATCTTTCCTGATCACGCAGAATCTTCCTGTAATTCATCAGGGATTTTTCATCTATTATTCCACTTTTAAGAGCCTCATTAACAGCACATCCCTTTTCGTGAGTATGGGTACAATCAGGGTATTTACAATTAAGTGACAGTTTGAAAATATCATTAAAAGTTGTTCGGATTCCCTCAGGATTATCTGTCACCCCAAGTTCTCTCATTCCGGGAGTATCGATTATAATTCCTCCATTTTCAAGGATAAATAGTTCCCTGTGTTCTGTGGCGTGTTTTCCTTTATTGGTACTCTTACTTATTGAAGATGTTTTTAGAATATCCTTTTTTAAAAGGTTATTAATCAAAGATGATTTTCCAACACCTGAAGATCCCACTACGCAATATGTCTTTCCATTCTGAATGAAATTCATAATCTGATCCAGTCCTTTATGCTGAATATTACTAAGAAGTAGATATCTGATCCCTTTCTCTCTGGTTTCAATCTCACTGATGGCTTTTCTGATGTCGTCATCCTGTGCGAGATCAATTTTGCTTATGATAAGAACAGGTTCCACACCACCGGAATAACATATGGTTAAATATCTCTCGAGACGGTTGATATTGAAATTGTTGTCAATTGACTGCATTATAAATGCAACATCGACATTTGCAGAAATAATCTGTATTTCTCCGGTTTTATTTACTGACTGACGTTCAAGCAGCGATTTTCTGGGTAAAATTCCATGGATAATAGCCTGGTCTGATTCATAAGTTACCATCGTAACCCAGTCGCCGACTGCAGGAAAATCGGCCCGGGAACTTGCCGTATATCTCATGTTACCAGTAATTTCGGCTTCATATTCCTCAGGTCCTGTCGAGACAATATATCTTTCGCGGTGTTCCTGTGTAACGCGTCCAATGGTAAATTCTGAAAGGTTATTAGCATTCAGATATTCTGCAAGTTCATTTGTAAAACCCAGGTTTGTAAGGTTCATGGTGACAACTGACTTAGTAAAGAATAATTTACCGGTTTCCGGGCAATTACCAGAATACAGTGAAATAGTTATTTTCCTGCAGGATCTTCATGCACTGTTTTCCTGGTTGTAAGTGTATTTATGCTTTCCGCACGGAGGTCAAGAGTGAGTATCTCTCCATCCCTGAGGTTAATCTCCTTAATTGGATCCATTCTGTATCCGATACTGGATACTTCCATTTCAGTAACACTGTACAGATATAGTTTCAAAGGACCTGCACCTCCGATTCTCAGAGTTATTGTCATGGCCTTATCACTCTTATTCAGTAAATATGTTGTTAACTCGCCGTCATCGTTTTTGAGAGTATTTGACAGGATGGAATTATTAGTTATACTGTCAGTCTGTACGACCCACGAATTTTTGGACATGAATCGGGTAATAATGCCATAACCATAAAAAGCGACGGGTTCCGGTTCAATTTTATCATAATATCTCTTGTTTTCAATATCCCAGGTTTTAATTAGCTGCCACTGTCCATCGAGGTCTCCCCGGTTAGTGAAGCTCCACCTGTTGAATCCGCTAACACCTGCACTGATTCCTCTCAGTACAGATTCAGCATTTGAAAGTGCAGCAGCGAACGACTTAGGACCCGGATTATCATCTTTCCATCCTATTCTCATATCACCTATTTCAGAAAGGAACAGTGGTTTATTATGCATCCTTGCCCAATCAGCCCATTCCTCGACAATTTTTTGTTTCTGTTCATCAATTCCCTGGTATGAGTGGATATCATATGCCCCGATATATTCATTGAAATCAATTTTTGCAGCATCAAAAGCAGGAAGATCAGTCCAGTCAGGGCCGGAAACAGGGATGCTGATATTTTTCCTGTCAAGAGCTTTTCTTACCTCTCTCCATGCAGGAGTCACTGGCGGATTTGTATCACCCATGCTCCACCATGAACCCCAGCTACCTCCGGGAGGTTCATTTGTAATTGAAATCCATTTTATGCAGCTGTATTCTTTTGTTTTTGTAAGATATTCTGCAAGAGTTGCAATTCCCTCTGCGAAATCTTCAAGAGATTTCGGCGCGCTTAATAAAGGCTGAACACCGGGATATGAATTCCATTTTACATTGCTCCACATCTGCTGCAGGAAAACATCTGCATTGTTGCTTTCTGCCCAGTCAAGTATTTTGTAGAGCGCCTGCATCTCCTCATTTTCCCAGTCAAACCTGTTCCTTTCAGGTTCATACATCCGGGCACTTAACTCCACTCTTATAAATGACATACCCAGCCAGCTGGCATGCCTGTATATTTGTTCCCAGGCTTCTTTGTTTGTTACAGGAGGATTTCCGCCCCAGGCACTGCCACGGTTGTTTTTATAACGCAGTGCCCACTTATATTCGGGTGATTCATCAATGGAATCCTGACTGATTGCATGCCATGAAGCTCCTATTCCCCCTGCCATTTTATAAACATGCTGCTGGGTATTTATTTCAATATCAGCAGTTTGTTGGTTGCAGGAGGTGGAAGTTAAGAATAATAAGAAAATCCAGATTAAATTTTTCATATCCTGTAATATCTGTTTATTTAACAGACGATAAGATATGAATTACTTTACAGAAAGGTTACTTCACAACCAGCTTTTTTTCGACAAATAAACCATTTGGCTGAACACCTTTTATTAAATAATTACCTGCTGATGATACAGCAAGTTCAACTTTATGATCCATCAGCATAATACCTTCCTCACAGGGATCACCATAATAAGCATACTTACCCCAGGCTTCTATAGTGATCTCATTCTGGTCATTGGTATAGTTATATGCCTTTTCGAAATTGTAACATTTTGAAGGGCCGACATAGCCATAAATTTCTATTATAAAAAGAGTCTTGACTCTTACTGTATCGGGTGCATGCAGACTGTCTATCTTTATGAGATAGGGTTCTATGGTTGTTGATTTCATTCCGCATGAACCAAGCATAAAAACAATTGCTGCTGAAATAAATAAGGCTGAAATAATTTTTTTCAAATACATAGGTGACAAATTTGCCTGTAAAAATACAAAAATCAAGCCAAAAGACATTCAGGATTTTTTGATCCTTCTGATTATAAGTTCTAATTACCTGATAACAAATGTTTCAACCATTCCTGTTTCCAGAAGCTTCGCCTTTTTCAGGTTATAAGATCCTTTTCCTGAAACAGTGATTTTAGCGATATTGATTGTTCCATTAAGTACCCTGAATTCTATGTTTCTTCCGTCATCAGAGATTACTGCAGTTCCATATGCATACCCGTCTGACCAGAAGTACTTTCCCTTAATATCTCCAAATTTCATTTCCCTGGTCACTCCGGAATAGTGGAAGCCGCTAAGTGCAGGAATTGCCGACCAGCTAGCCATTGCTCTTCCGTAATGATGACCGCATTCAGCTTCATCAAAGGGATTTCTTTTTCGTCCATCATACCTGTTGCGTATATTTCTTATGCATTCAAGACCGTTTTCGGTCTGATCTTCATACAACATGCCAATGGCTGCAGCATATTCAAATCCTGTCATTACCTCGGTGAAGTAGGGGAAAGGATTTGCCGGTCTTGATCCGGGGTATGACGCCATAAGCAGCGCAGCTTCATTTCCGAGGGCATAGCTGCGGAAACAATTGAAGTGATCAGAAAGATCATTCCTGTAATTGTATTTCATAATGCTCCGGAGTGTTTTTGCGATATTCTCCTTTTTAACCAGATATCCAAGTCCGCAAACGTGTGCAAGGTACTGTCCGACAAGCTGATCTACAAGACATCCTTCTCCAAGCTGATAATCAGGATTCCCGTAATCAGCCGATCCCATTCCGACAAGTTGCTCTGCAGGAATTGATTCTTTATCAGGTACTATAATCTTATGAATGTAATATTCTCCGTTGAACAGGTTCTCATCGGTCCATTTGCTACCCTTTGTGAACAGGTTTCTGCATTTCGATGCCATCTCCTTATCATTCATATATAATGACATCTCTTCCATGGCGCGAAGTGCTCCAAGATACCATATAGTCATCTGAGGATTCGGACCATAATATTCAACATCCATTGTATTATGCTGAACTCCTTCCATCACGCCATCCTGATTACCGTCCCAGCCTCCATTTTTCCATGCATAGCTCAATGCTGCTTTTGCCTTGGGATATAATTCCATGAGAAAACTATCATCACCGGACAGCTGCCATTCCCTGTAAAGTTTCATGATACAACCCATTTGTCCGTCAGCAGCTACTTTTGCGAAATCTGGTATATTATCAAGTGGCAGTTTTACTCTGAAGCTCATAATCCCGTTTTGCGTTGTGGCCATTGAGAATTCAACTTTTCGCATGGATCTTGCCAGATCGCCAAATAGAAAAGCTGTTGCTGTCTCATAATTCCAGACATGGGTACAGGAGCCAAAACAACAACCTGAATTATCATTGCATCCTTCCCATGCATAAAAGTTACCATCTGACAACCTGAAGCATGTCTGCGATCTCAGAGTACTCAGGTTAAACAATGCTGCTTCTTTAACTTCGTTCGGAAGATCACTGCTGCATAATGCATCCACGAATTCAACACTCTTTCTTTCAAGAAGGTCAAGGCTGGGATTTGTTTTAACTGCAACATCCCAGGCATCTGAATATTTAGTTGAATAGTAGTTCATCAGTGGTTCAGCAGACCATGCTGTTCTGTTTGGGAAATGCCATGTCAGGATGAACCTTACAGAGACTACCGAACCAGCCGGCAGACTTTTCCCTATTGCCAGTGAAGCCATTGGTTTTTCGGACAGATCATCCATCCTGTTCTCAATTTTCCCATCGGCAGAAAGATCATCCCAGAAGTCAAGTATCGATGAACCCCATCTCTCAGGCAGCCAGGCTGTCCTGTAAGATATGTCGCCATCTGTTGGGGTTGAGAGGGCGATAGATCCCCACTGATCGCTATTTTTATCTACTCCCCCGGAAGTCATCAGAATCCCTCTGAGACCATTTTCTTCACTGTAAGTGTTGTTATTATCTTTTGCTTTTCCTGCAGTGCCATCTTCACCTATAAAGTTTTGCATAGTTCCGCAGATGCTGAATATAATGGTTCTGTCAGTATTGTTTTTAAGTTCGAAATCAATTATTGCAACCGGAATACTGCTATTATCTATGTCTCCAGGTATCAGAGGATTAAATGCTTTCATCTTCACTGATACAGGAAGTCTTTCAGATGACAGATTTACCTGGCCGAAAGGATATGCCGTTTCAAAGGTAGCTTCGCTGAATCTTGGAAGTCCGTGGTTTGTTGCAATTGCACCAGAGGCTCCTTCATACTGGAAAAAGGGTACCGGACCTTCAAGAAGCCGAAGGTCTTTTTTCCCGTTTATGTCAGTGTAAAGTGTGAAGAAGGCAGAATTGTTTCTTCCTGATCCGGGATTATAACCCTTTGCCGGTCTGCCCATTATTTCCCAGTCCTGAAGATTCCCCCTTCCGCCAAGGGAGACAGTTCCTGTCCCGATCCCTCCCAGGGGCATTGCTATTTTGTATATATGATCCTGATCATATTTTTTCAGTACAGGCCTTTCTGGGGATTTAGCCGCAGCAGTAAAAACCAGGATCATCATTACAAATAATAATATTCCTTTTTTCATTTCATCAGATTTAGTGTTAATAAAATAACAGAGATATCTGGATATGCAGATGCTCAGTGCTACCAATTCCATCCGGCAGATCCTCTTTACAAAAGGTTTCAAATTTTCAGCTGGACATTATTTTCCTCTTTCTCTATTTTCCTGACACCGGTTGTTCCGCCGGTAAGAACAGAAATATCTACTGGCTTGTTGGTTTTATATGAACCACATGTAAAGTCGGGGATATCAACAGATACAGATCTGCCGGCTACGGAGAGTTCACTGAGTGGCCCTATTGAGCTCCAGAGTGCAGCGTCATAAACATCCTGATCGAGGGGAAGTCCGTTCCTCAAACAATCGATCAGCCTCCAGTCCATTATGAAATCCATACCTCCATGGCCACCAATTTCTTTTGCCAGTTCACCTATCTTATTAATTATGGGAGGAGAGTATTTTTCCTCAATTGTTTTATATTCTTCATCTGATATCCATTCATGACCTTTTGAAATACGTCCGGGCAGAGGATATTTCAGCGATGAGGCCTTTGTCCCGCTGATAAGCTGTATCCTTGTATATACACGTTCAGAGGAAATATCATACTGAAGCATTATTGAACGGCCCTTTTCAGTCCGGATCAGGGAAGTATTCATATTACCATTGAAAGACTTTCCAGCAAAGGGTTTGTAAAAATTATCCTGTGAAGCAAGAATTTCCGCCTTTTTACCAAGGCTGAAATCGTTCCCGGAGAGAGAAACCATATAATCCAGCCTGTCGCCTCTGTTAATATTCATAACCTGGCACAACGGACCTAATCCGTGAGTAGGGTAGAGATTTCCTTTTCGTCTTATGATATGTTTTAGCTGCCACATATCGACAAACCTGTTTTTCGACCAGATAATTTCCTCATTCAGGTTGTGGATATATGCCCCTTCACAATGAACAATGTCACCGAAGAAACCGTTCCTGGCCATGTTAAGAGTAAGTAGCTCGAAGAAATCATAACAACAGTTTTCAAGCATTGTGCAGTGTTTTCTTGTCTTTTCAGATGTCTCAACCAGTTGCCAGCATTCTTCAATTGTGACTGCTGCAGGAACTTCAAGTGCCACATGTTTTCCATGCTCCATCGCATAAACTGCAATGGGAGCATGTAGTTCCCATGGTGTTGCCGTGTAGATAAGGTCAATATCATCTCTTTCACATACTTTCTTCCAGATCTCCTCATTTCCGGTATAAGTATCAGGACTATGTCCTTTTCCTTTTATAGCTTCCAGGGTTTTGTTAACTGCTGTCGGAAGCTTATCACATATTGCCGTTATCTCAACACCTTCAATCATGCTCATCCTTACTACTGCTCCGATCCCTCTGGCTCCAACACCAATAAATCCGATCCGGACAATATCAATCCCCGGAGCAGCATAGCCCGACATATTGAATATTTGTTCACGGTTATCCCAGGATTGATTTCCTATGTTCTTAAACAATGAACTTCCTGCAAGGCTAAGCCCTGCCATGCCTGACATCCTGAAGAATTCTCTGCGGTTTTTCATAATACTATGAAGAATATTATTCCCATTTACTTATGGCACCAGTTGTCTTGATTCTTAACAAATTATGCCTCCGATTGATCAAAGATAGCTTAATCTGCAATCTTAATCAACGATGTTTATCAGGGAATCTAATCCTGAGTGCATTTTCCCGGTAATCGAAAATCTGCTGTATCTTCTTCTTGATAAAAAGAATATTTGCAACACTTCCAAGAAATCCAAAAGGGGGTTTGTATGAAACAATATCTTTCATTAATACGAGATCTCCTCTTGGTTCAATGAAATGCTGATGATGCCAGAAAGCATAGGGCCCTATCTGCTGCTGATCAATGAAAAACTCCTTTTCCCTTATATGGGTTATCTCTGTTACCCAGGTAACAGGTATACGCATCACAGGTTTAATAATGTAGCTGATAATCATTCCCTGGTACATTTTTTCAGGCAGATCCTCAGTGGTTATTTTAAATCCCATATAGCCTGGTGTGATCTCCTTCAGGTTTACCGGGGAGGAGATATAATCCCATACTTCATCGATCGCGCTATGCAGCAGTTGCTCTTTCCTGTACTGATAAAATCCCATTATATTCGATAATTTAAGTTAAATCCATCACAGTTATGGTAATTATAGTAATTTTATATCAAATCATTTTGCAAATGAAAGTTTTAAGAGCATCACAGAATCTATTTATGAGAACTGCATTTATCTTTTTTGTCGCATTATCATCATTTCTGATTAGCTGTAATAGCAATCCTGTAAATAAGACAGACAGGTCAGATAAATCAGGCCCGGTTAATTCTTCATCTGATGCCATAAGCATAAAGGGCGATGATGAAAATACTGCATTGTCACCCGATTCATTGCAATCATTGCTCAAGGGTAAATGGCTCAGGGAAGACGGAACTTACACTATAGAGATATTCTCTGTAGGAGCTGATGGCCTTATGGATGCCGGATATTTCAATCCAAACCCGATAAATGTTGGAAAATCATCCTGGATGGTCAATGAAGGAAATATAATTCTGGAGATAGTTCTTAAAGATGTCAACTACCCGGGATCCAAATACAATCTTTTTTATGATAAATTAAGCGATTGCCTTATTGGCAATTATTTCCAGGCAGTTCAGGGGATAAATTACGATGTACTCTTTTCCAGAAAAATGAAATAACTCAGTTTTCTGTCACCCCGCTGTTGTCCATAATTTTAAAGGGTATTTTAAGCGATAACGAAATATTCCTTCCGGGATTGTAAAATCCAACCTCCTTTAATGTTGAAAGATGGTCAGTGTATTTTTTATCAAGCAGGTTTGATACAGAAAGTATTACTGACATCATCTGTTTTCCGATCTTAATATCTCCTCCGGCTGAGAGATCAATAAGGAGATAATCATTTGTAGGTGTTTCGTCAGGGGCATTGTTTTGCTGTCGGAAAACAAACTCCGGCCTGGCCATAACAAACGCATTATGAAGAAATGCACCATTTTCCTTTTCCGCCCTTATCTCAAAGGTGAGCCTGCCTGCGGGAATGAAAGGAAGATTCTGTCCGTTTTCCTGCCGGCCTGTAACTGTTGAATATGTCGACTTCAGATGAAGCCAGCCTGCATTCACCGGGTGGTAATGTATACCTGCCTCGCCGCCGAACAGGTACGAGTCATCCTGCCTGTAATTGTAAATATACAAACCGTTTGCGGTAGTGTCGCCGGTAGGTGCTATGTAGATGTAGTCAAGGATCCTGTTGTAAAAAGCTGCAATATCAATCGTGTAGTTCTCATGGTGATAGTGCAGGCTCAGATCGAATTCATAAGAGCGTTCAGGATTAAGGTGCTGATCGCCGGTCTCATAACGTCCTTCATGCTGTCCGTTAGAGGTGAGCTCAGCCAGGTTGGGTGTTCTGAAGGCAGCTGCCACATTAGCGCGCAGAAGCAGCTCCTGAGTCAGTGATAGTGTGGCTCCCAGCGATCCGCTAAGTGAGTTGTATTGCTTGTCAAGGGATGAACGGTAACCAGGATCAGTTACAATACCGGTGGCTTCTGTAACAAGTGTGCGGTAATCATAACGTATACCGGTCTGAACCTTAAGCCTGGACAGATAGGTTTTTTGAAGCAGTGAAAAGAGGGAATAGCTGTTCGTCATAGCATCAGGAAGAAGGATGGTCTCTCTGTCGTTTATGTTTTTATTCATCTGGTTCATGCCCTGGAATCCGATAATATATTCGGAGTATTTATCAGATGGCAGGTAGAATTTAGTCTCATAGGTGAGAGTGCCCAGCCTCATCTGAAGCTCATAATCAGCAGCTTCACCAATATGTAGCAGTTCTGTATTCTGGTAAGCCGAGTTGATGTCGATCTTCATTTTCCCCAGGTAGAGTCTATTCTGATTGGAGAGCAGATGAGTGTTATACTGCATGTAATATATTTCTGTCTTTCTGCCCCGGTCTGTAATAGCCCTGACAGCCTCTTCCTCGGCAAGACCCAGATTCTGCCTGCCATAATCATAATATAACCTGAAACTGCCTTTTTTTCCTGAGGAGCCGAGAATTGTCTTAATTGAATATTCATTAAAGCGTGTATCAGGCACGAAATTACCGCCTCCCTCCAGGTAATCGGCATGTGACTTTATCCCTGCCCTGATGCCTCCAAAGAATTTCTTCCCTGTTCCCTTAACACCGAAATTGTTCGATATACCCTGGCTGTTTGAGAAGAGCTGAAGGTTATAATCGCCGGCTATAGTACCCACAGGAGCCGGCTTCTCCCTGATGAAGTTGATCACACCTCCGATGGCATCAGAGCCGTATAGCAGGGAGGCTGGTCCCTTGATAACCTCAACATCTTCAATGCCAAATTCATCAATGCCAAGAGGGTGGTGGTTTGAGTACTGGTAGTTCTCAAATCTCACGCCGTTATTCAGGACCAGGATATCATTCATCGAGAGTCCGCGGATGACAGGTTTCGATACTCCGTTCCCTTTTGATATCATGTTCACTCCGGGTATGCCTGTGAGTACTTCGCTGAAGTTGGGAGTGGTTTTGATATCGAAAATATCGATTTTGAGTGCATCTATTTTTACAGCATTCTCATGCTGGGTTGAGCTGTAGCCGCCCGTTATGACTATCTCCTCTGTTTTAAGTACTGATCCTGTGAGAGATATATTGAGTTCAATATCTTCATTTTCAATTATCACAGTCTCAACTATACTGAGATACCCGATAAATGAAAACTGGATCTTATGCTTTCCGGAAGGCAAGCCTGTTAATGAATAGGTACCATCATTATTCGCAATAGTACCTTTAAAAATTTCGGGAAGATAAATTGTGGCACCGGCAAGCGGCTGCCTGTCCTGATCAGAGATCTTTCCCCTGATCGAGTACTGGGCATTAAGGGGAATTATTAATACAATAAAAATTAATTGTGCAAAAAGTGATTTCATTCCATCAAAGTTGAATCGCTGTAAACATTAAAATGCCGTGAGATCAGATGATCAATATTTACAACAGCTGCTGAACGGAATTGTTCCCAGTCCTTTCGGCCAGGCTGGCACCAGGAGCTTTCAGCGAGGCCCAGTATCCTTGGAAGCAATTGTTTGTCGATATTGGCTTCACTGCGGTCGATGTGTGACCAGAAATTGGCCTGAATACCAAGGAAGTTCTTTTCATCAGCACCTGGAATAACAGGATCATAATCAAATATCGTCCTGGTGCTTATCTTATCATAGGGGTAATCGAAATAACAGTGAGTGGTTGGTGTGCATACCACCCTGAATCCGGCCTTTACTTCCTTCGCAACTTCATTGAGTTTCCATCCCCGCCAGAACATCAGTACTTCATCCCCTGCCAGTTTTCCACCGTCAATTATTTCATCCCAACCAACCAGAATTTTGTTTTTCCCCCTGATATAATCACCAATCCTTTTTACAAAATAGCTCTGGAGTTCTTCTTCATTAAGGAGCTTATTCTCCTTCATCGCCTTCTGGCAGTAAGGACATTTTGACCATGAAGCTTTTGGTGCTTCATCTCCGCCAATGTGAATATAAGGAGAGGGAAACAATTCACAAATCTCATCAAGAATGCCGAAGATCAAATTATATGTTGATTCTTTGCCTGCACAGAAAATCTCTTCGTGAATTGATTTACCTTCAAAGAAGGTGTGAATTACCGGTCTTACACTATCGCATGAGAGTTCAGGATATGAGGCTATTGCAGCACATGCATGTCCCGGCATCTCAATTTCAGGAACGAGCATCACATTTCTGATTTTTGCATACCGGACAAGATCTCTTATCTCATCCTGCGAATAATATCCCCCCATAGTATTGAACTCAGGATCGAACTTTGATCCGACTTCTGTAAGTAAAGGATATTTCTTTATTTCAATCCTCCAACCCTGGTCATCAGTAAGGTGAAGATGAACCACATTAAGTTTATACATTGAGAACAGGTCGATATAGCGTTTAACAAGGTTGACAGGCATGAAGGTCCGGCTTACATCGAGCATAACACCCCGCCATGAAAATCTTGGTGAATCAGTGATTACCTGGGCTTTAATGACTTTGCCAGAGCAGATGAGCAGCTGCTTAAGTGTTTGAAGCCCATAGAAAATTCCTGATGCTGATGCAGCCTTTATTTCAATATTTTGAGGAGTTATAATAAGTTTATAGGCTTCAGTTTCCGGAGCTTTCTTTTCAGTTGTAAGAACAATATTTCCCTGAATCTTTCCCTTACTGGTAACTTTTAGTTCAATACCAAGAATCTTCTTCACTTCATCAGCAAATAATTCAGCAGTGACTGACAGTTCATCTGAGGCTACAATACCGGTGCCGGAATTGAAAGTAAACTCACCATCACTTATTCCTGTATGTTGAGGAGCAGGTATAATATTGCACTCCTGTGATTCAGCCCTGGCGAAGCTTAGAGCAAGTAACACAAACAGTGAAAAGACATTTTTTGTTTTCATTGGAGTTAATGGATTTTTTATTTGTAATTTCATCCGTATTGTTAATCTGTTGACATATCAAAAAAAGGGATCAGAAAATAATAATAATATGAAGATACATAAAAGATTTGAAGGTCTGGTTGCTGCACCCTTTACTCCAATGAATAAATCAGGCAATCTGAATTTAGGCCTGGTGCCTGAATATTACAGTTTTCTTAAAAAAAACGGAGTTACCGGTGCATTTATCAACGGATCAACGGGTGAAGGAGTTTCGCTGACACAAAAGGAGAAACAGCTGCATACCGAAAAGTGGGCAGAGAGTTACAGGAACGATGGTACTGTACGTGTAATAAACCTGGTAGGAGGAACATCGTACAAAGAGTGTATTGAAAATGCTCTGTTCTCATATAATGCCGGTATCTATGCAATTGCTGTAATAGGCCCTTATTATTTCAGGCCCGCAGATGAAAATTATCTTGCCGAGTTCGTGGCTAAAGTCGGAGAGGCAGTGCCTGACATGCCTGTATATTATTATCATATACCTGTTCTTACCGGAGTAAATATTCCCATGGCCCGTTTTATAAAGAAGATATCAGAGATGCTTCCGAATTTTGCAGGGATAAAATATACTCATGAAGATTTTATGGATTTTCTTACATGTCTGAACTATGACAATAAAGCTTTTGAAATGTTGTGGGGTCGTGATGAGAACATTCTGCCTGCCCTTTCGTTAGGGGCAAAGGGGGCTGTTGGAAGTACATACAATTATGCCGCTCCTCTTTATAACAAACTCATACAGGAATTTAATCTGGGTAATCTTGAAGAAGCAGGAAGATTGCAGCAACTGTCAGTTAACATGATCACTCTTCTTGGAAAGTATGGAGGAATGGGTACCGGGAAAGCTTTTATGAAATATGTTGGTCTTGATTGCGGTGAATTCCGGCTTCCGGTTAAAAATCTTGACTCCGTGAGCTATTCACTATTCGAGAAAGATGTAAAAGCTCTCGGAATAGATAATCTTTTTTCTGTAAGATGAGAATTAAGGAGAAGTCCTGGTATCCCTGGCTGGTAGTTGGCCTGTTATGGGTTGTTGCCCTGTTGAATTACATGGATCGCCAGATGCTTTCAACCATGAAGTCTTCGATCATGGGTGATATCAGTGAGCTTGAGACAGCGGAGAACTTTGGCAGGCTTATGGCTGTATTCCTCTGGATTTACGGACTTATGTCACCGATGGCAGGACTGATTGCCGACCGGATTAACCGAAAATGGCTGATCATCGGGAGTCTGGGTGTTTGGTCGGGAGTAACTCTTGCCATGGGTTTTGCAACAACATTTTCTCAACTCTATTTCCTGCGTGCAGTTATGGGAGTAAGTGAAGCACTTTACATACCTGCCGGACTTGCGCTGATTGCTGACTATCACAGGGGTAATACAAGATCACTGGCTGTCGGCATTCATATGACCGGTTTGTATGCAGGGCAGGCGCTCGGAGGATTTGGAGCCACTGTTGCGAGTAACTGGTCATGGCAGGCGGCATTTCAGATCTTCGGACTGACAGGAGTTGTATATTCCGGGTTACTCATTCTACTTCTAGGTGAGAAGAGATCTGTTATAGAAGGAGGCAACAGGCCAGGTTCAATTTTTTCAGGATTCAGTTCTGTAGCACAGAGCCTGTCAATGCTTGTTGGAAAGACCAGCTTCTGGGTTATATTGTTTTATTTTGCCACACCAAGCTTCCCGGGATGGGGTATTAAAAACTGGCTGCCTACATTGTTTTCAGAAAGCCTGAATATTGATATGGCAACAGCAGGACCACTTAGTACTATAACTATAGCACTTTCTTCCTTTGTTGGAGTAATAGCCGGCGGTATTTTAGCTGACAGGTGGATTGGATTTAATCTTCGGGGAAGAATATATACAAGTGCCATAGGTCTTACTCTTACAATTCCGGCTCTTGTTTTCCTTGGATTTGGAAGTGGTTTACCGGGAATTATCGGAGGCGGAGTATTATTTGGAATTGGCTTTGGCATGTTTGATGCCAACAATATGCCCATCCTGTGCCAGTTTATCGCACCAGGGCATAGGGCAGCAGGTTATGGGCTGATGAATATGGCGGGAGTATTCGCCGGTGCTCTTGTTACCAGGGGACTGGGTAAATCGACCGATGCCGGAAGTCTTGGTCCTGACCTTTCACTGCTGGCATTACCGGTAGCAGCTGCAGTAATACTACAGCTGATGACTCTTAAACCAACTGTTGCAGATAAAGTTGAGGATTAATAATCTTATCTGAACATTAATAATTGTCCTTCGGCTCCCGACCCATCATGAGCTTAAGGTTTCCTCCCCTTACAACTTCACTGAATGGAATAAATGTTCTGTTCAGGTCATTGCCGTTTAAAGAAAGAGACTGTATGTAAACATTATCCGGGGAGTTATTTTCTGCTTCAATAATAAACTGTTTGCCTGCATAATACTTGTTGTTCAGAATAATTGTGATCTTATCAAATAAGGGGCTACCCAGACTAAAAGTTGGGTCCGTGTCAGTTAAGCCCTTAACATCAAACAAACCCATCCCTGCCATTACTATCCATGCTCCCAGTTGTCCCTGATCCTCATCCTGACCGAAACCATAGCCATGAATCCCTTCAGTGCCGTAAAAGTCTCTGCATATCATTCTGACCCATTTCTGGGTTTTTGACGGTGCACCTGTATGATTGAAAAGGAATGAAGTATGCAGGCAGGGCTGATTTCCATGGTTATAGGGTTTTGTAATACCCGCAAATGCATGTATTTCAGTGCCTCCCCCGAAAAGATCTTTTTCTGAGATAAGAAATATACTGTCAAGCCTGGAATTGAACTCCTCCCTGCCAATTTTAGCAGCCATAGCTTCAGGATCATGTGGTACATAGAAGGTGTACTGGTATGCATTACCTTCCTGGAATCCGTTATGGGGTTGTGTGGCATCAAATTCCTCGTAGAATTTTCCATTCTCCCATTTTGGCCACATTAGCTGCCGTACAGGATGGAATATATTCTCCCAGTTTTTTGAAAGTCCCATCAGCATTTTGTAGTCATCTTCCCTGCCGAGAGCTTTTGCCATCTGGGCGACAGCCCATGAAGTATATGAATATTCAAGAGTGTGTGAACATGAGAATCGCCACAGTTCATCAGAGCCTTCACCTTTTTCAATATAGGGTACATATCCATATTTTACAAACTTGCCCACATCCATTTTTCCCGCTCCGAAGGGGCGTCCTTCAGATGTTATTTCATTTTTAAGGGCAGCTTCGTATCCTTTCTGAATATCGAAATCGCGAATTCCACACATATATGCTGCCACTATTGCAAGAGGGACCTGATTTGTTCCTACACCTGAGACATATTTGCTGTTGGCAATTCCGTCACCCAGCCATCCGGCATCGCTGTATACAGTGAGGTGGGTTTTCACGAAATCGGTAAGGTATTCAGGATAAGCAAGTGCCCACAGCTGAACGAGATTCCACTGTCCTCCCCATATGCCATCAGTATTATAGAAGTTATATTCAGGTTTATTATCCTTGCCCAGTGGAATCTGTCCTGTGGTACCATCATTTCTGGGATAGGCACCATTTACATCACTTGCAAGGCCCCTGCCTTTAAGTGCATGATAAAGTCCTGTATAAAATTTAACTTTATCACTCTTTACTTTTCCTTCCACTCGTATTCTTCCGAGGTATGAATTCCAGTTATTGTGAGCCATTTCGCGGGCTTTATCAAATTCAAGATCAGCAGCTTCTGTTTCAAGGTTCAGTCTGGCATTTTCAATTGAGGTATATGATAATCCTGCTTTAATAGTTATGCTTTCATCCTCTGAAGTACTAAATGTAAGATAGAGGCCGGCTCCGACGCCGGAAGCTTCAGCCTTGCCCGGTTCGATAACAGTTTTATGGAAGATACCAAATGAGTCAGGTTTCTTATCAATATCTGCAGAGAAGAACATTTTAACACTTGCGCCGGTCTGGTATTTTTTGACATATTCAGGGTAAGTCTCAACAAATCCTTCAATTCTTCCTGCCGGAGTATAGGAAACCCTTGCATCCTTCACCTCTCCGCTTTCTCCCTGTTTGTTTCCTATATCAAAAAGTATATGGGAATCATCACCGGAAGGGAATGTGTAGCGGTGAAAGCTAACCCTGTTTGTTGAAGTTACTTCAGCTCTGATATCGTAATCTTTAAGTAATACTGAATAGTAGCCCGGTTTGAGAATTTCATCTTTCTTATCGAAGGCTGAGCGATATCCGGTTCCTGTTGAATCAGGATGCCCCGGGATTGTTATAAGTTTTCCGTTTGAAGGCATGAAAACCACTCCTCCGACCTGGAATTCATGGAAATTAGGGAATCCTTCAATTGAGGTATGCCTGAAGTCATAACCAACAGCTTCCCATCCATCCTTATTACCAAGATGTCCGTCAGTGGAGGGTCCGGGTTTGGCAAGGCCAAAGGGATTGCAGCCGGGAGCAACATGAAACCACCTGCAGTGAGCAGTTCCGATCAGCGGATCAACATATTGTGTAAGATCTTCAGCTTCATTAGTTTTGCCTGTTTTGCAGGATAACCCTGCAAACAGGAAAATAATCAGGATGAAATATATTGAATACTTCTTCATAATAACTGTTTTTGAATTTTTTCCAAATGTAACAGAAATGAAGGGATGTTCAAAAAGCAGGATTATTTACGCCCGGCTCCCGATACCGGTTTGTTATTAAGGTACCAGAAGAGTGCCACATCTGCATAGGAATAATTTTCAGTCTTAAAAAGCCTGGTATTGAAGTATTTAGAGTTGATCATATCTTCAATCTGTTCAGCACTTTTATCAATCCCGTAATTGTATGCTGTTGCAAGGAACTTTAGTTTGTGTATTTCGTCCATTCTTTCAATCCTGTATTTTTTCTCACATATCTTAAAGAATGCAATAACATAATTGAATTCAGTTTCAGGTTCCTCAAGATCGGCTACAATAGATTTCCTGTACCAGGAGATGCTTTCAAATTCTCCAGGTTGTTTAAACCTTATTCCTGACCTTCTTCCAAGAGCCGCAGGCCCCTCTGAACGAATAATTTCAGCAAAGGATGGTTTTATCTGGAACTGGCCGATTGAGAAATCTGCATATTGTTCTCCAAGATTAATGTAGAGAGCTTTAAGAAGGGAAATCTCCATTTTATCACGCAGGGCTGAATAACGTACCAGTTCCGGAAAAATAACTGCAATAGCATAATCATAGGGTATCTTGTTTCGTTCCAGAACCGGCTGCATCCAGTTTCTGTTCTCTCTTTCAAATGCCAGTGCCCTCTTCCAGTCAGATCCAAAAATTTTATCGTACCCGGCAGACTGGGAAGAAGCCTCTGCGAAAAATAAAAATAAGAATAAAAAGGCAGTTATTTCTTTTAATTTCAGAAGGGTATCTTGCACTGCAGTATGGAATTCTTCTTTGGAGAATAATACATATATGCAAGGTAAATTTTACCTTCTGCTTTAACCAGACGGGGATTAAATAGTTCGCTGAGGCTTGTTTTATCACTTATATTCAGCGTCCCGTACTGATGCCATGCATATTTTGAATTATCTGTACTTATAAAGAAATCTGCACCCCCTTCTTCAGGGGTTACAGTATGTATTGTATTTCCTTTAAGATCTTTTATATCACTTCCCCTGGTCATGAGTATCTCATCATATTTCATATTGCTGTTTAGTGAACCACCCATATTATTTGTCCAGTCATATGAAATTCCCTCGATATTTGTAACCAGCTTTGGAACCATTGATTCAGGGCCTCCTCCCTGCATTATTCTCTGCTGCATTTCGGCACTGTATTTAAGAGCCAGATCCATCTTCTCCTGGTCAGTTTTGGCATTTTTCATAGCCTCATCCATTGCCTTTCCCTGGTCTTCTGTAACAACAACATTTTCAATAACAAGGGCAGCAAATTTATCTTTTGACATTGTAACAGCGAAATTTTGAATCTGGCCGTAAGGTCCATAGGTCTTACCTCCAAAAGTAATGAGATATTTATTGTCTTTCCTGGAAATATATTGTTTGTATTTGTAGGTCCAGGCATCAACACCTTCAGGAACTTCTTCAGAAGTTATTTCAAAGCTTTTAACTCTGGGATCATCACCTTTGTATGGCCCCTCGGTCACACCATTTTTTACAATATAATATTCGTCAGAACCAACGTGTTTTGCAAGTACCCTGCCATCATTGGAAATGCTGATTGTCAATTCCTTATAGTCAAGCTGCAGTTTGCCTCCCATATCCATCACCAGTTCTGCATTATTACAGGCGCTATTTGGTTCAGGCTGGTCTGTTTTTTTTGTAGCTGTTGATGTTTTGGTTCCAAGAAGCTCATCAGTCATTGCTTTTCCGACCTTTTTAAGAAGTCCCTGAGCATTAACAATTGTTCCGGCAAAGAAAAAAACCGCCAGGATTACTAATAACGATCTTTTCATCATAATATAATTTGGACTCAAATATAACTATAAGTTTTCTGATCTTTATACAGACTGGCAGGCAGGAATTTACTTATAAGAAAGCAGATTCTTCTCAAAGGCCGGAGAAATGAAGTCGGGATCAAATGCAGGATTTGTGGTTATTTCACCGGTAATGTGGTTAATATAACCTTTGATAAACTGATTAGGGAAAATGTAAACCGGTTCGCCGTTTTCATTGCGCATTGGGGCAGATTCTGTTAAAATATTTTCGAAAGAGACATTTTTAAGTCCGGCCTTCTTTATTTCAGAGGTAAAATGCTTAACCGTATCGCCTGATACAGAGATTATAACAAGAAAATGGCCATAATACTTCTGACTGTTATGTTTTATCACCATATCAAGCTTATCTCTTGTAACCTGCACAGCAGTCTTATAAAATGAATTGGCAAATCTGAATCCGACCTTCAGTATATTCCTTGCATCAGCTTCATATCTGGTGTAATGCATATATATCTTAAGTCTTGTATCATTTTCAAGAATAAAGCTGGTGATGCTTTCATCAAGAAATTTGTCAGGAGAGCTATAGGGATACATACCTGCCTTCTGAATCTCTTTCAGGAATTCCACCATCTCCTCCATACTCCTCGTTTTTTCAATCCCCGATAACTTCTTCACTGTTGTTTCGATGAAGATATTCTTTTTAGAGAGCTGTATATGAAGCCAGATTACATACCCAAGCAGGAGAACTATAATTGCAGATTCAATAATCTGAAGAGTCATTTAAGTCTTATTAAACAGGGTGTAATCTATAAAGGTATAACAGAATTATTCAGGTTCAAAGAAAATTCAATATAATTTGGGTTATATGAACATATCAGACAGATCAGTAATACATCATGCCATAACCTCCTGAATTTCCAAACCGTGGATTGACGACATTGTTGTAAATTGATCCGAAAGTGTAAGAGAAGCCGAAATTTGTCCAGAAGCTGAATTGAGTTGCCAGCTCCTTTCTGCGCAGCAGAACCTCTTCAGTTGTTGCTCCGCCTTTAACAAGTCCGAGCTGATCATGAATCAGCGATGCTCCTCCACCTAAGTTCACAGACAGTCCCTTTGTAATTCTTAGTTCGATACGTCCGTAAAGAGAAAGGTTGTTCATGCTCCAGTCATGCAGGTAGTTGCTGTATTGAAGGTTAATATCGATTGAGCCCCATTTCTGAACAACCTCATAAGCTGTTGTGAATGAATGCTGCAGATGTGCTTCCTTTATTTTGTCATAAATAGTTGTGTCAATGTAATGTGAATAATTATATCCGGCAGAATATAGAAACCGGAGCTGTTTCCTTGTGGCTTCGGAATAAGGGAAGATATCATATTCGATACCTGGCATTATAATTATTGAATTCTTAAGATTACTGTAACTGCCTGCCCCGTAATTTATAGTTCCGCCATATGACCAATGGTCAGATATGCTTCTTACAATCAGTGTATTCAGGCTTCTTGAGGTGTTCTCACTTGAAATAATCTCGTCTTCTATGTCAAACTTTTCAATGCTGTAGCCGTATCTTGCCCTTATATTAATTTTCCATTTTTCAGTTATTCTTGAAATATTGAGATTACTGTTCATATATGTTGATTCATATAACTTTTCACCATTCAGGTATCCGTTCAGTGAAATCCTGAATACCCAGTTATCCCATTTATCAGTCGAAACCTTTTCCGAGATTGGTTTGGTGAAGTTTATCCTGAGATAATCAGCGAGCGGGGTTTTAGCAACATACCTCATCAGGCCTATTTGCAGAGTCCTTACCTCCTTGCTTCTTATCTCGTCATCTGTTGCATCAGGGCCAATAGTGAAAGAGAGAGTATCAGCCATACCAGCGTATTTATGCTGTCCGACAAAAAAATATGTGAATTCACGTCCTCCAGAGCCGGTTCGCTGCCTGGTAGATATAATATACAATGCTGCATCTTTCAGGTCCCTTACATAGTTTATATATGGAATTTCTTTACGGATGTAGTCAGTATTTTCCATATAAACATTCAGGGCATCTTTCCTGATTGTATCCTTTAAAGATTCAGTTTCCTGTGAAAATGCATTTACAAATAATAGAATTAAAACATGGAGCAGAAGATTCCTTTTCATTTCAGACAGTTTGTTAATTGAGGCATAAAGTTATAAAATGAAGAAATCAATGTCAATTGAAAAAGCTGTTTTACAAATAATTATAAAAAAGTAATCCGGCACCTGAAGCAAAGGTGCCGGATGTCATCGAAGATATTGAGGAATGAAAAAACAGGAACTTTTTATTTTTTTGAATTGCTTTGAACAGGGACCAGGCCATCTTCAGTCATTTCCCATGTGCTCAATCCTTCTCTTTTTTCAAGAGGGAACAGATTGTCCTCATTATACTCCCTGTTACAGTTGCATAACCTCTCAGCACCTGAGTCGGTTTTCACTATAGTGCCTTCCGGAAGTGTTATTTTAATTTCAATGTTATCTCCCGACCATGTGCGACCTTCCGGAATGGTAAAGAAGTCATCCAGAATAACTGAATCGCCATGAACACTGAAATTGTAATTTAAGTCTTTTGTCCTGTTGAAGGCTACTATTTCACTGCTTCCGAACGATTCTTTAATTACTGTAACACCTGAAGAGATTCTTTCACCGTATTCAATATCGAGATCAGGAGTGACATATAATTCCTTTTTCTCATCGTTAATCAGCAGGGAATATCCCTCGGTGCTGAAAGGAAGAGTGTTATCTGTAATACGGTCGCTTATACTTCCTGCAGTTAATACATAGATTGTATCTGCAGAACCGGATAAAGGTATTTTCGTCGACGATTTTGACCTTTCGGCAAAGCTTACACCTTCATTGAAAAGCAGTAGTACAAGGGCTGTAAGCGACAATGCCCATACAATGATCATTATCAGACTCAGCATGCCGTCATTCGCCTTGAACCAGAAGATCATCCTGACACCCCAGTAAATTAATCCCAGAAGCGGGAGCAGAACCACTATGGCTCCAAGAATTATGATCCAGGGAAAAAGTGCCGGGGATACAAGATAGTTAAGAAAATCAGGAAGATATATAATATTAAAATCAGCAGCATTGGATGAAAATGCCCCGGGAATCTTGAAAATAAAGACAAGGATGAATGTAAGAAGGAACATAAAGCTGGTGAGAAGCAATACAGCGCCAATGATAATCAGAAATATGCGCATTATTACAAACAGCACTCTGCCAACTGCCATGAAAATCTCATTTACTGCACTCCCAATTCTTGAAGTCTGGTAGTAGCCTTTGTTATATGAGGGAGCGGATCCCGGACCATAACCGGCAGACTGTCTTTGCTGTGCCATCACTCTTGCATAATCATTGCCATACATTTCCCTGCGTCGTGTTTCACTGTTGGCAACAGGAATTGCAATCCAGAGGATCAGGTAAAGAAAGAATCCGAAAGCAAAAAATGCTGCGAATATTACAAACAGGACTCTTATAAGTACAGGATCAGTATTCAGATATGCACCTATTCCGCCACAGACTCCGGCAATGATGGTATCATCAGGATTACGGTGAAGCCTTTTACTGCGATAGGTACTCTCTTCAAAATCCTCCTGAATTTCCGGAGCGTCAAAATCTTCCGGCTTACCTATAACGTTAATCATTGATTCAACATTTTCCCTGGAAATTATTCCGGCAGTTCCTTTCTGAGAATCAAAGATCTCGGCAATTCTTGCCTCTATATCTTCAATTGTTTCGTTTCCTCCTTTTGTATTGCGGAAGCGAAGATCGATTGCCTGGAGGTAGTCACGCAACATTTTATACGCATCTTCATCGATTGTAAAAAGCGTGCCAGCCAGGTTTATTTTTATGGTTTTGTCCATTTTTTTCAGTATTAAATAGTTTTTTAATTACCTGGTTCTTATTCTGTTTACTGATTCTACCATCTCTTTCCATGACTTATCCAGATCTTCCAGGTAGGATTTTCCGGCTTCTGTCAGTTCATAATATTTCCGCGGAGGTCCCTGTTGTGATTCTTCCCACCTGTAACTTAGCAGACCGGCATTTTTCTGCCTGGTAAGAAGAGGGTAGAGGGTACCTTCAACAACTATTACCTCTGCCTCCTTGAGTTCCCTGATTATATCACTTGCATAGCAGGAGTTTCTGGAAAGTACCGACAATATGCAGTATTCCAGTATCCCCTTTCGCATCTGGGCTTTTGTATTTTCTAAATCCATGACTGGTAATTTTAATTGGTTAAAACTTCATGTTCTTTCTCACTGTGTTAAACTCCTGCTTTACTGCTTCCTTGATGTTGTGAATGTTGACAGGATCACCCTTCATCTCTATCTTCTGGGCAGTAGTTTTTGCTTCAGGAATCACAATATATAAGATAAGATATACAAGGGCTCCGATTCCTCCTGCAAGAACCAGTGCCACAAAAATTATCCTTACGATTACGGGATCAATATTCCAGTATGCCCCCATTCCGGCACATACTCCACCAATTATACGATGGTCGGGATCACGATACATACGATGATAACCCCTTGAAGAGAATTTTTCTCCGGCCGATTTATGATCGCCATCGGAGATATCTTCAGGAGTACCCATTACAGATATAGCCTGATGTACATCATCTATATTTATTACCTGTTTGAAACTGGTAATTTTTGTTCTGAATATTTCTGCCATCCTGGTTTCAATATCAGAAAGGATTTCAGAAGAACTTTCTTCTTCAGCAAAATGGTGTTCGAGGTTCCTTAAGTACCTTTTCAATTCTGCATATGCATCCTCGTCGATGTTAAATGAGTAACCTCCGAGATTGATGCTTACCGTTATTTTCATGACTTTTTGTTTTTATACTACTATATTATAC
>CAYLYN010000001.1:36804-71642 GCA_964387565.1 uncultured Rikenellaceae bacterium | reverse complement strand
TTTCATAACTAAGAAATGATTAGTTGAAGTGTAATTATTTCTATGTAAGGCTTTCTATTAGCTCTTTTATGCCTGCCATAGGAGGAGTTGCGGTTATACCAAAACGGTTTTCAAACTTACTGCTGTCAAAGATATAGTCCTGTTCATACTGATATAGCATTTCAGGGAATTCCCTCATTACCGGTACAAAAATTCCCAGGAAATTGATCATAATGCCTGATACTTTCTGAATTTTAGCTTCAGTTTTAAGCTCCTTTGCAATCAGGCCAATCCAGTCAGCTGATGTAAGCTTTTCTCTGGTGGTGGGGACATGCCATTCCTGGTTATAGGCATCGGGGGTGTTTCCAAGTATCGCAGTAGCTTTTGCAGCATCAGGAGTATATGTGTAAGTATGAATTTTACCCGGATTACCAAAAACCTGTGCTTTTTTCCCTTTTTTCAGATTATCAATAACCATAATTTTAAGAGCACTGTTCTTATTCCCGGGACCATAAAAATCTGCTGCTCTTGCTATAAGAGCCTTAAGTTCCCCCCTTTCAACTTTATTCATTATCATTTCACGGAGCAGCTGCCTCACTTTGCCTTTTTCACTGGGAGGCTG
Organism: uncultured Rikenellaceae bacterium; assembly: GCA_964387565.1. GTDB lineage: Bacteria > Bacteroidota > Bacteroidia > Bacteroidales > VadinHA17 > LD21. Next base: position 71,041 of record CAYLYN010000001.1, on the reverse strand, counting down.
TATGATTGACTCTTCTGTCATAAATGGTACAGAACTTTTTGAATACATGTACATATTGTCAAAAAAAACAAGCCTGGCATTATGTTTAATGCAGGAATCAATAACCTTCTCCATAAAAGGAGGCCATGTTGTTTTCCATACTTTCAGGTTATACTCAAATCCTATTGTAACATAGACAATTTCACTACCGGCTATTGACTTGTCGATCTGGCTCAGATCACTCAGGTCTGCCGGAAACAGCTCATCAGTTTCATTTACTTTTACAGGATTTCTGCTTACCAGACGTATTTTGTCGGTGTAATTTTTTAGTTCTTTTGCCAGAGGAGCTCCTATACCTCCGCCTGATCCGAGTATTGTTTGTATCATGATATTATTTTTTAAAGATTAAAGAGTTAAATTTAATCATTATTTCATCTTATTATTAATTATATGAGTTTACGACCCGGAATCAGATCCCTGATTATTATCCTGTCTGTAATATTATTCTATTCCTGTAAGGAATATTCAGTATACAACAAAATTGACAGGCAAAAGGTTGTCCGACGCCATAATATCATAAGTAATGTAAATAATCCGGCAAGTCCTGCACAGGTCGGTAATGGTGAATTTGCTTTTGGTGTGGATATAACAGGCTTACAAACCTTTGTTCCTTTCAATACCATGTCACACTGGAGCTGGCACAGTTTCCCTTTACCTGAGGGAAAAAGTACCTGCGATTTCCGGGGGGTGAGCCTTCAGGTTCATGACAGGCAGATAAATTTCTCAATGCCCGATGATCAGCAGCCGGAAATATCTCAGTGGCTTGCAGGGAATCCACACAGGTTCAATCTTGGCAGGATAGGTTTTCTTCTGGTAAAAGATGATGGTTCAAAAGCCGGATTAACTGATCTGAAAAACACACGTCAGGAAACTGACCTCTGGCAGGGTATAATAACCAGTTCATTTGAACTTGAAGGAAAATCTGTTGAAGTAATTACTGCCTGCCATTCTGCCATGGACGGAATCGGTGTCATTGTCAAATCAGATCTGCTAAAAACCGGGCAGATAAAGATATTCCTGGATTTCCCATATGCTGATCATGGAAATCAGGCAATCTATGTTGGTGATTTTTCAAAAGAGGAAGCCCATAATTCTGTTATTGAACGGTATGAAAAGAATTCTGCTGTTATTTTCCGGAGTATGGACAGCAGTCACTACTATGTCACTCTTAAATGGAGGGCAGAAGCAAATCTGCTTTCAGGTGATACAATAGCTTCAAGGCACAGATTCTATCTGGATCCTTCACCGGGTGATAAATTTGAATTTACATGTTCATTCAGTCAGGATAATTCCGGAATAAAAAATATTTCAGCTGAGGATATTTTTGCTGACAGCAGGGCAGCCTGGAAAAACTTCTGGAACTCAGGCGCCGCAATTGACTTATCACAAAGTCCGGATCAAAGGTGGAAGGAACTGGAGAGAAGAATCGTCCTTTCGCAATACCTGATGAAGGTAAATGAAGCAGGTTCATTACCTCCCCAGGAATCGGGTCTTGTGAACAATGGCTGGTACGGACGCTTTCATTTTGAAATGATATGGTGGCATGGGGTGCATTATGCCCTGTGGGACAGGTGGAACCTCCTCGAAAAAAGCCTGCATGTTTACAGGGATTTTTTGCCTGCTTCAATAAAAAGGGCCGAAGATCAGGGGTATAGTGGTGCACGGTGGCCTAAATGCACAGCCGGTTTTGACCGGGAGTGGCCCCATATAATACATGCCCTGCTGATCTGGCAGCAGCCTCATCCGATATACTTTGCCGAACTTGATTATCGCCTGCATCCAGATAATGAGACTCTCGACAGATGGAAAGAAATTGTTTTCAATACTGCAGAATTCATGGCTGATTTTGCATATTATGATAAATCAGAAGGCCGGTATAACTTAGGCCCACCTGTCTATATTATGTCTGAGAATACAGATCCGGAAAAGACAATCAATCCTGCCTTTGAGCTTGGTTACTGGAGATTTGGACTGAGAACCGCACAAAAGTGGAAAGAACGTCTTGGGCAGGTAAGAGACGTCAGATGGGATACTATACTTGACAATCTGGCACAATTACCTCAGGAGAATGGTGTCTACGTAACACATGAGAAGATAGACAGTATGTGGACTAAATATGCTTTTGAACATCCCGGCCTGCTTGGTACCTTAGGAATGTTGCCGGGAGATGGGGTGGATACAGCAAGTTTTATTGCCACTCTCGACAAGGTAACTTCTGTCTGGAATTTTAACAGGACCTGGGGATGGGACTTCCCGATGGTTGCTATGGCTGCTGCACGTACAGGTAATGGTAAGCTGGCAGTTGATATGCTGTTGCGTAGCTCTCCGGGTTTTCAGTTTGATGAACATGGCCTTGCAACTGGCGGCCCGTTTCCTTATTTCCCTTCCAACGGAGCATTGCTTACTGCAGTTGCAATGATGACTGCCGGGTGGGATGGTTCAATTGGAGATATCCCCGGCTTTCCGAATGACGGTACCTGGATCATTCGACATGAAGGTTTTAAGAAAATGCCCTAAGTTATTAATAACTGGTACTGATAATAAATCACATTTATCTTCCTGAAACCTGGGAAAGAGGCTTATAGTTTCAGTAAAGGTTTTTTACAATCGCAGTTTTATTCCTGATATCCTCCACCAGTCTGTCAACAGAAATAGTTGCACCGGAAATCGAATCAATTTCTTTACCTGGTCTTAAGTTTCCTGATCCGTCATATCCAATAAATTGTTTAAGCCAGCCTCTTACCATTATTTCATGACCATGTGTAGCCTCATAATTGAATATCCTTACAGATATTATACTGTTATTTTCACTAAAAATTATGAAGTAATCAAAATATTCAAAAGCTTCTTCCCTGATATCCGGTATACTTACAGATCTTGCTGAACATCCACCTGCCCTGCAGCTGAACACTCTTCCAACATAGACTTTAAAAGTAAGTGAGTCAGCCCCCCTGGCCCGGAAGAATTTACCCTCATTCATGATGATGGACTTGTCAGCAGACAACGGTCTTAACTCGGAGATTATCAAATTTTCAGAACCTTTTACTGCATTCAGTTCTTTAATAAGCAGTTTTGGATAATAGTCAATCTCATCTTCGCCCGTACTTAGAAATAAGGACGCAGTAAAGGCAAAAAGTACTAGTAAAATTGAATTCATTTGAGCTATTATTTAAAATACAATACCGAATCCTGCATTGACTGTCTTTCTGTATTCATTATCTGCAGCAGATCGTATTAGCTGCATATCGCATTTCATAACTGCATTATTCGTTAATCTGAAGGTAATGCCTGTTGTGATCAGATTGTTTTTGTAAAGAAGATTGGCAGTTGTTATCTTATCAGTTGAATGATGCATATTGTAATACTCATATCTCAGAAAAGGAACCAGGTCATGGTTAACTCTAAAATGCCTGAAAACATTATAACCTGCTTCGATATAAAAGCCGCTCATTTCTTTTCCGAGATCATTGTTTATTGTTGCTTTCCGGGTGAATATATTGTATTGCTCGGTGTTGGATAATATGTTATAATATATCTGACCCCGTAATTCAAGTCCTCCTTTGCGGTATCTTGCATCAGCACCTATCATTGCAATTCCGACAGAAGATGAATCTGCAATCTGTTTCCTGTTACTGTCATCATCAGGTAGCTTATTATAAAGCTTGCTCTGAGACCTTCCTGTATATGCTGAAATACCAATATTAAGGTTTCTTATCCCGTAATACTCGAGTTTTCCGGTTACTGCAGGAGAACTAATATAAGCTTTGGATCCTTTCTGTCTTCCATCTCTCAGTCCTGATGAACCGTTAAAGATCCCTTTGGTATCATATCCGTTAAGCCCGCTTATCAGGTAGATCTGGTACTTTAGATTTGCAGGCTGGAGATTCCCGGAAAATCCAAGCCCGATTTCGCTCCATGTACTCGGCGATATCTTACTGTCAATAACAGGTCTTTCTACACCGTTAAATGATGTGGGTTCATGAAATTCATTAATAATTCCCATAGGTACAAGAAGAAGCCCTGCCCTGAAATTTACAGCTTGGCTTATTCTTTGCTGAAGAAATGCCTGCTCGACCCATATCTCATTTACATGTTCAAATTCAATCTCTGAAACAAACTGTGTTTTTCTTGAAAAATTATACCCTAAAAACATCACCACTCTGTGGACATCCAGTATTCCGGTTTCTTTCTGGCTTTTAGCTATTGGCTGATTATAATGAACTTCACCATATGCACCTATGTTAAGTTTGCCATCCCTGAGTAACATGAGTTCAGCAGTATTAAAATATTCTGATGCTGATGAAGTTGAATCAGGCGAGTCAGCGTTAACTATTCTTAAATTTATTATCAGTAGGATTGCGGAAATCATTATTTTCTTCATCTGCAGTTCTTTTAATGTTAATATTCAGAAACAAAGAAACTGCATGCATATTAGCGTGTCAATCCCAATTAATAATGAATTTTGCTGTTGATTATCCCATGAAGTAGTATGTATTCAAACAACTAGATGGAATCAATTGAAATAATATTATTTGATATTGCGTAAATCGTAAGTCCTGACTGACTCTTAATCCCGGTTTTCAGCGATATGTTTTTCCGGTGGCTGATAACTGTATGTATACTGATATTTAATGAATCAGCTATTTCTTTATTTGAGAGTCCTCTGGAAAGGTATTTTAATACATCAGTTTCCCTTTCAGTCAATGTTTTTTGAAGAGGTGCGTGGTTGTGATTACTCTTATTATCAGCAAGCCTGCTTATCTTTGTACATAGAATGTCTGTTTCTTCATCAATCCTTATTATTTCGTCAAATTCCGATAAAGTTTCAGCATTTGTGAATGAATATATTAATCCTACCCATGCTATACCCGGTCTCTCTCTCTTGATATTTCGGAAGACCTTTAACCTGTTACTGGTAAGGGTAATATTTAGTATAATAATATTCATGTCGGATGGAGGCAGGGATCTGCAGATATTTTCGAGATCATCTATCCGAAAAAACCTGATATGACTGTTATTTTTCAGCAGAATATTTGTTAACCCTTCATATATAAGGTCAGATGGTTCAATAATCCCTATTTTTGTAACAACCTGGGTCATTTCTCCGGATCGTTTTCGATTGCAACAGCCAGAGGAATGAGTATCTGGTCTTCTATCAATGAATGAATTTTAAGGTCATATTCCAGCTCAAAGAGTGATTGAAGCAGTTTCCTTTTAACAGAATTACTGTTACTCACATGAAGATACTTAAGAAGGAGATTTTTCAGATCAGAAAGCTTTGATTCTATGTCTGAATGATGCTCCATATATTCTTTTGCTGAAAAATGAATGCCAGTTGTTTTGCCGGGATTTTCATAGAGAGAAGAAAAGTAAGGAAATACAACATTTTCTTCATATTCAAGGTGTTCCTTTACTTCGTCAAAATATTCATTAAAGAATGTTTCAACAAGTTTCATTTCCTTATGATTTTCATTTTTACCAAGCCTGGTTATGTATCCAGTGATTTCAGGGTACTTTTCATCTTTGTAATAGGAATGACTATTTCTGAGATAGGTTATCAATAAAGGAATGTCTGATTTGTTGACTGTGTTTATGTCATTAAAAATGAACTCATTGAATAAATTACCAACGACAATGAACAACTGCTCGCTGATGCCATGAATCAAACATAGCTCCGATACACTTTTTTCATTCAGGACATCATCAATCCCAAAATGCTCAAGAACAAGAAGGAAAATCGGATTTCCCTTAATGATTTCTGATACAACACTTTCAGGTTTGATAAATATTTTATTTGAAAGGTACATTTAATTCCGTTTTTTAATTAATGCAAGTTATCTCTTTTTGTTCAATTGACAGATTGGTTTTTTTGATATATGATATTATGCATTTATTGTTAATTATTTAACATAAGATCCATTGTTTCTGTTAATTAGATAACAATACTGCTGGAGTGGCCCTCAATTCAGGAGTTAAGTAATATTTATCGAATATTTTCCCTGTTAATTTTATTTAGAGTCTTTATAAATAGCTTAAAATCAGGATTGTAATTATCATATTTCCTTAAGTGAGTTCAGTCCGGTATTACATTTGATTAAAAGGAAGGATCCCGATAGTAATTTTATAATATTTTTATGAAATTCTATATCCCCCCCCAGATCACAAGACTGACAGTTGCATTTGCATTATTCATAGCTCTTTTTTTGCTGTTACGAAAGATGCTGATACCTGATACATTCGGTCAGTATGGTCATTACCGCGGAGATTCTCTGATAGAGAATACATTGCCTGAGATCCATTATGCCGGTGAGCAGGCCTGTCTCGAATGTCACCAGGATATTGAAGACATGAAGCAATCGGATGTTCATAAGACTATCAGATGTGAAACATGTCATGGACCTGGGCAGAAACATGTAGAAAGCGCCGATGCCGCAGACATTCAGAAACCCGGATCACGGGAGTTCTGTGGCTTATGTCATGAGAAGAATGCCGCCAGGCGGATTGATGCAGTTAACCAGATCATGTTAAGCGAACATAATACCGGCAGGAAATGTACTGAATGTCATAATCCCCATCAGCCATGGACAATGAAAGAGTAAAATCGTCGAGACGAAAATTCCTGAAGTCAGCCGCAACAGTTGCAGGTGCTGCAATCGGTTACCAGTGGCTGAAGTCGGGCCAGTACCTTGTGTATGGGGCAGAGCCGGAGGATAAAAGCTTACCCTGGTATGGAATTGTTATCGATATTGAAAAGTGTATAGGATGCGGTTCATGTGCCAGATCATGTAAAAATGAGAATGATGTACCCAGAGAACCTTTCTTTTTCCGTAACTGGGTTGAACAATACACTGTAAAGAACGATGGTACTGTCGATATTGTATCTCCAAACGGAGGTATTGACGGTTTTAAACAGACTGTTCCTGATGATGAGATTTTTAAATCATTCTTTGTTCCAAAAATGTGCAACCATTGCTATAAATCACCATGTGAACAGGTTTGTCCTGTCGGAGCAACCTATTTGTCACCGGAGGGGGTTGTGCTTGTGGATGACAAATACTGTATAGGTTGCAGGTATTGTGTACAGGCTTGCCCCTATGGGTGCAGGTTTATTCACCCGGTAAAGAAAGTGGCAAGCAAATGCACCCTGTGTTATCACCGTCTGAAGAAAGATCTTGCACCGGTCTGTATGGAAGTTTGTCCTACCGGTGCCAGGATGTATGGTAACCTGAGGGATAAGAACAGCGAAATTGTTAAATTCCTTAAGGAGCATACAACACAGGTACTGAGACCGAACCTTAACACCGGATCAAAACTCTATTATAATGCATTAAGTATGGAGGTTAAATAATATGGAGCCCGGCTATCCTCATCTGCACGAAATACTTTCACATATTCAGGGATTTATTTTCCCTAATGAGATTGATCTTCAATGGGGGATACTCATAGTAGTATATCCTTTCATTACAGGACTTGTTGCCGGTGCATTTATACTGGCTTCACTTGAAAGGGTATTCAAGGTAAAGATTCTGAAACCTACTTATCAGATAGCCCTTCTTACAGCTCTTTCTTTCCTGCTAGTGGCAACAATGCCTCTTATCAGCCACCTAGCCCAGCCTCAGAGAGCATATGAGATCATGATAACTCCTCATGGTTCATCAGCAATGGCCATCTTCGGATTTGTTTACCTGTGGTATCTGATGGTCGTACTCCTTCTTGAGATATGGTTTGATTACAGGCATAGTATGGTTATCTGGAGCCAGCAAAAAAAGGGACTGATGAAATGGGTATACAGAATCCTTACTCTGGGACTGAATGATATTTCACCTGAAACAGTATCCTGGGACAGAAAGCTTGGATATTTCATTACTGTTGTTGGTATTCCTTCTGCTTTCATCCTACATGGCTATGTAGGTTTCATATTCGGTTCAATTAAAGCCAATCCATGGTGGTCGACACCTCTGATGCCAATAATCTTCCTTTTTTCTGCTATGGTATCCGGAATCTCAATGGTTATGCTTATCTATATGGCAGTATCATACATCAGAACCAAAAGCATTGATATTAAAGTCCTTGATGCTATCGGTAAATATCTGTTCTTTGTTTTGATTCTTGATTTTACACTTGAAGGTCTTGATCAGGTTCACAGGATATATGAAGCAGAAGAATCATTTGAGACCATTAAATTGCTTGTTGAAGGTAAATTATATCTTACTCTTTTTATTTCCCAGGGTTTAATTGGAACAATAATACCTCTTTGTACACTTGCATTCCTGCAGTTCTACAAAGGCCCGATAAAACTACGCAAAACTATATATTTCATTGCAGGTATTCTGATTCTTGTTGGAGTATATTCAATGAGATGGAATGTGGTTATCGGTGGACAGCTGTTCTCAAAAAGCTTTTCCGGATTCACAAGTTTCAAGGTTGGGTTGATAGGCCTTGACGGGACCCTGATGGCAGCATTCTGGCTTATTATTCCATTTGGAATACTTGCATTTCTGTTATGGTTGTTGCCACCCTGGAAAATGGTTCCTGAGGAGGATTGATAATTCTTCTTTATTTGTTTGTTTCCGGGTAGCTGTTTCTGATAAATTTTTGTAATAAATTATTTGTTATGGCTGAACAGGAAATTGAATCGGGAGGTATTGAAAACCGTATTCGTGAAATAGAGCTCAGACTTAGCAGGATTGAGTCTGCTCTTGAAATTTCAAAAGATACTTCTAATTATTCAGGGAGTATTTATATTCCTGCAGAACCTGTCCTTTCCGAACTGAATATTGAAGAAGAAGGAAAAGGACTGGAATCAAGAATAGGGAGGTACGGTCTTTCAACAATTGGCAATATAGTACTTTTCTTTGGTATAGCATTCTTTACCCAATACCTTATTACCCAGGGACAACCATTGGCTTCTGCTGTTATCGGATATGTCTCATCTCTTATTATTTTTCTTCTTGCCAAATACATGAAGAAAACTAATATCTCCCTGGCATTCATGTTTAAGATAACCGGCCAGGTACTTCTCTTTTTTATAACGATGCGCCTGCATTTCTTCTCTCAGACACATCTGATTCAGCAGAAGTCATTAACTATTCTTTTACTTGTACTTATTATAGCATACCAGATTTACTGGGCAATCAGGAACAGATCTCAGACCTTATCGGTTATTTCTGTAGTATTTGCCATAACAATTGCCCTGGTAAGCGACTCTACTCATCTGACACTTTCAATTGCGACCATAGCAGCGGGTACATCTGTCTACTACTTCCACAGGTTCAAATGGCACACTCTTGTTTTCATCACCATAAGTCTCTCTTATTTAGCATTTTTCCTGTGGTTGTTTGGCAATCCTCTTCTGGGGCATAAGATGGGGATGATCAGTGAACATCATTCAGGTATACTTTATCTTTTTCTGCTTGGTGCATGTTATTCATCAATCCATCTGTTCAGACAAAAGAATTCGTCAGATGATGACTTTTTTATTGGAGTAACTTTTGTAAATGGCATCATTTTCACTGTGTTACTTGTACTTACCGTTCTTAAGTTTTTTATTCATGATTATGTTTCACTTTTCTGGGTAATCTCACTTTCGTGCCTGGCTTTTTCTGTATTGCTCCATTCGCGGTCCGACTGGAATTTTGCTACTGCATATTATTCATTATATGGCTTTATGGCAATGAGTATTGCTCTTTACGGATTATTTGGCTATCCTGATATCTATTTAATTCTGCCGGTCCAGAGCCTGTTAGTAGTCTCCATGGCACTATGGTTCAGAAACAGGTTGATTGTCGTGATGAACAGTCTTCTTTTTCTTGGAATACTTCTGGTTTATATTATTTCATCAGAAACAATTGACAGTGCTAATTTTTCATTTGCCATAATTTCAATTATCTCTGCCAGGATCATAAACTGGAAGACTTCAAGACTGAAACTGGAAACCCATATCATCAGGAACCTTTACCTCATTGAAGGTTTTGTTATGGTGATGTATGCACTATATAACGCAATTCCTAAACATTTTATAACTCTTTCATGGGTTATGGCAGCACTTGTATATTTTATTTTGAGCATTTTACTAAAGAATGTGAAGTACAGGTATATGGCTCTGGGAACAGTTATATGTGCAGCACTATACCTGTTTCTTATTGATCTGGCCAGGATTGAGATAATATACCGGGTGATGGCTTTGCTGTTCCTTGCCGCAATATCTATCGGGATCTCAATGTATTATTCAAGCCGTGTAAGCAAGGAAAACTGAGCCGGTCATTCTATTACCAGGACTTTCCACTTGCTTCAGTACGGTTTCCGATATCATTATCAGCTACAATTACTGCAGTCCATGGTTCATCAGAATGAATTGTCCTTCCCCGCCACTTAAGAACAACCTGTTTTCCTGATACCAGTTTTATTTCAGTCTCAGGATTTTTAATTGAAAGGTTATTACTCAGTACTTTGAAATTATGAATTCCGCTGCCTTTTATTGTTGCAGTAATTGTTACATCCCCTTTGGAAGAGGTCTTTTCAGTTATATCAATAGTATAAGGTTTATCGTTTTTGTGTTCAGTGCTTAACTTTTCTGAAAGACTTGCCAATTCGCGCATTAACCCCATCCACTGGTTTACCGGATGTATCCAGATCTCCTTGTACGTCCAGGTATTCTGTACTGGCCAGTAGGGTATATCACTGTCACCCCGTGTCTGAATTCCAACCGGTAACCCTCCGACAATATCACCGGAGGAAGGAGTGTAAATAGGGGGGAAGTCATAGCCTTCACCATACATTGTGCTCTGTGAAAAAGGATTTCTTCCCATTACCCATTCCATCTGGTGCAAAGCAAGCTTCATGCTTTCCATATCTCCCCTGAGTCTTGCAGCGTAGTTCAATGCCTGCGCCTGTGGAAGGATTGTACCAAAGTGTCCCCGGTAGTCCATCCACACCGGGAATATCCTGAGGTAATTGCCTTTGCCGAGGGGTATTCCGTTCAGAACCTGTCTTTTGAAATATTCCCTCCTGCTTTCCGGAACCTGCTGATAGTCATTGTCTTTATAAATTGAAGAAGGCAATACCCTGTAGGGTTCCGTATATGCTGAAATAGTTTTAAGGAATTCTGAATGAAGTACCACTGCAGAATACCATTTCATCCAGTCAGGGTGACCTGGGAATGCCTCACAAAGCAGAGTAAGCGCTGCAACAGGTTCCTGCTCTCTGCCATTATGGCAATAATGAAGTATGTATTTTTTAGAAGGACCTGTATAGAAGAAACCGGTGAGGGGAACATTCATCTCCGGTTTTTTCCTCTGCTGCGATTCTGTAATCAGGTTGGCCATCTCTGCAGCTTTATCAGCATACCTCCTGTCGCCTGTTGCTTGCCATAATTCAACTGATGCAAGTATTCCCTGTGAAGCGATCTCATGAAGTACCTCTCCTGAATCAAAAGAAACACTCCATACAGCATTTGAATCATTTTCTCTTACAAGTACAAGCTTATCAATTCCAAACTGCCAGTCAGCCTTTGCCATTTTTAACGAATATTCGGCCATCCTGGGATACTTCTCTTTCAGGATCCTCCAGGCAACAGCTTCAGCTGATGCAGCCATAAAATTGGTTTTTGGATTATTCCTGGCTGTTGATGTTACATCATCATAATCGCCTATTATGCCATTGGTACGCCTGCTGTTTACAGAACCTTCATTGCGGAAACCATCACCGAAGCTGGTCTTTAGGATCCAGTCAAGACCCCATTGTGCTTCTTCAATCAGCCGCTCGTAAAGTCCAGGATTTTTCCCTTTTTTAAGGACTTCCTCGGCAAGGGTGAACATAGCATAAACAGCTTCCGATGTATTCCTGAGCCCCTGCGTAAAATCGCCCGCATCATGCCAGCCTCCGTTTATTACGATCCTTTTATCTCCATGCACACAGGTCCAGTCGCGGTGGCATGTTGCATGAACTCCTGGAATAGGTGTTCCGCAACGCTCAACATAATAAAAGTTAAGTGCTTTCCATATTGTCTCTTCCCAAACATCAGGATCTATCCTGAATGATCCGGTGAGTGTCTTTCCTGCCTCAATATGATATGATCCGTTTTCCTTTATCTCTGAGAAATCAAGCACCTGGAAATTACCCAGGTGCGTTGTGATATTTTTAATTTGTTTGTTCAGAATGATCTTGCCCGACTTATCCTCGACAACACTGAATTCATTTGCATTCAGATCATTGGCAATAGCAGATTTAGGTGCATCTGTAAGATAACCAGTATGACTGTAAGCAATTCTTCCATTCCAGACAGGCCATCCTTCAATGTAATCAGCATTTACCTTTTCAAGCTGAAGATCATCAATATAAAAAGTGGTCGAGTCACATGCTTCAGGCTCATGACCGGAGATTATTGTTGATATCTCAAACTTTGTAATTTTATCGCGTGCCACATTGCCTATTTCCCAAACTATATGATTCCATTCATGGTTACTGAGACTGAAGATTGATTCCCCTTCCTGCCCGAAAAGTGCAGGCAGCTTCTCTTTACCATCATTGAAAACTCTTAGCTCAAGCCAGCTCTGATATGCTCCGGGATTGTCGGGATATACCCATACAGAGACCCTGTTGTAGCCTGTCCAGTCTTCATCAGGAACCATATACCAGATGCCTGTATTACCCCAGCCTCTTCCGCTTTTTGGCCCTGGGATCTCAATCTTTGATGGGAATTTAAAGCATAGAGATTTTTCTCCCCCATGAGACTTTTTTTCTGAAATCATTATCTCATTATAGTTCCTTTTTGATTCCTCAGGTTTATTCTCCGAGCGTGAATCCACAAGTGCTATGGCACCACCGGTAAAAGAAACCCACTTGTTAGTACTCTCCATATCATCAAGGCTCCTGCTTTCCAGGACCTCTTTATTCAGCCAGCGGTTCCATGCTGAATGCTTTAAATCTGCTTTTAACGGTTCTTGTCCTTTAGCAAGGAATCCGTATAAGGAAAATAGTACCAGTAGCCAGTATTTCATCACATTGGATTTTAAAATTGTTTTGTTCCTTCCGTTAAAGTTATTATAAATTCATTGTATGCTGTATCCATTAGTCCATGAAATCCTTAAAATTATTTAAATGGATAATTATGCTGAGTTTAATTTTTCACTATTATAATTTTATTCTTAAATTTCTGCTGTTATCTGATTAAGTTAATTTTAAATCCATTGCCATGAATAAAATTGACCGCAGGAGTTTTCTGAAGACCTCAGTAATAGCTGGTGCAGCTACATCTTTTGTTGGACCTTTTGATATTTTTAATCCGGCTTTCAGCCAGCAACAGTCGTCACAACCAAGTGTTGCAATCACTACAGGTGACAGCAGGGCTGATCTTGCTTTCAGGGCACTTCAGCCTTATTCAAAACAGATAAAACAGGCAATAGGTAACAAAAGGGTTGTCCTTAAACCAAATAATGTTTCAACAGAAGTACCTCTGTGTGCAACCCATACCGAAACAATGGAAGGCATCCTGGAATTTCTGAAGTCAATAAAAAAACTCGATAATGTGATTATCGCTGAATCAGCAGCTAATGCGCCGACTTTTGAAGGATTCAGCAATTACGGTTATTTCAGTCTTGAAAAAAAATATCCTGTAAAGTTTGTCGACCTCGACAGTGAAGGGTCCGAATTGTTATATGTATTTGATCAGAATGATTACAGGCCCCATGCTGTAAGGTTTTCAAGTATTATACTCAGTCCCGATTCATATGTAATCTCATGTGCCCGGATGAAGACCCATAATCTTGCAGTGGCTACCCTTTCACTAAAGAATATTGTATTCGGAGCACCTGTAAAAGATATAGGATTCAGACTCGATAAGAATACCAGGCCCGGGACTAAAAGTGATAAACCGACTATTCATGGAAGCGGCGCCAGGGGAATAAATTATAACCTCTATAGTCTTGCCTCAAGGGTTCATCCTCATCTTGCTGTTATTGACGGCTTTGAAGGAATGGAAGGGAATGGTCCAAGGCTTGGAACACCAGTCGACCACAGGATTTGTGTTGCAAGTACCGACTGGTTTGCAGCTGACAGGGTTGGCGTTGAACTTATGGGTATAGACTTTGGTATGGTAGGATATTTAAACTATTGTGCCCAGACTGGTCTTGGAGAGCCTGACCTTAACAAGATTGAGATCGTTGGAGAAAGGATCAGTGACCATAAAAGAAAGTACAGGCTTCATGAAAATATTGAACAGCAACTTATCTGGATGAAACCTGTTGTATAACACAACTATGCCTTTCTTCTGAGAAGTGATGAGGGCTAAAATGTGAAATTTTCTGGAATGCTATGTATATGAACTAAAGCTTGATTTATTGATCAGTGCGTAGTAGTTCACCAATCCTGTTATGTTCAGCTATATATTTTGACTCCATCTTATGGAATATGACCTTAAATTCAGGATCATTCCTCAGGTTGTCATAAACTGGTGAGTATTTCATATCTGTGATCAGAAACAATGGACATACTTTAATATCAGAAAATACTCTGAGGTGTTTTAAGGCATTTTCTCTGTCTCCTTTAAGGGAATACATAATTCCAAGATCGAGATCTGCGAATCCCCACGCTGAATACCATCTCCCATACTTAAGAGATGCTTCACTAAACCGCTGCTGTTCACTGTACCATTTTTCTGCTTCAGCCGGATATCCGTTCTGCTGATAGGCAAAACCGATGGGTACCATGCTGCCAGTCTGGAATTCACCCTGCTTTTCCAGAATTTCAGCATATTTTCTGAAATAGGTCAGTGATTCAGGATACTGCCTCTTAAACAGGTATGCAAGTCCCAGAACTCTCAGAGCCTCTCTGTTATTTTTATTTCCCGCGTAGCTCATCTGGGCCAGTTCAACAGCTTTGTCAAAATTGCCATTAACCATTTCAAAGTAAGCTGTATGGTTCAGGAATTCTGTTGTGTCATTCTTAAGGTCGAAGGCATCATTTAAATATCTCCTTGCAAACTTTGGGAATCCCGCAAAATTACCGTAAATAATCCCAATCCAGTATAGTGTTGTGGAAAGCTGTTCTCCTCGTTCCGCGTCAGCAGCTTTCTGGTAATATTGCAGGGCAGTCAGATAGTCTGCATGATAGTTATTCCATAGAAAAATTGTAGCGAGGACGTAGTAAGTTACCCAGTAATCTTGATTTATTTCCAGCGATCTCAGACATTCCTTAATAGTCTGATCCTGTCTCCCGGTAATAGAGTAGTATTCTCCTCTTCCAAGATAGCCCGGCCAGTAGTTGTTGTCAAACTCCAGAGCCTTATTGGTGAGGATAAGGAGTGAATCCATGTAGTCAGCGTCATAAAACGATGAATAATAGTGACGGAATTTATAAACTATAAACAATCCGCTGTATGCATAGGAAAAAGTTGAATCGAGTGCGAGCGCCTTTTTAAACAATACCTCAGCCCTGTCATAATTTTGGTTATAATAGCACTCATTAAATCCTTTCAGATAATAGTCATATGCAGTCAGGCTGGTTGTTGGGATCTTATCCATTGCCTGCTTTTCTTCAGGCGTTAGACTGATTTTCAGCTCTCCGGCAATTCTTCTCGACACTTCGCTCTGAATATCAAAAATATCCTTGGTCTCTTTAATTTCACGTTCGTAGGTCTCTGCCCATATGTGTCGTTCGTTTTCTACTGCAATTAGCTGAATGCGGAGTAAAAAGATGTTACCCAGTTTCTGACCGCTGCCTTCTACCAGGTAATCAGCATCAAGTATTTTTCCTATTTCCGATGCCGTAAGGATAGTTTCCCGGAACTGTTCCACCGAAGTCCTGGATAATACCCTCAGTTTTTTTATCCCGCTTAGGTTGGTTAGTATCTCTTCCATGATACCGTCAATAAAATATTGATCTTCCTGGTTAATGCTGAGGTTTTTAAAAGGGAGTACAGCAATTGAGATTTCTTTGTTATTACCTTTTACTGATTTAATCCTTAAAAAATAGGAAGCAATTCCCATCAGTATAATGAAAATTGATAGCGAAAGAGTTATCAATAATCTCTTATTTGGGAAAATGCTGTATTTCTTCTTCGGATATGTTAAGTATGATTGAATATCATTTGGATCTGTAACCTGCTTATTATTGTTCAGCAGTTTTCTTTTTCTTACTTCTCCTGGGGGGAATCCGAATAATTCATGGAAACAGGTATTGAAGTAGGTAGGACTGCTGAATCCGGTTTTATAAGCTACCTCTGCAGCTGTGATATCTTCACTGGAAATTATCTCATAGGCCTTTTTGAGACGCACTTCCCTGATAAACTGACTTATTGTCTTATCTGTTAATGACTTAAGGATTACTCTTATCTTTTTTTGACTCAGACCTGTGGCAACTGATAGCTCCACCGGACCGAAATTTTCATCCCTGATATTGGAGAGGATCGTTTCAGTAAGTTTTTCAAGTAATACCTGATCATTCTGATTGTAGACATTCATACCTCTGAATTGTTGCTACAGAATTATGATTATCAGGCAATAAGTATAAAAGTATTAAAATAAATTCAAAGCCGGTCAAAAAAGTGGAAGAAAAAGTCAGGCAATTTAAATCATTGATTAAAAAACTGATATGTAATATCATTGGTTCTGACCGAACTTTACCAAAAAATCGGATATGAATGTTAAACCAAAAATTTTCACTATGATGAAAACAAAAGTGTTATTAATGCCTTTGCTTTTTTTTGCAATTTATGCTATCTCATCATCTGCAAATGCTCAGACTTTTCAGAAGGAACTTGTAGCAAGTTTCGGACAAATGTACATTCCTTGCATTGAGAGAACCATTGATGGTACGTGGACCGCCCATTTCACATATTTTTTAGGTAAGGATGGGAAAATTGAGCGTATTCATGTAAATACCTGGAAAAGTGACTTTTACGATGTCGGTACCGGTGAAGCAGTGAAGGTATTTGATACCTTTACTGACAGCTATGGCTCCTATTTCTGGTATATGGGTAATCCTAATGCTGCTAATGGGGGAACAGACATCTATAATGTGCCTGACGGCTGGCTGGATGAATATATGCCACCTGATGATTGTCTTTTTAAAGAAGGAACTATGGTGGAAATGAACTGGAAATTTCAGATCAAAGGGAAAAAATTTGGAGTATCCACACTGCTGCAGTACCATTTTAATGCCCAGGGTGAACCAACTGCAACGGTTGAGAAATCGAAAGTTATCTGTTCAGAATAGTTACAGGAGACTTTACTTGTGTCGAATTGAAAAACTTGCAATGTGAACTCTTTTATAGGGAAAATCTGATGATTTCAGATGTTAGAGGGTGTCTCAAAAGTCCTTTTTAACCGCAGTGTTCACAAAGTTGGCGCAAAGGTCACAAAGTTAAAACAATGTTTATCAAACTTTTGCGTGCTTTGCGTATTCCCGATTGCTCCAGATAGTTATCGGGACGGGACTTAGTGCTCTTTGCGGTTAATGGATTTCGACTTATGAGACAACCTCTATTTGCTTAATTATTGCCTGATAAATCACATTTGTGAATGTCTTCTAAGCAATATGTTTTATAACATAAAGGCATTCAGTTATTTATGGATACAAAGGAGTAGCTCAAAATCTTTTATTTCAGGCACATTGCATTCGATCCATCCATCGCTGAGCTCCTTATATTCCTGCAACCTTCCAGATCTGAGCAACCTTAATTCACGAACGTTTTTCTGAGGTTTAAAAAGTATTTTTGTATTCTGTAAGGCAACAGGTTCTCTAACCGAGTTACCCATAATCCCTGAATGATTGATCATACCTATCCACTCAAACTTACCATTGCGATTTGACAGATGTGTCATCTCAATTAAGGGCGAGGCATCCGTTTGTAAAGAATGGCTGACTCCAAGTAATTTGTTAATTGATGCCATAAATAGTTCTCTTTGTGCATAGTTGCCTTTTATATCATATTCTGACCCCAGTTGCCATGGAATAAAAACAGATTTCCCATGGCCATACGAATAAGCAATTACTCCGGGAAAATCAGTTATATCGCTTTCTTTATAATAGGTCTTTTCTGCCGGACCATAAAGATTTGTTGGAAGGAATCTCAATAATCCAACTGCATTTTCCTTCAATCTGCATTTTAAAAAATCTGAATTCATCATCATCAGAGTGAAATCTTTAAATTCTTCAGTCCCAAGAGTTTCTTTGTCTTTTTCCGACACTTTAAGGTAGGTAGCCTGTGCCTTTGGAAACAGATCAAAATCACCTTCTACCCCAAGGGATTTAAGCCTGATACTATTTCCGGGAGCTCCTCCTGCTTCATTTGCCGATGTGGCTCCTGTAACTAATATTTTTCCTCCGTCAAAAACATATTTATCAATTAGTGTGACAATCTCATCACTCATGTTCCTTATGTCGCCAAGAATTACCCCATCATAATCCTTTAACTGCCTGGGTACTCCTGGTTTATCTAATTGTGAAGGAATTATCACATCGTACATAATATGCTCTTCTGACAGAAGCTTTATAATGCCACTGTATTCTTTGTCAGGCCCCTGGATAAGTGCTATTTTGCTGACAGACTGAACATTTGTAAAAAGCTTCTCAAATTTTTTATGGAAAGCAAACAGCTCATTCACAATCGGGAAAAATGCGCGGTCTTCATAATGAACCAGGGTTCCGACAACAACGAGGCTCACGGGTGCAGCATGAAGCATATTCTCAAGCCACCAGGTGCGAAGGAGGTTGGGGGAACTTATTATGTTCCTGTAACCTATTGCCTGAAATCCCATAATGAGGTTGACAGGAGTTCTGTTGTTAAATGATCCGAGAGTTCTCTTTACGTACTTGGTAGCATGATAAATGTCGTCAACTCCCGGCGACATTGACGCTCCTGATTCAGAGGCAATCCATGATGTTCCTATGGAATTGTAATTATATATTATAAGTCGTGGATTCTGTTCTTTTATGAAGCCGGTAATCCTGTTGTAGAGCTCTTCTGAAGTTTCTTTCTGAAACTTCCTGTATTTATCTATTTCAGGATCATTGTAATCTTTTGGCAGTTTCATTCCTGAATAATCGAGAAACCGTTTCCTGCAGTTTTCGCACTGGCATATTCCTGTGTTGGTACCGGCGTATGTAGGTCCGGTATATCCCATCATATTAAAAAATATTCCGTCAAAATCGTAGTTTGAAATAGCTTCCTTAAGTATCTCAAATGAATATTCCTGGTAATAAGCTCCGTTTATGCAGGCTGAGTAAAGGCCGTTGAAGATCTGTGGTTTGCCATTCGTCCCCTTGTATAACCATTCCGGCTTAAGTTTTGCAATGGATGAGTCAAGCTTGCTGAAATCAAAACGTGCGATATATCTTATCTTCTCTCTATGCAGAGCCTTGATTAGCTCAGCAACAAGATCAGTTTTTCCTATATATGGATTTTTCCACTGATATGGCAGTTTTGTCTGGTAATTTGCAACTATTCCACCAGTGTTGAAAAGCACAGTATTAGCCGATGCTTCCATAACTGATTTTACATAAGTATCAATGTCCATACTTCCTTCAATCTCAGGCAGATTCGTCTGTATCAGTCTTATTGGCGTACGGTTCCACCATGTTGAATCATAGCTTCCGGGATCGATGGAGGCGATAAAATCAAGATCTTGATTATTGCACGACAGAAATAAAAGTGAAGAAAACGCTATAGCAAACAGGAAGTTATATTTCATATCTCAGGAATTAGTTACAATTACATTACATAAAAAGAATAGATTCGGTTTGATAAAATTGTGTTTTAGTTTGTAATTACATGCAATTTTAGTATATTATCGTTTTTGATCAGTTTCTCCATTTGCTGACAAATCCCGAAGCAGTACTATACAAATATAGGTTTTATGGCCGGAATATGCGGGAGGGATAGAGTACAGTAATTACTGGCTAAATATATTGAAAGGTAACTTTGTGAAATTTATTTCCAACAAACAAAATATATGTTCAGAATAAGAAAAATATCTAATCCGGGATTAGCTGGCAACCGCCAGGTAATTGAACGTTTAAAAGAAATAGTAAAGACTCAGTTCCCCGGGATAATGGCGCAACAGGTAGAGGATATTTCGGAAAAGATGCTTAATCCGGTGAAAATGAAATATCAGACTTCAATAATTGTAGCTGATGATTTCAGGGGTAATATAAGAGGATTTGCCAGTTTGCTTTTTATGTCAGACCTTAAGTTTTGCTATCTTGATTTCCTTGCTGTGAATCCTGATAAACCAACATCCGGGGTTGGAGGGTCCATTTATGAACGAATTCGTGAGGAGGCCTATTCTCTTAATTCTACAGGATTGTTTTATGAATGTCTGCCTGATGATCCAACTCTTTGCCACGATGAAACAATCCTTAAACAAAATGCAAAGAGGCTGGCTTTCTATGAGAAGTATGGTGCCTATCCCATAATAAATACAGCTTATGAAACACCAGTTAAGGAGGGAGGAGATTCACCACCTTATCTTGTATATGACAACCTGGGCAAAAAGGAACCCTTGAGAGCTGAGGAGCTGAAAAAAATAATCAATGCAATTCTTGTTCGTAAATACGGCGAATATTGTCCGCCGGAATATGTTGAAATGGTTGTGAGTAGCATAAAGGAAGATCCTGTCCGGTTAAGAAAACCAAAATATGTGAAGACAAAGGAGAATGATAGTACCATTTTAAAAAATAATGAGGGTAAAATTCAGCTTTTTGTAAACGGGAAACATCATATTCATCACATCAGGGAGGTTGGATATGTTGAGTCGCCTGTACGTGTCAGGACTATTTTCGAAGAAATTTCAAAACTTGGAATTACATCTGAAGGAAAGGTGACTATGTATCCCGACAAATATATTACCGAAATACATGATCCGGGATATGTGAAGTATTTCAAAAAGGTATGTGAGAACCTGAAGCCGGGGGAATCAGTTTATCCATATGTATTCCCAATAAGGAATAAGGCAAAACCTCCTAAATTACTGTCAGTAAGGGCAGGTTATTATTGTATTGATACATTCACTCCACTCAATAAAAATGCCTACCTGGCTGCACGATGGGGAGTAAATTGTGCACTGACAGCTGCCGATTCGATATTGACCGGTAATCATATTGCATATGTATTGACCCGTCCTCCCGGACATCATGCTGAACGTTTTGCATTCGGGGGATTCTGCTATTTCAATAATGCTGCCATTGCTGCCAACTATCTTAGCAAATACGGCAAAGTGGCAATTCTTGATCTGGATTATCATCATGGAAACGGGCAACAACAGATATTCTATGAAAGGTCTGATGTGCTTACGATATCAATTCATGGCCACCCATCATTTGCTTATCCATATTTTTCGGGTTTTAAGGATGAAAAGGGAAAGAATTCAGGGGTGGGTTTTAACTATAATTTTCCCTTGAAAGAGGTAATTAATGGAGAAGAATATCGTGAAACACTTAAAAAAGCTCTCGATCTAATCAGGAAATTCAAACCGGAGTTTCTGATCATAGCACTGGGACTCGATACTGCAAAGGGAGATCCGACAGGAACCTGGATGCTGAGGCCTGCTGATTTTCATAAAAATGGAGAAATGGTTGCAGAAACAGGGCTGCCTGCTCTGGTTATTCAGGAAGGGGGTTACAGGAACAGGCAGATTGGTATCAATGCCCGGCATTTCTTTCAGGGATTATATAAGCAGCATGATATTGCCAGGTCAATAAAATCAGCAAATGGGTAGCAGGATACACTTTAAATTTACTGGCTGACTTTCCTTGTTAGTGCATCCCTTATCAATTGTCTCAGTTCAAGTTGTTTATTTTCAACAGCTCTCCTTGAGGCAGGCCGGTAAAATTCCGCGTATCTGCATTTAGCAAGATTATACTTCATTGCCTCTTCAGTTCCTTTTACATCCACACCGAGTTTTATTGGAACAGGACTGTCTACTAAAGAGATGTGGTAGTCATAGCTCATGTCAAAATTGTGCCGGCCGGCAATTACTGCTTTGTATCTGTCCATGACTATGAGAAAAGGATATATATCTATCTCATTCCTGAAAATAGTGAATTCTGCTGATAATGAGTCGACCTTATTTTCAGCATGTTTGCTGAATCTGAGAGTTTTTGCTATTTCAGTGAAAGTTTCACCGTCCATAAGAACCAGATTATTTCCTTTTATTGATGAAGCACCCCGGATAGTTGATTTCTTAAGATTATACAGGGAATCGAGGTATGTCTCAACGGCAATATGGAATTCACCTTTCCCCCTGAATGAACGCAGCATTGGCATCAGAGTGTCAATATCGGGGATCATTGACAATAACTTCTCAATCTCAATGTCAAGCATATGATAATCAAGTCCGAGATATAGATGATTCTTTCTGGGCGTCCTGTACATGGCAGTAAGCTGCATCCTTGCTGCAGGGGTCCTGAAAGATAATCCGTCGAGAACAAGAATTCCGTCATGAACCTGAACATTTCCGATTATGTTAGTAGCCGTATCAATTCCCATAGTGACCTTCTTAATATTTGTTGTAAGGAAAAGGTCAATCCCTTTAGGAACCATATAAGGGCCTGTATAAGAGGTGTCTGCATTCTGAACTTCAGGAACATCTGACTTTACTGAATCAGGCTGCCCCAGACCGTTTGTCAGTGCCATCAGCTGATCAACATCGGTGGTATTTGAATTAAAACTGAAATCACCTCTCAAAATTGAATCATTCCTGAAGTAAGAGAGTATATTACTCAGATTTCCTTTAAGCTGAAAATCAGAATTGCCCACTTTAAAACTGCTTTCCTTAATATTGAATACTTCAGGTTCGAAGTTCATTCTGACTGATGGTATTTCAACAGGATAGGAGAGACCTGCCATATTTATGGTACCATTATCCATCTCAACAGATCCCTTTGCCATCCATTGCAGGAAGATGTCTTTCTGTTTATTGTCGTTGAGTACATCAGAGTTAATATTGATACTTTTTACATCTGCAGAACTCTCTCCTGCTGCTGCGATGAGATGATTACTGCTATACGACAAATTAATCCTGAGCTGATCAGGATTCTCTGAAGCCGGCGATAATTCAAGTCTTCCGAAAGGCCTGGCAATTGAAATATTCATTGAATCCGTCCCTGCTGCAATTGTATCCATGCTGAAGGAACACAGAATATTAGGAATCCTTGTAGTATCCCTTGCATCAGACGTTTCAAGCCTGATCGAAGCATTTCCCATTGAGGCATTATAGGCTCCGGGCTTAAATGCTTCAAAATCAGCCGACTCAATTCTTGCAAAAGCAAATTTTGTGTTTGTTGTATCAGCAATTAGATTTGGTAGTGCAAATTCAATATCAGATCTGTCTGTTTTGATCTCAATACTGTCATAATCTGCGTAAAATTTTGAAAGTCTTAAAGATCCTGATAGCCTCATCTTCTCAATCTGCATCTTTTCAAGCTGGCTCATGGTGAACAACGACCTGATCTTTCCGTCAACTCTCCCTCTGGCCTTAAGATCCATACTGTCAGGAATCATATCCCCGAACTCTTCAAGCCTGAGTGTGGCAGTAGTCAAAAGATTGCAGTGAATATCCGAAAAGAGCCGTGTTATTTTGCCTGTGACGTTTACTGAAGACGCTGGTGTACTGGCTTCAAAATTACTGATATCCAGATAGGAAATTGCATCATTTTTAAGATCTGTATAGATTGCAAAACTTCCTTTTATGTCATGAAGAGGCAACGGGAAATCCTCATATTTTAATTTTCCGTTTTCCATCTGAAGTTTTATGTCCATTAAAGGCATTACCGAATCATTCATTTTTCCTTTTATGGTTCCCCGGGAAGAAATTACTCCATCAGCATCGATACCTTTAAGATATGAAGTAAAACCGGGAGGCACGAGTTCAATTATGCTTCTGACAGGCCATGATTCAAGCTTGTAAGATATGTCAGCTATGAGATTTTTGTTAACAGTATCATTCTCTGCCAGACCATTCAGGAGCAATTTAAGATTGTTCAGGGAAAGGGCTGCATTTTTTAACCTCAGCAATTGATGCGAGGGTATAAAATCTGCAGGGATATCAAGATCAACGGAAGTAGTCTCAAGATACTGCTCGCCATTATAATTAAACGATACAGAGGGACTTTTTAGATTTATTTCCCCGCTTATGCTGTCTGCATTTAAAATGCCCGAGATATTTGCAGCAAGGCCTTTAATCTCAGATCGCATTTTTAAAGAATGATCAATGTAACTTAAATCAATATTTTTCAAGGTAATATTACGTATGTCTATTACCGGATTGATCGTTTCAGGTTGAGGACTTTCCTTCATCGCAGTAGTGTCAGATGGAAAAATGTCATAATTGGTCTTACCAAGACTGTCTGAATAGACATTTATGGATCCGTCATGCATCTCAAGCCCTATAAGAATGATCTCATTATTTTTCCACCAGGCTTTAGCATCAACTATCGCCGTTATTTCATCAATATCTGCCAGGGTATCGGATTGCGCTCCATTAATGGGATTAATTATTGAGAAGTCCTTAACTTTAATTCCGAAGTTCGGGAATGTGCTGAAAAGTGTAAGTTCTATTTCGCCTAATGAAGTCTCGCACGAAATGAACTTATCAGCCTGTTTGTGTACGATGGGAGTGAGTTTTTCAGGAGTGAAGATAAGCCACAGGGCTATACTGACAGTTATGATCAGAATGGTAATCAGTGATAGTACTGAGAACAGGAGAATCTTTAAAAATTTTTTCATTCCTGGATTATTTGCCTCTGGTTCAGTTTACTAACTTTTTTTAAGGTCACGGTGTCACTTTTGAAAAGGAGAATGTTGCTCCGAAATCATCATGATATTTTAATGATGTTGCAGTTAATTCGGTTACGGTATATACCTTGGGAACTGAACCTCCTATTTCAAGAACATGTATGTGAGTAAGTTCTGCCTTAATAAGTGTCCAGGTAAAGGCCTGGGCCTCCGCTTCAGTTACATCATCAGCAGTGTCCCATGTACCTCCGGTTCCGTCAGCCAGGTACTTGTAATACAAAGTGCCTGATTTCCATTTACCGATTAAAAGTGTCTGGTCAAATGATACCTCTTCCTCAGGTTCGCACGATACAGTAAAAAGGGTAAATACTGCAAATAGTGTAAGGTAAAATAGAGTTCTCTTCATCTTAATACGATATTATAATATTGATTTCTATTGTGTAAAAGTTTTATTTACTTATTAAATATTATGAACTATATTTAAATGATTCTATTTAATTTCAAAATCCTAAAATAATAAAATATTATGGAAGTATATAAAACTTATTTTCCTGTAATCGTTGCCCTGTTAGGTATTGTGACAGGTGCATGTGATAATAAGCCCTATGAGCTTAAGGATGGTTATATGTATGTACAGAAGGAAGAAAGACGCAATGAAGCTACCGAATGGCAGCTGGTATGGGAAGATGATTTTAATAAAGGATCCCTCGATACATCTGTATGGAGCAGAATCGGACTTTTTGAAACTCCAAAATGGAAAGTTCCTGTTGAGAACTGGAGAGAGGTGAAAAACTGTTTCAGGTATATAACAGCAACCGATCCAAGGGTTGTTCAGTTCGATGATAACAACATAAAACTCATGGGTATTATAAATCCTGATTCACTTACGGGTGATCCCCGGCCATATCTCACCGGCGGAATCTACTCATGGGGGAAATTTGCTTTCCAGGGTGGGCGTATCGAGATAAAGGCAAAACTTGACCAGGCTTATGGTATGTGGCCGGCAATATGGATGCTTTCGGAAAAGGATATTTACCCGAATCAGCACAATGGAGAGATGGACATTATGGAGAAGCTGAATCATGATGACTTTGCATATCAGACAACACATAATCATTATACTATCACTCTCAAGCAGAATGAGCCTAAAAAATCGACAACAGCAAGGATTGATACAGCTGACTACAACATATACAGTGTAAGCTGGTATCCCGACAAGCTGGTATATGCCATTAATGGAGTGACCTCATATGAATACCCGAAGGTTCCGGGAGCCGGAACTTTTCAGTGGCCGTTTGACCAGCCATTCTACCTTCTTATCGATCAGCAGATGGAGCATGAATGGCCTGGACCTATCAGTCACCCTGAGGAACTTCCAATCAGCATGACGGTTGACTGGGTGAGACTCTACCAGTAACCTGAATTAAAACCTGTATGAAAATGAAAAGGGGTAAAAACATATTGACATTTTTATCGATTGTCACGATACTGATTAATTCTGATTTGCCACTTTGCCATGGTCAGGAAACAGGAAGCATTAAAGGACCTTTAGTAAAGGCATCAATCGGGAACACATCAGTGGGCAGCCTCGATATCGGCATTGGCTGGAATGATGCCACAGTGCTCGACGGGAGGTGGTATAAAAATAGCTTTTCTGGTAAGGAGTGGGACAGCTATTTCGGATTAATGGAATGGAGCGGATGCCACTGGCTGAGGCACGCCATGACCATTACCGACTGGGAGCCTCAAAACGATAATACTGATCCTCAGAGCATAGACTGGTCAAGACTCACATTTGATTCGGAAAATATGAAGAGGCATTATACCTTTTTTGATCAGGCAGAAAAGAGGGGAATAAAGATGCTGGTAACAAACTGGCGACTTGGCACAAAATGGATGACAGGACAGAATGACAACTGGATACTTGCTCATCCCGACAATAATGAAGAGTTTGCGGAAGCTGTTGCAGCACTTATTTATCATCTCAAAAAGGTAAAGAAATATCAGTGCATCTGGGCTCTTTCATTGTGGAATGAACCAAATGGTGACTGGGCTTATACCGGGCCAAAATCGAAATATCCTGATACATTCTGGCCTCTTTACGTGGCAGTTGATAATCATTTAAGAAAGCTGGGTGTCCGGGACGAAATTCTCCTTCTTGGTCCTGATACCTCCACAGGAGGAAAACCCGGACATATACTTGAGATGCTGGCCCAATTTGGCTCAATTCTTGACATTATCTGCGATCATGACTACTCTGCCTTCCGGGGTGAAAGGATGGATCAAAGCATTTCAGCCTACAGCAACCTGATTAAGGATCTGAAAAAAATACCGGGTAAACAGCTGCCTTTTGTCATCGGAGAATTTGGCAACTATGGTGCCGGATCCAAAGCTGTGGATGACGACAGAAAGGTATATGACGGAGCTCTTTCAACAACTGCATATCTGATTCAGATGCTTAACAATGGTGCCTCCGGACTTGCCAGGTGGGAATTTCATATATACGGTGATACCTGGCGTAATTTTGGTGCCCTTACCCAGACTGACCCTGAATACCTTTTCAAGCCTTATGGACCGGTTTTTTATATT
Source organism: uncultured Rikenellaceae bacterium (assembly GCA_964387565.1). Classification (GTDB taxonomy): domain Bacteria; phylum Bacteroidota; class Bacteroidia; order Bacteroidales; family VadinHA17; genus LD21. The sequence continues at coordinate 43,683 of CAYLYN010000001.1, read as the reverse complement.
CATGCCATTACCGCCAGGTATGTAAAACCGGGATGGAAAGTCAGGGAAATAAGCTTCGATAAAAAGATTGAGGGAATTTATGCCACGGTCCTTTATTCATCTGATAACGACCTGACTGTTCTGATGCTTAATGACACAGAGAACCCAGTTCAGATAAATATTAAATATGATATTAATCTGAGAAACAAGATACTCCATCACATGTCAGTGTCTGGTCCCATGCCTTCACGGATTGAACTGCATGAAAATATCATAAATGAAGGTGATGGAATCATTATCGACATGCCTCCGAAATCGGTGGCGACTCTGACTACATTACCAGCAGGGGATCTTAATCAGCCTGAAAGACTTGCACTAAAAAGATAATTATTTGCAGAATATTTTTAAACGGGGAATTATGAAAAATCATAAGGTGTTTTCTTTATTGCTATCAGTAATGTTAAGCATTTCAGGCATTAAAGGACAGAAGGTCCTTCCCTCTGAAGCCCAGTTAAAATGGGCCGATGCCGAGATAGGCGTCCTGATCCATTTCGATATGCCTGTCTTTGAACCCTCGTACGATTTCAGGAAGGACTGGAATTATCATCCCGATCTGTCAATATTCAATCCGAAAGAGCTTGACACCGATCAGTGGATAAGGTCGGCAAAGGCCGCAGGAGCTACATATGTGGTACTGGTTGCGAAACACTGCAGCGGTTTCAGCCTATGGCCAACAAAGGCTCACGATTACAGTGTAAAAAATGTTCCATGGAAAAATGGTCAGGGTGATATTGTTAAGGATTTTATTGCCTCATGTAAAAAATACGGAGTAAAGCCTGGAATATATGCCAGTACAACAGCTAATGGTTACCTTAAAGTAGATAATCCGGGGAAGGTGGTTTCCGGTGATCCGGAAGAGCAGAAAAAGTATAATGAGATTGTTAAAATGCAGCTGACAGAACTATGGTCGCAGTATGGTGAGCTTTTTGAAGTCTGGTTTGACGGTGGCGTTCTTCCGATTGAAAAGGGAGGTTTTGATGTTCTGGCACAGGGACCAGGATAATAAAATGCGCAGCCTCACGGAACTCCTTGATAAATACTGCAAGAGTGTGGGGAGGAATACAAATATGCTCCTCGGAGTTGTTATTGATGACAGGGGACTGGTACCTGATGCAGATGTAAGAAGGATGACTGAATTTGGCGAACTTATAAAAAGCAGTTTTGGCAACCCTCTGGCAAATATTTCGGGATCAGGAAAAGAAATCAGCCTTAAATTCAAGTCTCCATCTGAAGTATCCTATGTTGTTATAAGGGAAGACATCAGCAGGGGTGAAAATGTAAGGAAATACAAGCTCTCAGGACTGGTTGACGGAAAATGGAAACTGCTTGCAACTGGTTCATGCATTGGACATAAGAGAATAGAGGTCTTTAAAAAGCAGAGATGCTCTGCCATGAAGCTTGAGATTGTTGAATCTATGGGAGAACCTGTCATTAAGAGCCTCGCTTGTTATTGAGAGGGTTTAATTAAAAACATTTTTTCCCGGGAGGTAATCTGTTTCAACCTGAATAGTTCGAAAATTGATTTAATGGCATTCTAATAGGGAAAAGCAAATATAACATTCTCCCCTCCTTTTGAAGGAGGGGTGGCCGGGACGATTGATTATCTGATATTTACACAGTTCTTTTCCCGGCCGGGGTGGTTGATTAAATTGATCTTTACAAGTATATCTTATGGGTATATTATTAAACACAAAGGTTTGAGGATCAGAATAATATCAATAGATTTTGAGATGTAATGTAATATATTTAAAATCAGCTTTACAATCATTATTTTCTTCAAAAAAAGTGAAATGGGAATTCTAATTATGAAAAATGAATTTATATAACTTACTAATCAACCACCCCGGCCGCATTGAGGCTTTGCAATACTCAGATAACCTCTGTACTGCGGCCACCCCTCCTTCAAAAGGAGGGGAAAGTTTTGACATTCTTTTCTGCCTTAAAACTACCCTAAGATTGATGGCAATGCCCACAACCCCACTTTCGTCGAGCTCAGGTCAAACCCGCCGAAGGCTTAAAAAGTTTCTGAATTTCTTTAAGTCCCCCTTGAGGGTCCCGATAGCTATCGGGATAGGGGTGATCTGCATTTTGTTGATTCTGGTTTTATCCTCCTGTTCCAGGACAGACCTAATTATAAGCTGCAGGGCCGACAACGACTTGTATATTACTCTTTCTGAAAACAAAATTAAATGTACCAGGTATGAAAGCCCTGCCGAAGCTGTCGCAAATGCACCAAAGGGTTCAGGTATTCTGATCCTTGCTGACGGATACCCACGAGAGACAACTCCTGTAGATTCTTTACTCTATGCTGAAGCTTTAATGAAGGATCTGAGACTCTTTGTCGAATATCCCTCATATATTCCAGGAGTCGTAACCGGAGAACCAAGAGGAACTCATTGGGAAAGAGCAGTTATATCATCTGATGCGTTTGCTCCGGAACTCAATAAACTCAGAATACTGGCAATTCATGATTGCCGGTTTATTCCCGCAGAAGCTTCAGATCCTGATATCGTAATCGCTCGTATTGCAGGATTCGATAGTGCTGTTTACGGACTGCCTCAGAAAGTTTATCCTGTGCTTTTTGAGTTGCCTCAGGCCGATACATATGGACCAGTGCTAGTTTCAACCACCAAGCTAAGCCAGTTCATCACAGGACGATACTCACCGGCAGATGCCTGGCAGGCTATCTGGAGTCACATACTGAAATGGGCACAGCCGGAAATAAAATCATCGGATCTGAAATGGAATCCTGAAGTTAAGCCATCATATAGTGTTGATGAAAATCTCCCTCCTGATGCTGAACGGGAAGCTCTGAAGCGTGGCATTAACTGGTATTTCAATTCAAGGATGATTGTAAACAGGGAAATGATGTCGTTGTATGACAGGCCGACAAATGATCCGGTACCTGCCATGGCTGACCCGGACATTTCGCAGGACTGGCCTTTTGGTCACAGGGTGGGCTTCATGCCTGGATTGAATTCACCTCCGGGAGATGGATCACTGGGAGTTCTGGAAGGATTTGATGCAAAGATATTTTTTGACGGAACCCAGCCTGTCCGCTGGTGGAGACGCGGAGATTGCAATGGGGAGATCGCCGGTGCCATTAGTCTTGCCGGGTTGGGATTAGAGGATTCAGTATTCCTGAAAACAGGTGCTAATATAGGGGACTGGTTATTTTTTAAATCAATGATTTCGCTTGGTGAGCGGTCTGATCCGGATCATCCTGCATATGGATTGTCAGGGTGGAATGATGTTCCAGCTTATTGCGGACCAGGAACCATGAACGGATATGAAGTTTATTACGGTGATGATAATGCACGGGTCATACTGGGTATGATGATTGCTGCCGCTGCACTGAATACAGATCGATATGACAGAAGGCTGATGAATATTATTCTCGGTAATCTGAGAATAAGCGGCAAATATGGATTTCAGCCTAATCGCCTCGATCAGGCCCCCCTTGTTAATAATGGCTGGAAACATTATTTTAAAGATACAAATATTTCATATTCACCTCATTACCAGGCAAATATCTGGGCTTGTTACCTGTGGGCATATAAACAAACCGGCTTCAGCCTTTTCCTCGAAAGAGCTGAACAGGCAATTTCTATGATTATGTCTGCATATCCTGATAAGTGGATATGGACAAACGGGATACAACAGGAGAGGGCCAAGATGCTGCTGCCTCTCTCATGGCTTGTCAGGGTTGATGACACTCAGGAGCATCGCAACTGGCTGCGGACTATTGCGGCTGACCTGCTTGAAGGGCAGGCAGAGTGTGGAGCCATAAGGGAGGAGATAGGAGAAGTGGGTAAGGGAGGCTTTCCTCCTCCGGAATCCAATGAAGCCTATGGAACAAGTGAAACTCCTTTAATCCAGACTAACGGAAACGGAGTGGCAGATATGCTTTATACTGTCGAATTTGCATTTCTCGGACTTCATGAAGCGGCAGCTGCAACAGGTGATGATCTTTACAGGGAAGCGGAAAATAAGCTCGCTGAATTTCTTTGCCGCATTCAGATCCGCAGTGAAAAACATCCTGAGCTTGATGGAGGCTGGTTCAGGGCTTTCGATTTTTACCGATGGGAATACTGGGCTTCAAATGGAGATGCCGGCTGGGGAGCATGGTCAATCGAATCGGGATGGACTCAGAGCTGGATAACTTCTGTGCTGGCGCTTCGACTATTAAATACTTCAGTGTGGGAACTGACTGGTGAAAGTAAAGCAGAGATGCATTTTGATGATTTATTAAAGCAGATGCTTCCGGAAAGGAATAACAACTGACCATTGCAGATAGGTTAAGAATGCGATTTTATTAATGAAATGCGTAATCTATCTTGACCATGAAGCTGTTTTTTGGAAAGATCCTGAATATATCTGTGAACTGTCCGTACATTGATTGATCATATAATGAATCTCCCCACGGAGCAAGTGGATTTATAACATCCTCCCTGTTTCTGGAATGGCTCCAGACAAAGTAAATAGCTGAACCGGGTCTGTATTCCCATCTGGTAACAAAGTTCGACTGCAGGTTTTTGTAGTTGAAATCCCTTCTCTTTGGATAAGCAGTAAAATTTACCATATCATCAGGAGTAGTCAGGATGGTGAAGTTGTCATATTTCCCTTTCGCTACAAAGAACTGCGTATATAGTTGCATCGAGAACTTATTTGTAAATGTCAGCGCTCCTCTCAATGTCAGATCAACCGACCTCGTATCGCGTGTCCCGAATACCGGTACATAATATTTGCCGGGACTGTATTCTTTAACATCGGCCAGTATATTGTCAAGCATACCTTTATCATCAATAACTGTAAAGTCAGTGCTTTCAAGAAGATCAGGCGATGATGATATATTTCCAATACTCCAGGTACCATTGTCATTCATAAAAGTCTCATTGGAGGCCCATGCGGTTTTATTATCCTCCAGATTCGCTTTCAGGTTAGCCTGGAAAGACAGTCTGGTTCCGGTATTTATAATGCTTTGAAAATCAACAGTATACTCGCTGCCACTATTGTTGTATTTTCTGATAGTTCCTTTGGGTGTTATCTTCCAGTTCCTTCTTTCATCACTGTTAAACTCAGCTGACAGCTCAATCCCTGAAGGTTTTGACCATATGCCAAGCCCCCTGGTCTCCCAGAGATCATATCCTCCGAGCAGATCGTAAAATCTGCTTCCAAATTTCAGAAGCCTGAATTTATTGGTTGTCAGTGAGGTATTAAGGTTAATATTGCTACCCATGTCATATAATTCAAGATAGGAAAACCTTCGGGTATAATAGAGACTAACCTCACCCCGCTGGAAGCTACCGAATGACTTTCCCTCCCTGATCTTGTAGTTAACATTAGACCATATCTGGTACCAGTTCTGTTCAAAGCTGATCCAGCCTATATCATTAGGATTATACTCATCGGTAAACAATAACAATGTGAAATGTCCGTCAACAATCCCCTGTCTCTTTCTCAATACCAGCCCGCTCATAGCCCCAGTCTCTCTGTCAGTCCCCTGGACAAGAGGTTTTCTGTCTGAGAATGCTGCAATTCCTTCAAATCCGTACTTGTTATTTTTGAATCGCAAATCCCAGTCAATTCCGCCTGTAATGCTTTGCCATCCTTTCCCGGTTTCTGCAGGACTGTGATAATAAGTTACGATACCACCTGCAGATGAATAGTGTCCTATAGTTTTGCTCGCACGAAAAATGCCATAATTATTAACCGGATTGAAATTATTTCCCTCTGTAGTTCCGAGAAGTCCGAATGACAGACCATTTTCCGAATGTCCTGATAGTTTACCAGCAGCAATTATAGGTTCATTCGCTCCAAGTCTTCGTGAGTAGAAGAGCCGGCTGTTTCCAATCCCGAACTTGAAAATATCTGCTCCTTCAAGAAAAAATGGCCGTTTCTCAGGGAAAAAAGTCTCAAATGCAGTAAGATTGAGAACTGCCGGATCTGCTTCAACCTGCCCGAAGTCAGGACTTATTGTTGCATCAAGCATTACATTAGGACCAATTCCGATTTTGAGGTCACCACCTGCATCATATTTGAATCTTGAGTCTGCTGTGCCTGGAATATTCTCATTTTCAAAGACATCCAATCCGGCCAGGATGTAAGGTCTGATCTGAATATTACGTCTTGGATCGATCCCCTTTATTTCAGTAATCACTCCATAACCGGATACAAGATTTGTCCTTTCGTTGCGCGGGATGTAAGGCCATTCTGAAACCTCACCAAGCCTGGGTATTCTTCTTCTGAACTGGATTCCCCATGTTTGTATTTCACCTCTCGAATAGCGAAGCATACTGTACGGGATTCGTATTTCGGCTATCCACTTATCATTTTCTATGTTCACATCTGAGAACCAGATCGCATCCCATGATGGATCCAGTCCTTCTGGCAGAAGAGGATTCGCGTCCCTTACACTCAGTTTCCTGTTGTCATCCTGTTGCCCGTCTAACTGAACTCCGGCTGCATTTAAAGCAAAAGTAAATGCAGTCTTCCTGTTGAAATAAGAGTCTATTGAAACCATAAACCAGTCAGCCCTGTTATATTCATCCCTTCGTCCGAGATTATTCTCAATATCTTCCTTCCTGTCGTACATAGTTGCACCGATATAGAGGTTATCCCTGCCAAATACTATTCGGATCTCTGTCTTGTTTGAAGAGGGTTTGCCTTCATCAGGTTCATACTGGATAAAGTCAGTTACAAGAGGTGCCTGACGCCATGATTCTTCATCAAGATGTCCGTCAATCAGGATTGGAGCATCTGATATATAGGCTTTAAATGAGGAACTCTCCTGGGAAGATAGATCCGGGGATAAGAAAATAAAAATAAATATGATTAAGT
>CAYLYN010000001.1:0-36794 GCA_964387565.1 uncultured Rikenellaceae bacterium | reverse complement strand
GCCAGTTATTAACATTCTTTAATAGAATTGATTAAATATTATTGCCTAATTTAGAAGGAGTATAGAATTCATGTTTTATCATAATATCCCGATCGGGTGGTACTCTGTGATACATATACCAGAGGCCATTTCTGATCAATAAATAAAATACATATGAAATCAGACAGGAGAGATTTTATCAAAACGATGGGAGCAGGAGCAACAGGATTAGCTCTCACAACAACTGCAGTTACTGCTTGTACTTCGAATAATGCTAAAAGTGAACAGGATGATGGCCCTTTGCTTTTCATCGGAGAAAATATTGCAATTGCCGATACTCAATACGGTAGGGTGAGGGGTTATATTCTAAGGAATATTTACTATTTTCTTGGTATACCTTACGGGGCTGACACATCGGGAGCAAACCGGTTTATGCCGCCACAGAAGCCAGAACCCTGGTCTGATATCTTTCCTGCTGTGTGGTGGGGTAATTCAGCACCCCAGGTAATGGAAAAAAGATATGCCAATTCTTATTCCTCATTCATTGATCACTGGAACTATGATGATGTAAGTGAAGATTGTCTGAGACTGAATGTTTTTACCCCGGCTCTTGCTGATGGAAAGAAGAGGCCGGTAATGGTATGGTTACATGGAGGCGGATTTGTTAATGGAAACGGAATTGAGCAGGATGGCTATAACGGTGAAAATTTCAGCCGGAAAGGAGATGTGGTATTTGTATCTGTGAATCACAGGCTTGGTCCAATGGGCTTTACAAACTTTGCAAAAGTTGGTGGAGACAGATTTGCAGCCTCGGGAAATGTGGGAATGCTCGACCTTGTAGCTGCACTTGAATGGGTAAGGGATAATATTGAAAATTTTGGTGGTGATCCGGGAAATGTAACAATAATGGGTCAGTCGGGGGGAGGAGCGAAAGTCACTACTCTTACCGCTATGCCCGCTGCAAAAGGACTGTTTCACAAGGCAGTTGTACTCAGTGGTGCGGGAGTTAAAACAGGAGATAAGGATTATGCCGAAATGCTGGGGGCATTCATTCTTAAGGAGGCCGGTCTTACTCCAAAAGATATCGGTAAACTCCAGGATATGCCATGGATGGAATATTTAGCATTTGCCAACCAGACCGCAGCAAAACTTGCCAGAGAGATGGGGCCCGCAACAGGTGGAATGAGAAGGGGATTTAATCCTTGTGCTGACGGGGTCTACATTCCCCAGCACCCTTATTTCCCGGAGCCAACTCCTGAAGCCTCAGATATTCCGATGATAATCTGCTCAACACTAAATGAGATGTCCCCCAGCAGAACTGATGCCGCTCTTGAAGAAATAACTCTCGAAGAGGTAAAAGAAAAAGTACGTGAAAGAGCTGGCTTTAGTTCCGGTTTTGGAGACAAAGCTTCAGAAATAGTTGATTCTTATGTAAAAGCATTCCCGGGTAAGAAACCGGTTGAGATCTGGTCAATGGTAAGCAGCAACCGGAAGGGTGTAGTCACCCTGGCAGATGCCAAATCAAAACAGCCGGCACCCGTATATGTTGCATGGTTCTGCTGGCAGCCACCTCTGTTTGACAATCGTATGAGGGCATTCCATTGTGTTGACATAAGTTTCTGGTACTATAACACCGATCTTATGCTTACACATTCGGGTGGCGGAGCCAGGCCAAGAAGACTTTCCGAAAAGATGTCTGGTGCACTCCTGCAATTCATGCGAACAGGCAATCCTGACAACGGAGGTCTCCCTTCATGGCCGGTGTATACCTCACAGAATGGGGAAGTTATGGTGCTCGACGATAAATCTGAAGTGCAGAATGATCCGGACAGGGAGGCAAGAAAATCACTTCCTTCCGTCTGAAAAAGAAATATTTGCACTTCCCGTGAATGGTCCGATAAAGACTATCCTCCGGGAGTAATTACCCCAGTTAATATCAGGGTAGTCAACAATGTCATTCACCAGAAGTTGGATATGATCATTTCCCTTTACAATGCGGCATGATTTGTCTCCTTCTCCGTGCACCACTGCATCGCCTCCTGATTTAATTTTCAGTTTATATTCAAGGATATTCTCCTTGGTTGATCTTGCAATATTAATCAGCTGACCATTATTTTCATCATCAGTGCCATTATAGAAGAAGCTCTTTTTATCATAAATCCATTCTTTATCCGGATCATGACGGTATTTCTTATTGATTTCAGTATACAGGGGAACCATCCCTTGTGAAGCGGATAAATGGTCAGGAGGATAACCTGGCCAGTAAGTGTTCCTCCTCCATGACAGTGTATCAAAGACATCATCGAAAATAAACCTTATACCAGCCTCACGTACATAACTTCCGGGCAATCCCTCTGCCTTGTAATCAGTATGAATATCTCCGTCAGCGCTTATAACAATATTAAAATTTGCGCGGATATTTCCCTTATATTCCCCGTTAATTGATACTGATACTGACCTGTCAGATTGTTCAGCTTTGAGTGAGCGCAGCTGCCAGTCACTGCAGATATCAGCAATTGAATATGATGAATAGTTTACCTGTTCGCCCAGGACCCTGAAGCTAATATACGGTCCGTTAAACCTGGCTTTCCCTGTACGATTTTCAAAAGAAGTAAAAAGACCGGTCTTCCTGTCAATATGAAATACATGATTATTACTCTCTATCAGGTATTCATTGTCCCTGGAAATCAGCACGGCATTACCTGAGTCAGTATCTGAAGAAGATGCAGCCGGATCATTAATTCCTGAAAGTTCATAATAATCTATCAGGTTATCTTCGTTGTCATAGAATTCAAGGATCAGATTGTTGTTTTCAGAATGTGTTATTCCATTTAAGGTTATTATCCCTTTTGCATGAGGTTCCAGATCGGGAAGAGCAACCTCAAATTGTTTAGCACCGGAAGTAACTTTCAGTCTGATCTCTTCAAGATTTGTAAAGTCGAAACGATTATAAACCGGGATATTCAGAGTCGTTTTTCCGGTCAGATCATACCCTTGTGTCTGGAGTATTCTTATAGGAGAGTATGCTTTTTTTACGCTCCAGAATTCAGGTTTTTTTCTTCTCCAGGTATCTATAAAGCCCCATTCTCCATATCCAATAGTATGGCCTGTAAAACTGGCAGGAATCACATTTTTATCAATTTTCCCCCACCAGTCGTTGTATCCCGGAAGATCTTCCGGAAGCATAAAGGTCTCATCAATCATTCCCCAGATTGCTCCACCTAATCCTCCATCGGCTTCAAACACCTTCTGCCACATAGTGTCAAGACTCATACCCCAGAAATCTCTTACGTTAGGATCCTCTTTTACTGTTTCCTGGTTATAGCATGCAACATGTGCCCATTCATCAAAAAGTACTGGCATATTTTCACTGCTGAATGATTTAATTCTCAGACCATATTGGTCCATGTTGCCATCAGTGCCGGGATAATGCATGCTGATAAGATCATATGCCCTGACCGAATCAGGTACCTGTCCGGGATAGCTGAAAATTACGGGACGTGTAGGATCATTTGCCTTAACCCAGTCATATGACTTTTTGAAATTGGATCCAAAAGTATTCTCATTGCCTATCGACCACAATATAACTGAAGGATGATTTCTATGATTATCAACCATCTCCTTTAACTGTGAAATATAGCGCTCAGTGAATTCTGATGAGTTCTCAGATGAGCCGGGATAATATTCAGCTGTCCGGTGTGATCCTACAAAACACACAGCCGTTTCATCTTCCACGAAGATTCCGTATTTATCACAATAATCCAGGAATTTTTCACTGGGAGGATAATGTGATGTCCTGATGAAGTTCATATTAGCCTCTTTTGCAAGAAGTACATCCCTGAGATCATATTCGGGTGTTGACAGCCTGCCAAGCAATGGATGGAAATCATGACGGCAGGCTCCACGTAATTTGACCTGTTTCCCGTTCACCAGGAACCTGTTTCCTTCAACGGAAACCTCCCTGAACCCAAAAAAGTAGTCTTTTCGCCAGTATTCCTGGCCATTTTCCGAGAACCTTACACGCAAACAGTAAAGATTCGGGTGTTCAGGATCCCATTTAGAAGGCGATATAACACTGTTTTTAATTTCAAAATTCTTTCCGGTAATATTTGCTGTTGAAGTCTGGAGTTTTACTCTGGAATTGTTTTCATCAAAAAGTTCAATATCTATTTCTGAATTTTCTGCTTCTTTTATTGTTAATCCTTTCACAGTAAGTATGGCATCCTTATATCTGTTATCAAAGTCAGTCGTTATAATCACTGCCTCAGGATAGTTAACAGGGTAAGCCATCAGGCTTACATTCCTGAGAATACCTCCTGCCTGGTGTTTGGCATATCCGCTTGCATATGAGATCTCGTCGGCCCTGTCTGTAACTTCAACATATATCAGTGTCTTTTCTCCCGGCTTGACATAAGGAGTTATGTCGCACTCCCATGCTGTGAAACCACCGTAATGCTCACGTACAAAATTTTCATTGATCCATACTCTTGCATAACTATATACTCCTTCAAACCTGATCTTTATTATTTTTTCCCTGAACTCTTCAGGGATGGTGATTTCTTTTGAGTAAAGAAATGGTTGATCGTGCCTGATGGGAATACCCTGCATCATAGCTTCTCCGGGAACATCAATTTGAATCCATTTAAGTTCTCCTTGAGGGAGCTGCATGGCATTTTCATAGCCGGATGTAATGATATTCCATTTCCCGTTCAGACTTATAACCGGTTCCGAAACGCCTTTAACAAGGTATGATACCTCATCCGAACATGAAATATTCAGTATCAGATATATAATTAGAATTGATGATATTTTGTTCATAATTAATATTTTATGTTACTTATCCCGATTACAATACCTACCAGAAAACAAAATAGATCAGAAAAAGAATAACCGGAATTCCCATTGCTGCATACCTGAATATTTTGTCTTCATTTTTGAAAATATCATCCGGAAGATCCCATTTGTCAGTTGACTCTGAACCTTTTTTAACATATAGTGAAACAAGTACCATCACAGCACTTATTATCAGGAAAGAAACAGCCATATTGTCGAGAAACGGCATATCAGGCATAATCCTTTTCAGGATAAGCGGCACAGGTAATGTAATCCAGACTCCGACCCAGGCTGCCCTTACGGAGGTTCCTTTCCAGAAGATACCCAGTATAAAGAGAGCCGTTATTCCCGGACTGACCAGACCTGTATATTCCTGTATGAACTGGAAAACCTGGCTTATTCCTGAAAGTCTTGATGCGATTAGTGCAGCAGCAAGCACCATCAGGATACTTGCAATACGTCCTGTCCTTACCAGGTCATGCTCGGTAATGTTTTTACGGAAATGGGTTTTATAAATATCAATCGAAAAAATTGTGGATGCACTATTTATGATTGCAGAAAGGGAGGATACAATTGCTGCAATAAGTGCTGCAAAAACAAATCCTTTTATCCCTGAGGGGACAAACCTGTGAAGCAGCCATGGGTAAGCTTCATCAGGCTTTGAGATATCGGCACCGAGAACAAATGCTGCTATACCGGGAAGAACAACAAGTAATGGAATGATCAGCTTAAGGTAAGCTGCAAATACCAGGCCTCTCTGAGCTTCACGGAGGCTTCTTGCGCCAAGGGCTTTTTGAATAAGGTACTGGTTTGCACCGAAGTAATATATACCGGCTATCCATATGCCTCCAAGTATTGATCTTATACCTGGCATATACTTATAGTTGGGGTCTGATGCAGGAAGTATCATATGAAATTTTTCAGGAGCTTCAGCCATCATTATTGAGAATCCTTTCATTACACCTTCCCCTGAAGATACCGTATCCAATGCCAGCCATGTTGTTGTAAGTCCGCCAATAACAAGGAATGCAACCTGTATAATATCAGTATGTGCAATAGTCCTGAGTCCTCCTCCAACTGTCAGAAGAAGAGAGAAGCCAGCCAGTCCTGCGATCGCGTAACCAAGCTCTACACCAAAAACCGTCTTTAATGAAAGAGCTCCAAGATAAAGGATTGATGTAAGATTTACGAAGATAAAGAGGAATAGCCAGAAGAATGCCAGTACTGTCCTGATCCGGCTGTCATACCTCTCTTCAAGGAACTGCGGCATGGTCAGGATTTTTTTTCTGACAAATACAGGCAGGAACCATAATGCCACCATGATAAGCATTATTGCTGCCAGCCACTCGTAGGTTGCTATTGCCATCCCCATTGCATAGCCTGAACCCGACATTCCGACAAACTGTTCAGCGGAGATATTTGCCGCAATAACAGAGCTGCCGACTATATACCATGGAAGTGAATTTCCTGCAAAAAAATAGCTGTTGGAATCCTTTTTCCTGTTGACTTTTAAAGAAATCCAGAATCCTGCTACTGCAATTAAAATGCAGTAAAACACAAATATGAGCAGATCTGTTAAAGTGAATGTCATTGATCCGGGTCATCTTTTTGTTCAAACACTCTTGCTGCCTCAGTAATGGCAAGCAGGTTATCCCATGGCACCTCAGGTTCCACCATGTGTGTAGGACCGATAACAATTCCTCCCTTGCTGCCGCACTTTTCGAGACGTGATAACGCTATTCTCCTAACTTCTTCTCTGGTTCCGTAGGGAAGAAGCTGCTGGGTACCCAGAGTTCCCCAGAATGAAAGCCTGTCTCCGAAGCGGTCATGTATCTCATCAAAATCCATGCATTCAGGCTGGATCGGATTCAGAATATCGATACCAGTGTCAATCAGTTTTTCTATGAATGGCGTAATATAACCGCATGAATGGTAGAAAATAAGAATATCCGGTTTGACTTTCCTGGCAGTGTCAATAACTCTTTTAAGCCTTGGCTGTAGCCATGTGCTCCAGGTAAATTCATCAATCATTAGTGAATTCTGTGTGCCGATATCGTCACCTAATGACAGGATATCAGTTCCGGCAGCTGCATACTCCCTTGCTTTTGAGCAGGCAAAATCTGTTATCTTATCAAGTAATAAAGTTCCTTCCCTGGTTTCAGTAAGCATATCTGTCATAAGGTCCTCCATTGACCTGAGGTACCAGGATGCCTCAAATACTGTCATCTGCATGAATCCGAAAGCTGCAAGACCTGATTCATGTATTTCATTGATATTTTTTCTGAATTCAGCCAGCCTCAGTTGATCTACTTCAGGGTATGGATAATTCATAATTTCTTCCACATCAGCTCCTTTAAGAGGATGATGCATCCTTGTCATATGAAAGGCAAGCTCAGATCCTTTAGAGTGACCAATTCCATAATCATCAAATTGGGTACTGTCAGGAAGAATTTCCCTGGGAAAGTGTTTTTGTCCATCCGTAAAATTTCTCTTTACGGGAATTTCAATTTTCCTGTGGCTGAGTCCAAGGTGTGACTCATAATCCTCATGTCCGAATTTCTTCCTGAAAGAATCAATCTGCGAAGGGCAGAATACGAAATCGACATGCACTTTTTCGGAACCATTTCTTTTTAAGGTGCTGATAAGATCGTCCCTGATTGTTTTCATGGTATACCTTGTGCATAATAAGATTGCAATATATAAATATATAAACTTCTGCGATTCTTCAGATAAAAGTTTAGAATCGCTGAAATTTGTATCAGGTAAGTTTGCTTTGGATAAATGTCTTAGGAATTACCTTTAATGCAATCAGGACAAGTTAAAAGTGTATTTTCTGATTGCCCTGAAGAGAATTCTTTGCCACACTTATTGCACCTGATCAGATTCATGGCTTCTGCCTCAATCCTTTTTGAAATTGCAAGATTGAATTCTGATGCCTGCAGATCTCTTTTTGCAGCATATGATTCCCTCCTTTTATTGAGAGAATCAAGATCTTCCACTTTTGGAATTGGGATGTCAATTTTGTCTTTCATCGCGCCAAGATACGAATATGCAAGGTAAGATGACATTTTTATTGTACTTTTGTCAATTATTTCAGCTTCACGATTCCGGGCATTTTGCTGGTAATCTTACATCCGGTTAGTTATTTACTGCACAGAATCATAACTTCAGCTGCATAACTAAATATTAATTAATAAGGCAAAAAAGATATTATGGGCAGATCACAGGAAACATTCAATAAAAAGGAAGTCCGCAACAGGAAAGAGAAAAAGAGAAAAGACAAATTACAGAAGAGAGCAAATAAAAAAAGTGAGGGCAAAAGTAACCTGGATGATATGATCGCTTATGTTGATGAATATGGACAGATAACCTCTACCCCTCCTGATCCTGATAAGAAAATAGAAATAGCAGCAGAAAGCATAGAGCTTGATATAACAAAAAGCAGATCTTCTGAACCTCAGGATATTATCAGGAAAGGAGTTGTAGTAACCTGGAATGACTCAAAAGGATATGGTTTTATCCGTGATATGGAATCCAACCGGAGTATATTTGTTCATGCAAATAGTCTTGAGGAACCTGTGAAGGAAAATAATCTGGTCACTTTTGAAATTGGAAAGGGCATGAAAGGACCTGCTGCAATGAACGTAAAACTTATAAAAGGATAGTTTTTATTAAGGTCTTTACCAGATATTTGGTTAAGCTTTTTTCCGGGCTATTCTGTTTAAATAGTTTTCCCTGGCCTTCTCAGCATCAGCATCAACAGGGATGTATATTTTAGTCCGGTGATCAATTTTTACTTCTTTTAGTTTTGACAGATCTGGTGATTTGGTATTATTTGACTTCTTTTCGAGCATAATTCTTTGTTTCAATAGAAAATCTCTTTATAGCCTGGACTGTAATAAAAATGTAAAAATCTTAAACTAAGCAAGTTTAACATTTACAGCATTCAGTCCTTTCTTTCCATTTTCCAGATCAAAAGTCACTTTATCATTTTCTGTAATAGTGTCATTTAATCCTGATGAATGTACAAAATACTCTTTTTGTGAATCCTCATCTTTGATAAATCCGAATCCTTTGGATTCATTGAAGAATTTTACTGTTCCTTTATGCATTATGAATGAATTAGTCTGGCGCAATGTACATTTAATAATCGGATTAATTTATTTATTTTCAATAAATTAAATTTTGCCTGAAAAATAGAGCTAAATCCGTTCGCTTGATTAACTTTGAAGCATAATTGACAATGTGATTTCCACGAAGCGTTACAAAACATTTTGTCCTGCCTGTAAATGAGTCTATATATGCCGGAATAAATAAGCGTCGCTCCCGGAACAAAACAGGTATTCAATATAAATATTTGATAAAGGGTTAAATGCCTGGTTAGTAAAGGTATATATGGTTTTATGCATAATAAGAATATTTTCGGAAGTAATATTAATGACAAAATGAGACCACTGGGAATTGGAAATCTTACGATAGCTGTCCCTGTAATTCAGGGTGGCATGGGAGTCGGGATTTCATTATCGGGACTCGCCGCTGCGGTTGCGAATGAAGGGGGGATAGGTGTGATATCAAGTGCAGGCCTTGGTCTCCTTTATAAAGAATATTCAAAGAATTATCTTGCTGCAAGTATCCACGGTCTGCAGGTAGAAATTCGAAAAGCGAGGGAAAAAACAAAAGGTATAATCGGTGTAAACATAATGGTTGCAATGACCAATTATATTGATATGATTAAAACATCCATTGCTGAAAAGGCAGATGTAATAATTGCAGGTGCCGGACTTCCTCTTGATTTGCCTTCATTTCTTAAAAAGGACAGTATTACCAGGTTGATTCCGATAATATCTTCATCAAGAGCCGCAAAACTGATTTGCGAAAAATGGAAGAGCAATTTTGATTATCTTCCTGATGCTGTTATTGTTGAAGGGCCAAAGGCAGGTGGTCACCTTGGATTTAAGGAGGAACAGATTGAAGATGGGAATTACTCACTCGAAAAACTTGTTCCGGATATTGTGGCAGAACTGAAGAACTTTGAGGATAAATATAACAGAAAGATACCCTTGATTGCCGCAGGGGGGATATATACAGGTAATGATATCAGTAAGATCATGAAACTTGGTGCCTCGGGAGTTCAAATGGGAACCAGGTTTGTTACAACCAACGAATGTGATGCTTCTGACGGATTTAAGCAAGCATATATAAATGCACAGGAGAAGGATATAGAGATCATCAGGAGTCCGGTTGGGATGCCGGGAAGAGCCATATGGTCTGATTTTATACAAAAGGTAAAAGATGGAAAAAAACAACCAAAAAGCTGCCCCTTTCATTGCATTAAAACCTGTGATATATCAAAGAGCCCGTATTGCATAATCACAGCTCTGATAAATGCCGTGAAGGGTAATTTTCAGAATGGATACGCCTTTGCAGGCAGCAATGCTTTCAAGGCAACCAAAATATCGTCCGTAAAAGAAGTTTTCCAGGATCTGATAAGAGAATATTACGAGAGCCAGTAAACAGTTGCAACTTTACAGCAGCATTTAACTAGGTTAAGCATCAGGGATGATGTTATTTACAGCTTTTTGTCCAACGAAAATTAAGTATTGCTGCCTGTTTTTCAAAAAGAAAACATTAAGCTTAACGTTTATGTAATAGAATAATCTGAAAGCAATACTTTCTAAAAATCCTTTCCTCTTTATTTCTGGAAGCCATTTGTTGTAAAGGCTCCATCCTTTTCTTACCTGGAGTGTGATATCCTCCTCATATTTCACAGCAAGCTGAGAATTTTTGAATCCTTCGTCATATCTTTTTTTGTTCCAGAAATTATAAATCATCTGTTTGCCCCATATTTTCATAAATCCCTCCCGGTTTTTCCTGGTCGATAAAATATCAGCAATCAAAAATTCGCCGCCTGGCTTAAGGACCCTGTGAACCTCCTTTAAAAATGCCTGTTTATCAGGGTAATGAAATGCACTCTCGATATTCAGTATAGTATCTATTGATTCCGACAGAATATTTTTAAGATTCTGTGCATCATCTACAAAGAAGGTAACATTATTCAAATTAGTCTGATTCTTCTCAATATTAGCGATCTCAATATTGGAATTGTTGAGATCAATTCCTGTGATAGTCAGTGGTTTATAGTTTGCACCTATGTAAATAGCCTGTATGCCATTACCGCATCCTATTTCAAGTACCTTCTTATTTTCAAGGCTGGAGAGCAATGAAATGCAATGATCGGTGAGATTCTGCTGAGCCTGGAAAAAAGTGTCATTTTCATTTTTGAAATACGGATAATGAAGCATGGTATGCTCATTATTTAATTTCTTGAGAGCCATATTCATAGACTTATAATACTGCTCATGGGTAAACCCTGTTCCCGCAAGCCTGAATATGTCACCAAATAGTTTCATTAAATTCTCGTAATTATTATAATAAAGCGTGCAAATATAAAATAAACTTCTGGTATTCTAACGATTATATATCAGGTGCGAACTTTCTGATTATGATAAAAAACATTTCGGGTTCGCGATTATTTAATTATAGTTTTAATTATTATGATTAATTTATCACAGTTAAATATTTAATTTCCCATCTCCAGCATTGACAAATTGGAGTATCTTTATTTGAAGTAAGACTACCAGATGAAAACAGGTCTGTTATCGGAGATAATTCTTATAACCGCTATTTCAGTCTCCTTCGCCCAGCCGGTATCACGACAAAGCATGGTCTCAAAAGAACTCCTTGGTTTACACCAGTGCAAAGAAGTTTACCTGTTTACCCTTACAAACAAAGCAGGTAATGTTATCAGGCTTAACAATTACGGGGCAAGGATTACCTGGATTGAAATTCCGGACAGAAACGGGAGGAAGGATAATATTACTTTCGGCTATGATACTTTTGAAGCCACGATTAAAGGCGACAGATCATTTGGTTCTGTTCTTGGAAGGTTTGCCGGCGGGATTTCCAAAGGAAAATTTATCCTTGATGGAGTTGAATATAAACTGTCTCGCTTTGCAGGCTGGACAAATGTTGTATGGGATTCAGAGATAATGAATGATAGCGAATATCCTGCTGTCAGATTTACCTATGTGAGTCCGGATATGGAAGGTGGCTTTCCCGGCACAGTGAATGTCGGGGTTACCTATAGCTGGACAGATAATAACGAAATAATTATAAACTACCTGTGTTCAACCGACAGGAAAACTGTCCTGAACGTAAGCAACCACGCTTACTTTAATCTTCATGGTGCCGGAGTGGGTGATATCCTTGATCATGAGGTTGTAATAAAAGCTTCTGCCTTCACTCCTGTAGATTCTTTCGATCTCCCTACTGGGGAGATCCGCCCTGTTGAAGGAACTCCTTTTGACTTTACCACTCCGCATACTGTCGGTGAAAGGATTAATGACTCATATGAGCAACTTATAACAGGCAGGGGATATGACCATAATTTTATTCTTGACAATAAAGAAGAGGTTGATGCTACAGTTTATGAACCTGTCAGCGGACGACTCCTTGAGGTTATAACAGATCAGCCGGGAGTTGTGTTTTATACGGGAAATTACCTGGTCGGGACTAAGAAAACAGGATATGGAGGGAAACCATATAATTACAGGTCAGCCTTATGCCTTGAAACCGGCCATTTCCCTGACAGCCCTAATCATCCGCATTTTCCATCTGCTGTACTTGAAGCTGACGAAATATTTGAATCAACAACCATTTACAGGTTTTCAGTAAAATGACCAGTTGGCAGCAGGCAAAAAAAGATTTTATTTTAAACTTTAAGGTTATATGAAAAGGTTAAGAAACAACAATGGATTCAAGATCAGTGAGCTTAAGGGGAAGCCCGGAAGAATAAGGGAATGGCTGAAGAGTCATCATATTCCTCCCCGTCTCTCAATAGTAATCCTTGGAGTTATTTCAACAGTATGGTTTCTGGCTAGGGTCATTCCCAAACCCAGCAGGGCTGCTTATCCATGTATGAGAGTTGCTGCTCCCTTTATGTCGGGACTGATAGTCTATCTGCTTTCCGTTGCAGGGCTTACAGCTGTTTCACGAATATCAAAAAGGAAAATAATTAATGTCAGGTACGTATCGGCACTATTACTGGTTTTTGGAGTGCTGGTCGTTTTTGCTGTTAATCCAGCAATAAATTTCAATGCCAGTAACCAGGATATTACCTGGAAAACAGGTCCTGATGACGGACCAAACCAGCCTTTCGGAACTGCTGTGGGCGTGAATCCGGGCAGAGTAATCTGGGTATGGGATACCATGGCAACGGTCAGGAATCCAAAAACATATCATTTCCTGCCTGAGAACTATAACCAGGAGGTCATTTACCGTATGTTCAACGAATCAGTGAATAAGCTTGCCGGTGAATCCAGTGTTAAGAAATCATGGGATGCTATGTTCAGGAATTTTAATATGAGAAAAAATAATATTAACAGGGGATATACCCGTGGTGAGAAGATCTTTATTAAGATAAATCAGACATCAGGAAGAGGGATATTAACACAGGCTGAAAGAGAAAAGGGTAATTATTATGTTCCTGTTCGGAATGGTCTGGGTACATGTGAGACCACCCCCGGCATAGTTCTTTCATTGCTCAGGCAGCTTGTAAACGAGGCAGGAATTGACCAGGCTGATATCGCTGTAGGGGATCCACAGAATCCTACTCTGGGTCATAACTATGATGCATGGGTTGCTGAATTTCCCGATGTGAAGTATACTGACAGGACATTCGGTACATATGGACGGACTCTGATTCATCCTACAGAAGATGAGCTGTTGTTTTATTCGGATAAATTTCAGACAGACAGGCTTTATGATATTATTGAAAATGCCGACTATATGATCAATGTGGCAGATCTTAAGCCTCATACAGGAACAGGAATTACCCTCAATGCAAAGAATCACTTTGGTTCACAGTCACGTACCGGTGCATACCACCTTCACTATTCACATATCTGTCAGTTGGAGAGCAAGCCTCCGTCAAATGCAGGATACCATAAATACCGTGTTCTTGTTGATCTTATGGGCAGTAAATACCTGGGCCGGAACACCCTTCTGTTTGTCATCGACGGCTTATACCCGGGTGGATCGAGTGAGGGAGGTCCGCCTGTAAAATACTATATGGCCCCATTTAACGGAAACTGGGCAAACTCGATTTTTATTTCACAGGATAATGTTGCAATTGAATCAGTTTGTTATGACTTTCTTCGTAATGAGTGGAACGGAACATACAGTCACGATCCTTCAAATAATCACCTTGAGACATGGCCAAACATAAATGGAGTGGATGATTACCTTCACCAGGCTGCCTCTTCAGCAAACTGGCCTGAAGGAATTATGTATGATCCCGATAACAGTGGAAAAGCTATACCCAGTCTCGGCATTCATGAACACTGGAACAATCCTGTGCAGAAGCAGTATTCCCGAAACCTTGGTGAAAAGTATGGGATAGAGCTTATCTCCATTCCTGAAACTATTACCGGACCAGGTGCTCCGGAAATGGTAGAACAGGTAAGGATTCCAGTTCCAAAAAATGAAACAGTCTCTGCCACTGTATCAATACAGGTTAATCAGCCTGCAACAGGTGTTAAAATCAACAATGTGGTTCAGAGGTCATTAACGGGATTGCAAAAAAAGAAATTTATTGCTGCTGCATTAAATGACAATAACAGAAAGTTCTTTCTTACCGACGGAGGTATAGTAAGTGGAGGAGGGCGGTCATTTAATGAGATATCAGGTATTCCGGGAATTGCTTCTGAAGATATAAGGCATTTTATTTATGAGCTGTCAGCTGATGGTCCCCGGTTGTGGTTTGCCACCGGCAAGGGAGTAATATCAACAGAAGAACCTGAAACAGAAGGATTTAAGAATTTCAGAATGTATAATACCTCCAATTCAGGTATTATGAGTAATGATATTCTAGCTGTCACTGCTGGCAGGAATCAGCTCAGATGGTTTGGAACTGATAAAGGGATATCAGCTTTCTATAAAAATAAAGACTGGCTGATAAATGACTATCAGAATCAGTATCCTGAGGTCCTGTTTCAATATTTCCCGATAACAGCCATGGCTTCATCAGTTAAAGGTGATTCCCTTTATGTTGCAACAAAAGGTGGAGGCGTAGCCAGGGTTTTCAAAAACAGTACTGATGCAATTTCAGGAGCATCAGCCTATGCAAAATGGGGACCCATCGATATGCCGTCAGATTCTGTATACAGTATATGTATAGCAAATGATGGAACCCAATGGATAGGAACTGATAAAGGAGTTGCAAGGCATGTCGGGAATAATACCCTGGAAAACTGGACTGTATTTAATACCGAAAATGGACTGGCTGATAACTTTGTTCAGGCCATCGCTACCGAGCCTTATGGTAAGAATGTTTGGTTCGGGACAAAAGGAGGGGTCTCTGTTTTCGATGGAACAGGCTGGACTTCTTTCACCGTAAAAGATGGCCTTATAAGCAATAATATCCTGTTTATATTGATTGATAAGAATGGTGTGGTTTATCTTGGTACGGATAAAGGTCTGATGGTTTACAATTTCGGACAACTGACCTGCTACCAATAGCTTTGAACGATACAAAGTAGCACAGATCCAAAAACAGGAGAGTGGAACTGGTAAAACAATAAAAAAAACAGATCAGATTCAATTCAGAATTCAACCATTAATAAATAAGATTATGAAAAAGAACCTTAAAGCAAATTCAGATCATGAGGGCTTGATTAATCCTGAAATAAATAAAAATTCAGGTACTTCGTCAAGAAGAGATTTTCTTAAATTATCTGCCGCGACTGCTGTTGGAGTAGGTGTAACAAGCTCATTTGCCATAGCCAGTGATTCACAGGCAACAGAGCAGGTAAAACCTGAGACATTTCAGGGCAAGGATCCTTATGCAATTGCTGCCCGGTTTGGAAAGTATCTTCGTGTAACCGATGTGACTGATGGTCTCGATGCTGTTGGCAGGGCCGATCTTACACTGATGGATCCTGATATACGTCCATTGTGGATGGGAATGCGTTTCTGGGGTCCGGCTGTAACGATGAGAGTAATACCTACAAACAGAAGAATGCCTGTAATCGACAGGAAGGATGCTCTTGATCAGCATGGTATCTGGTTCAGGAATGGCGGTTCTCATGCCCAGCTCAAAACTAAACCAGGCTGTGTGATTGTAACTTCCACAAATGGAGCAAAAGAATGTGGTTACTGGGGTTCAAATAATTCCTTCGGTGCCCAGGCTGATGGGGTAGTAGGTATTGTAACCGACGGATTTGCGAGAGATACAGATGAGATCATCATGCAGAAAAATCCGGTTGCCTGCAGGGGAATAGGTCGTACAATTATTCCCGGACGGGTGGAACTGATGGATGTTGATGTTCCTGTTGGTTGCGGCGGTGTGATGGTCCGTCCGGGTGATATAATAGGATGTGACTGGGATGGAGTAGTGGTTGTTCCGCTGGAAGTGGCAGAAGAGGTTCTCTATTTTGCAGCTAAAATTGCAATCGACGACAAGAAAAGCCGTAGAAAACTCTATGAGAGATTAGGAAGAAAACCTGATGAGACAGTGGATTGGGAATCTGTTGAAGCTTATTTTAAAGATATACTCTAGTCGGAATAAAGTAATTTTGCAGCTAG
The DNA here is from genome assembly GCA_964387565.1 of uncultured Rikenellaceae bacterium. GTDB lineage: Bacteria > Bacteroidota > Bacteroidia > Bacteroidales > VadinHA17 > LD21. The sequence goes on along the minus strand of CAYLYN010000001.1, from coordinate 20,339 downwards.
TTTGGAAGTTAAGGTTACTGAAAAGTTAATCGAGGAAATTGAATTTTCTGAGGAACTCGTCAGTAACCTTTAGTATTTCATCATCATAATATCGTGAATATTTTGGATTCCCTTCCCCGAGATAATGCTTCCTTCCTTCATACATATGCTGTTCAAAATAGTTTCCATTCTTTTTCATATCATTTTCAAAAAACTGGACTGTCCATTTTGGCACCTGTTCATCATCAATACCATGGAACTCGATCATAGGAGGTAAGCCGCTCTTAATATTATGTGCCGGAGATATACTCCATATCTTTTCTCTCCGCTCAGCAAGCAACCTGTCGCACCAGCCCTCGACAGCGTTCACACAGGATGAAAACAGCAGCAAAGCATCCGGTCGACAGCTTATGCTGAGATTGTCAGTCTTTTCATTATAACCGTCAATCATTGCAGTGCACAAAGCAAGATGACCTCCGGCAGACTGCCCTGAGGCTACTATTTTATTTAAATCAATATTGAATTTCCCGGCATTTTCACGCACCCAGCGAATGGCTGATTTTGCATCCATAACACATTCTATCGGACTGATATATTTATGAGGGGTTACTCCATGGTCAATAGACAGTCTGTATTCTACTGAGAAAGTAACGATGCCCATTCTTGCATAACGTTCACAGGTGGTAAAAAATTCATCAGGAGATCCATAGGCCCAGCCACCACCGTGAAAGAATACGATAGCTGTGTTGTTGTCTCTTTTAAGTGATCCTTCTGTATAAAATATATCAGCTTTCAGCCGGAAAGTGTCAACAGTCTTATATACTTCCCGCAGATGAATTAACTTGTCACTAAAATCATCTTTACAATTGGCAGGTTGCTCATAATCGCATACAGCATTTAACTGAAGAGATAAACAGATTGGAAGCAGTATGAGAATTGAGGATTTACTGTATGTCATTGACTAATAATACTTATTAATTATACTTCTGAATAATAACACTTCAAATATCGGTAAATTTTTCCTGTATTTTGAAAAGGAGAATCCTGAGGAAATAAATAATCCATACATCAGCACTAGCTCAATTTTTTCTGCAACAAAGGAAAGTTGGAACTTTCAATTGTATATAAGTTTCAGGAGGTAAGTAGCGTTCAAAAAGCTTTAATATTATATGCCATCAGTGCATTACCGTGTCGCAGATATAAGTTTCCCTCTTTTATTACCGGATGTGACCAGAATGGTCCTGAACCCTGAGTAATCCTGAAACTGCTGACCAGATCGAATTTTTCGGGATTTGCCCTCACCAACCCTACGTATCCGCTCTTTTCATCATATAAATAAAGCATTCCTTCAGCTGCTATGACAGATCCTTTGCACTTCCAGTTTTCCTCATACATTTTTTCCCCGGTATTCCAATCGAGGCAACACCAGTTGCCGTTATTATTGCTGGTCCAGTTTGATCCGTAAATATAACCATTCACCAGTACTACCCCTCCATGGTGAACATCGAGAACAGTATCTTTCCAGAGAATTCCTGCAGCCCTCCCTTCATCAGTTAATTTAAGCATCATACTTCCATGATCATAACCTCCCGTTATATAGATTTGACCATCACTAAATAAAGGAGTTACGCATTTGATCCATGGAGCATCGGGCCATATTTTCCTGTTGTTTTCCGGATTCAGTGAGTCAACATGGTTTATTTTCCATACAATATCGCCGTCAGAAACATCCACTGCAAAAACATATCTGAGCGAAATATTTACAAGAAATTTACCCCCTTTGAAATCTATAAGCAACGGTGAAACATAGGCAGGACTATCATCTAAACTCGGAGACTTCCATATCAGCTCTCCTGTATTCCTGTTCAGAGCTATGGTAGTTGTTTCAGGTCCTCCGGGAGTAAAATAGACTTTTTCACCATCAACCACAAGGGATTCTGCAATTCCCCACGTTCCATATGTCCCATGGAAATCCTCACTGGCTTTTACCATCCATATTATGTCGCCATTACCGGCGTTAATACATGCAAGATCACCCAGGCCGCTGGACACGAAAACTTTCTCACCTGCTACTGTCGGAGTACATCGGCTTTCAGGGCTGGGACCATTCCATGCCCTGCCATATCTTGTCTTCCATTTGATCTTTCCTTTTAAATCGAGACAAAAGAGGAATTCATCCTTTCCATCAATACCTGTAATAAAAATTGAGTTTTTTCCAAAAGTCACAGATGAATAACCAGTCAATAACTCCTCGTTCGACCATAATAATTCAGGACCTTTAACTGGCCAGTTATCAAGCAGTCCTTTTTCATCAGAATATCCTGTTCTGTTTTCCTCACGCCACTCACTGATCTCTTTGCCCGATTTAGTCACAGGTGTCTTTGATGATTGATCTTGAACGCACCCGGAAAGGAGATAGATAAATATATAGCACAAAAGGCCTTTAATAACTTGACTACTGAAGTCTGCTCTGAAGGTGAAATTTTGAATCATGGCTCTAAATAGAACTTATTTAACAAATCAAAAGAGTATAAAAATAAATTTAAAAATCCGTATAGACCGAAATTTATTCTTTAATTGATATTTGTAATAAAAATCATTTATTGATCTTATCATTATTTAAATTTTACCTTTGGGGCATTTGGAACCTTAGTTGTTTAACAGAACATGCTTTAATTTTTTGACTATTAATCTAATCCCGGAAATGTTGTATGGCTGAGAATATAGTGAAAATGGTACATGAACAGTCCCTGAAGTACAATTCAAGAGAGGTATTCAGACGGAAAGAGGCTGAAAGTTCAACTTATGCCAGCATCAGCTGGGATAGTCTGGTGAGTAATTCCGGTCTGGTTTCAAGGGCCCTGCTTTCAATGGGCTTTGGGACCTCAGAAAATATTGGGATCTTCAGTGATAACCGGCCTGAATGGATATACTCTGATCTCGGGATCATGAGTATCAGAAGTGTAGTGGTTCCATTATATGCAACTTCATCAAAACAGCAATTAAAGTATATAGTTGATGAAACAGCGATGAGATTGCTGTTTGTCGGAAACAATGAGCAATATGAAAAGGCTCTCTGGTTGCTTGAAAATACTGAAACACTCAGGACCATTGTCATATTCGATAATTTCATTCTGACTGATAATAAAAGTTGTATCAGATGGACAGACTTTCTCAAAACTGATTCAGAAAACCGTTACGGGGAAGAACTGAACCAGCGAATTTCAGAAATAAGCCCTGGTGATCTGGTTACCATTATTTATACTTCAGGAACTACCGGTGAGTCAAAAGGGGTGATGCTTACACATGCTACATTTATGTATACATTCAGGATCCACGATGAAAGGTTAGAAGTTACAGAGAAGGATGTGTCGGTCTGTTTCCTGCCCCTGAGTCATGTTTTTGAACGTATGTGGACATACTATATGCTTTACAGGGGAGCCACAAATGTGTTTATTGATAATCCCAGGGAGATAATTAAATACCTGTCCGAAATCAAACCCACCCTGATGTGTACAGTTCCCAGGTTTTTTGAGAAAACATACGAGGGAATACAGTCCGAGCTTAAGAAGTGGTCGTCGGTCAAGAAGAGAATATTCCACTGGTCAATTGATAAAGGTCAAAGCTTCTCCACATTCCTGAGCAGAAATCAGAAACCTCCGGCCGGTCTCAGGTTTCAGCATATCATCGCTGATATGCTGGTTCTTAAGAAACTAAGGAATATTTTTGGCGGGAATATAAGATTTATGCCATGTGCAGGAGCAGCGATGAGTCCTTCACTGATCAGGTTCTTTCATGCGGCCGGCCTTATCATTAATTATGGTTACGGCGCAACGGAGACATCAGCTACAGTTTCGTGTTTCAGGTCCGACTGGTACAATTTTGAAACCTGTGGTACAGTTATGCCCGGCATAGAGGTAAGGATTAGTGAAGAAGGCGAAATTCAGATTAAAGGGGAGACAGTTTTTAAAGGTTATTTCAAAAAACCTGAAGAAACCTCCCGGACACTTATTGACGGATGGTATCATAGTGGTGACCAGGGCTACATAACACCGGAAGGTGACCTGGTGATGACTGACAGGATAAAGGACCTGATGAAGACATCTTCGGGAAAATACGTCTCACCCCAGAGGATTGAGCTATTATTAGGGCAGGATCAGTTTATTGAGCAGATTATTGCCATCGGGGACAACCGAAAATATATTACAGCCCTTATTGTTCCTTCTTTTTTGGCCCTAAAGAGTGAGGCGGAGAGAATCGGATTGAAAACCCTTAGCGAAGCCGAACTGGTTCTCAGAAATGAGATAATAGAATTTTATCATAACAGGGTACATGCTCTTCAGGAAGAGCTGGCCAGTTATGAAAAAGTGATCAGGTTTAAACTACTGCCTGAACCTTTCACTATACAGAACGGAATGCTTACCAATACACTCAAAGTTCGCCGCAAAATGTTGATTGAGCAGTATAAAGATGATATTGAAAGGATGTATTTATCCTGAGAATTTGAACCTGTTATGAGACCATAACCAGTTCTCAGGTTTATTAAGTATGACCGACTCAAGTTTACCTGCATACATTTCAGTCAGTTGCCCCTTTGAAAGTTCCTGTGAATTGGTTGTAAGAAGTGAAAGTTCAACAGTGTACCACCCGCGTCTGACACGCTGAACATCAATATATACCACGGGAAGATTATTTAGCCGGCTATGTTTCTCCATTCCATGGAGGAAAGGAGTATTGTGGTTCAGGAACCGTATCCAGTGAGCTTTTTCAAGGAATTTTGCTGGCATTCCCTGATCGGCAGCCATCAGAAAGAGGGTTTTGCTATCCTTCCATTTTTCAAAACTTACGGTAGTTTCATTTATCGAAACAAGCTTTGTTCCAAACCGTGAACGACTCCACCGGGCAAATTTATCAATGTACTTATTGCTCATTGGCTTGTAGAAGGCAATAACATTAAAATCAGTTTCTATGCTTGCAGACAGACTGCCCCATTCCCAGTTAGAGTAATGGCCGGTAACTCCTATGAGACTTTTACCTGAATCGGAAAATGGTTTAAGGACCTCAGGATTTAGTATCCTGTATCTTTTTTGAACCTGCTTTTTCGAAATCGTAAATGCCCATATCCCTTCTATAATATTATCTGCCAGATTTTTATAGAATAGCAGCATTAAACTTCTGATTTCATCTGCCGGTTTGTCGGGAAATGAGCTGGTAAGGTTTTTCTTGACAATTTGAGTGCGGTATCCGAATATCCTGTATAAAATAAACCTGAACAGATTTGAAAGCCCATAGAGCAGAGGTACAGGTAAAAGGCCGATAATCAATACTGCCGTGATAAAGAGAAAAGCTCCGATCAGACTCATAAATAAAATTAAATCAATTAAGTTGAGTTTCCCTGATGAAAAAAGCCGCAAAGACTTTTATGTCGGGTTCTGCAATGCTTTTTTCAATTGTCAGACGTATTTTTTTACATTCGGCCTGAGGAAACTCCTCTATTCTCTTATGCCCCACAGATTCACCATGGCATAGAAGTTTCCATTTTCCATTTACCAGACCTTCGACTTTGTATTGTCTTATCCTTTCTCCATTACGTATATCTTCCTGTATGACAATATGATTTATAAGTTTTTCCTGCTTCAGGTCTATAGTGTGAATATTGCCATTTCCAGATACAGATCCCAGTGGATTGGAAAACCTGCGGTCAACTTCATATCCAAACTCTTTCAGACGTTCTACATCCGGATCGGGTAATAATCCGTCAGCATCAGGAGTAAGCCCGAAAATAAGCGTAGAATTCCGTCCGACAGACTTATAATACATATCCATGAGGTGCTCAAGAGGGAAAATATTCTTTTCGTCACCGGGTTCCCAGAACCATTCATGTCTTCCGTTGTAGCCGCGAAGCGGGGCATCTGACATTGCCGGCATCCAGTATTTACCCTCAGGATCGCCTGTTTTAAGTAGTCTGAAATCATTCGCTGAAATATCTTTATGAGCTGATTCCCCTGCTCCGGTAGAAAAATAGGGGAAGGTTGCCCAGCATGGATAGCTTACAGTTCCTGTTTCAGAACCTCCCCACCGGGCTTCTGCAAGTTGTTTATTATGGTAAAATAGGCAGTTTGGCTGATATTGCTGAACAACAGGCAAAACATCAGGGGCCCCGTTTTCGGGAGAATCAGCTCCTCCATCAAACCATATTTCAAACCATTCACCATACCTGGTACAAATCTCTTTAACCATGCCCTCAACCATTGACTTGTACCACTTTTGCCTGTTCTCACTGAATTCTCCCTTGCCGTCAACTTTGAAATCATGGATACCAAGCAATGAATTCCACCGGATCCCCAGGTAAATTCCAGGCTTGATTCCGTATTTATTACATGAGTTGACAAAATCCCTGACAATATCACCTTTCCCGTCCCGGAATTTTAAGGCTTTCATGCAGTAAGGATTTACATCCGACTGATAAAATGAAAATCCTGTTTCATGCGATGCAGTAAGTATGGCAAATGTAAATCCGGCATCCTTGATAGCTTTGATCCACTGATCAGTATCGAGTTTTTGAGGATTGAAAATCTGGTAATCAGTTACAGGATCTATCCTGTTCTTTTGCTGATTATATTTTTCCCCGTCAAAAACATGCAGGTCGTATGAAATTAGTGCACCCAGCTCAGCCTCCTGCCAGGCAAGCTGGCGTTTGTTTGGCAGTGGTATATTATTCTGCTTTACAGGGACAAAAACAATATATGAGTCATCTCCCTTTTTAACAGCCATGCTCAGGACTTCAGGGTAACCGCTTTCCTGGTAAATGAAGGGCCGTTCAAGTCTGTCAGGTTCAAGGATTGTACCATCTGTCAGTTGTAGTTTTTTTGGTGTTATTACATACTCTGTTGCTTTCTTCCAGTTGATCCCGTCTGACGAACTCACCATCCCTATAAATGTATGGGCATGGAATACACCGTAGAAATAATCAAGCTGTTTATTATACCAGAGCGACATATCTTCAGTGTCGAGATAGTCAATCACAGGTTTTTGCTGCATTACAAAAGGTCCTTCCGGTGAATCCGAAATGGCAACTGCCTGGTTCCTTGTAAAACGTGTTCCGGCTTTGTCCCCCTTTACAATAAGGTAGTATTTACCATCTTTCCCTCTGTCAATAGCGGGATTGACTGTCAGGGTTATAATTGGTCCCGAGGGCTCTACCAGCGGTTTTTCAGATCTAACCCAGGGACCATTGATTGTAGCAGATACAGCAACTCCGGTTCTCTGATTTGGTCTCAGAATCCACCAGTTTGGAGAAGCACTTCCCTGACTTGCAGTCTCTATTAATTCCTCTTCGGTGTAATCCTTATCTCCGAAGTTTGTTGAGCAGTAATACAAGTAATACTTTCCGTCGAAATATTTAATCTTCGGATTGTGTACTGTAATTGCATCCCAGTGACCTTTTCCATGGCTCTTCAATACAGTCTCTTTATACTTCCAGGGACCAGAAGGTTTATCAGATACTGCATGCGCAATCTCAGAGTGGGTCAGCCATGCACTGAATCCAAGCTTTTTTGGCCACCTGGAGTAGAATAGATGGTATTTACCATCGTCAGATTTTATTATTGAACTGCACCAGTTGTAATATCCTTCAGTTTTGAAGATATTTTCCGGTGAAAGAGCCTGGAGATTGTCCTTGAAGAATAGTATGTCAGGCCTTTCCTGAGCCAATACATACTGTCCAAAAATAAGAAACAGGAATATGAAAGCTAATTTTTTCATAGCAGAAAGGTGTTTTTAAATATACTTATTAATCATTAATTTTATATAAGTTCGCACAAACGATTTACTCTCTGTATTGATAGACGGACTTTTTGATTACAACCTCTGGGGATTATTTCTTGCAAGTTTCCTGGCAGCTACAGTTGTACCTTTCAGCTCTGAGGCATTGCTTACATTCCTTATCGTAAACGGGACAGACGTTACCACTGCAATACTGGTGGCTTCTGCCGGTAACTGGCTAGGGGGCATGAGCAGTTACGCCATTGGTTATCTGGGTAAATGGGAGTGGATTGAAAAGTACCTGAGGGTAAAGAGAGAAACAATTGAAAAATGGCATGACAGGCTCTATAAGAGAGGAGCCGTTTTCGCTTTCCTGTGCTGGGTTCCTGGTGTGGGTGATATTTTTGCAGTCGGTCTGGGCCTGTTGCGGGCAAATATTATTATTACTGCTGTTGCAATGCTTGCAGGAAAATTTTCAAGATACCTTGTTTGGGGCTGGTTGACTGGCATGGTATTTTAAGGGATAGAGAAAAACTCACAATACCTTAAAGTTTAGATTTCAGGTATTCCGGATTGCTGTAATTTTATGTAGAAATTGGCAAAAAATTACTATATTTACTAATTGTGCTTTTCCTTAAGCTGAATCAGAAATATATTTCTGATTTTATTTTTTCAGCAGACACACCCTTGTCCCTGAGAATATGATAAACCTCATAAATCATATTGCCATTTCCGCAGAGATAAAAAAGCGTATCGGGATGTATTCTGAAATCAGGCAAGAAACTGGTTACTCTTCCCTTTCGGCCCGAATTTTTCTCCTTTGATGTGCATAAAATATACCTTTCTGCATCGTATTCCTGACTTTCATAAGCCTCATTGTGGTAACTGACTCCATGTATAAGTGTATAATCGAGACCAGGATGCGATCTTATCATACTATGGAAAGGAGATATTCCTGTGCCAGTGGCAACGAATATATGTTTAGATGATGACTTGTTGAAAGACTCAATTCCAAATGATCCGAACGGGCCATTAACCTCAAGCAAATCCCCCTCTTTGCATTGCTTTAGTTTTGAAGATATATTGCCATTCTTTACTTCTTTTACCAGGATTTCAAGGTAATCATCAGCCTCACCGCTGTATATTGAGTATTCTCTCTGGTCCAACTCACCTTTGAGACCCACTATAATATGCTGGCCGGATCTGAACCTGATTTTTCCGCGAGTGAACCTGAGAATGATAGTACTTTCAGTAAGAAAACGAATTTTCAATACTCTGTGTTCAGTTGCATTCAGCACAATGCTTTCTTTTTTTTCTGTCAGCACAACAATACGTATCAATTAATTTATAAGATGATAGAACAAGACAATTTCACAAAAGTTCATTCAGATCAGGTGCCTCCTGAAGAATCCGTTACTTATAGTTTATTGTCTCCATTGTTTCTCCGCAGCTTAACATGGCATCACCGAAATAGGGATTTTTGATTTCGGATATTTCGCTAAACCAGTATGCCCCCTTGTTGTTATTTGCCATAGGGCAAAACTGATAATATGTATCTTCATTTATTAATCCGAACATTTTCACGCTTTTATAAAAGACAAGACTGAAATCTGAAAAGGCGAGCCGTTGTTGTTCAATATCTTTTTCAGAACTGATGCGAGCTATGGCCTGGTTTAATGTTTTCATCTGTTCCATCCAGGCAATGTGGGATGCACCTTCAAGCAAATTCATTTGTACTAGTTTTAATGCTCCCTTCACCTTTTCAGCTTCCAGGCTTACCTTTTTCGCATCAGAGGCAACAAACGCGTTTTTCATATTAATGTATTTATCATAGACTTTTGTCAGTTGGGCTTTAAACTCCGGAACAACTTCTGTAACAGTGGGTGATTTTTCCATAGAGGAATGCTCATCCTTATTCATTGAAACAGCTTCACCAACCATATTCATCCTGCTATGGTCATGACTTGTTGTAACTTTACCATCTCCCGGATTCATCATCGTTTTCTTACCGGCAAGCTGGGCTGCGGCGTCTACACTGAAAGTGCCGTTTACCACAATTTCCTCGCCTTCCGAAAGTCCCTCGCTGATGACCCAGGAATCCTGCATGTCAGGTCCAAGAGTGATTTCCCTCATTTTGAAAGCCGGTTGTTCTGTTCCTGGTACTTTTACATATATTATTGAACGGGTTCCGGTCCATAACACTGCCGATTTAGGGATAGTCAGTTCACCATTTCCATTCAGTGTTGATTTCACTTTGCCGTTAATGAACATCCCGGGTTTAAGAATCAGGTCAGGATTTACAAGTTTAATTCTTATACGTGCTGTACGCGTCTGAGGGTCAATTACCGGATCGATAAAAGAAACTTTTCCCCTGAACATTTTTCCGGGTACTGCCTGCGCAGTAAATTCCACTTCCTGGTTCAATGAAATCCAGGGCAGGTCCGATTCATATGCATCGAATACACCCCACACCCTGGATAAATCAGCCACGTTAAAAAGTATGGACCCTTTCTGAACATAATCACCTTCATTTACTTTTCGTTCAGTAACCACCCCGGTGGTGTTTGCATAGATATTAAAAATCGAGGTTGTTTTTCCCGAGTTTTCTATTTCCTGTATCTGTGCTTCTGGGAGTTTCCAGTTACGAAGTTTATCACGGGCAGCTTCCACAAGCATGGGATACTTATCCTTAATAGATAAGGCTTCAAGGAGCTCTTTCTGCGTTATCACCAGTTCGGGTGAATAAATGGTGGCAATCAGTTGCCCCGATTTTACATTTTCACCGGTAACATTCACTGATAATTTTTCAATCCTCCCCGGCACATGTGCAGATTGTGACTGTAATTGTTGTTCGTTGACCTGGATTTTTCCGTACAGCAGTACATCCCGTGAGGGGGTGCTTCGGGAAACCAGAGCTGTCTGAACCTCAGCCAGTTTCATTGCCGCTTCGCTCATACTGATAGCATCTTCATCGATGCCTGCGTGGTCATTTTGAAGTGGGATCAGGTCCATCCCGCAAATAGGGCAGTCACCGGGTTCATCCTTGCGAATCTGCGGATGCATGGAGCAGGTCCAGATAGTGTGCTCCTTTTCATTGTGTTCATGTAATGTTTCAACCTGCTTTGGACTGACTTCTTTGTCCGATCTGTGAAAAAGGATCCATCCCAGCATCAATCCGGCCAGGACAAATAATCCTCCTTTGAACCATGAATTTGATATGATTTTTTTTGTTTTCATTGTTCGAAAATTATTGTATTCCTCTGTTCATTAATTTTGCTGCAAGTGCCACCGATGTGTTATAATCAGTCACAGCTTCGATATATCTGAATCCGTAATCAAGCACCCGGTACTGCATTCGCAGCACTTCTTCGTAGCCGGTACCTGTGTTTGAGAATCCTGCAAGGAGCAGGTCAGTTGTTTTACGTGCCAGTTCTTCCTGTTTCTTATAAAGAGTTATCCGGCGCCCGGCATCGTCAAGCGATTGAACCAGGGTGCGATACTGAATCCGAAGATCATTTTTCAGCCCTTCCGCATCCAGTTGTGCTGATTCCTGCATCAGCTGTGCCTCTTTTTGCATGGCATTGTATTTCTTCCGGTATATGGGTATCGAAACCGAAATCATCGGCATCAGCATGTCTTTGCCGTTCATCATTGAAGTGTTTCCATCCCGCTTCTGGATCAGCATGTAGTCGATGCCGACACCCAGCATGGGCAGTCCCATTTTTTTTGCTTTTTTACCCATCAGATAGTACGAATTGCTTTCACTGGCAAGCATATCAAGCATCGGATTATTGTTAAGGATGCTGTCGGCAATTGCTGTTTTATCTGCTGGAAGTGCTTCAACCTGCAGTTTTTCTTCAGGATCAAAAGCTGTGTTAACATCCCGGTTCAGTAATGCGTTGAATTCTGTCTTGGCAGTTTGCAGCCTGTCACTGAGAAGTGCCAGTTTATTCTGCTGATCGAGGATTTCCATTTTTACCCTGAGTACATCCTGCATTCTTCCTCCGGTCTTGCCCATTGAAGATTCTGATGACATTGAAGATGCGGATGAGGTACCTGGCTTTAACTGAACCGTATTTCCACTCATTCCGGACATTCCTTCCGGTTCAGCTTTGTTTCCGCTCATCTGATCCATGTCTGGCGAACCTGAACTCATCTGACCGCTCTTATTCATATCTTCACTTCCTGTTCCGCCTTCACGGAAATCGATGATTAATATCTTTTCCAGCGATTGAAGCAGTTCAATGTTGTCTTCTGTAAGAGTGATTTCGTTGCTTATTTTTATTATGTCATACCAGTTTTTTTTCACACGGAAAAATAAATCGGCTTTTTCTGCATTGAACAGTTCAAGTTTTGCTTTTGCCATTTCTGAAGCTTCGTCCCTGGATGTTTTCAGGGTACCGAACCATGGAAACATCTGCATCACCCTCATATCGGACACCTGGTTTCCTCCCAACAGTTCCATGGGCCTGATGAAAAAGCCAAAAGAAGCTTCCGGATCAGGCAATGAACCAACCTGCGGCACTTTTTCAAGTGCAGCAAGGTAACGGGTGAAGGCAGCCTTTAACTGTGGATTATTCTTTGCCGCGATAACCAGGCTTGTATCAAGTGTAAGGTTTTCCTGTCCATAACCTGTCAACCGCAACACTACGACAGTTATCAATAAAACATATATTCTTATTCTTTTCATTGATTAAGATTCAATTGTATTTACTTTTTGTTTTTCAAGTTTGCGTACTTCTCCTTCGCGCCAGAAACACTGCAGGATGGGCACTACGAACATTGTCATGATCTGGATTACCATTCCTCCGAATGTGGGGATCGCCATCGGCACCATAATATCGGAACCTTTTCCTGTTGAAGATAGAACGGGCAACAGAGCGATAATAGCCACAGCTGCTGTCATCATCGCGGGACGGACGCGTTTCATGCCTGCAATAACAACAGCTTCACGTACCTCCATAACAGTTTTTGGTTTTTCTTCCTCAAATACCTGGTGAATATAAGTTCCCATTATCACTCCATCATCTGTGGCTATTCCGAATAGGGCAATAAAACCTACCCATACCGCAACACTCAGGTTTATTGTGTGTATCTGGAAGAGGTGCTGCATATCGACTCCGGCAATTGAAAAACTTAGAAACCATGGCTGGCTGTAGAGCCAAAGCATAATAAAACCACCGGCAAAGGCCACGAACACTCCTGAGAAGTGAATGGAAGATGCTGTAATTGTTTTAAACTGAAAGTAAAGCAAAAGGAAAACTAGCACCAGACTGATGGGTATTACTATCGCGAGTCTTTTGGTGGCCCTTATCTGCTGCTCATAGTTTCCGGCAAAGGCATAGCTCACTCCTGCCGGAAGAAGAAGTTCGCCCGAATCGATTTTATCCTTAAGGAATTTCTGAGCTTCCTCTACGACGTCTACTTCAGCTTTTCCGGCCGTTTTATCAAAGATCACATAGCCATTGAGAAAGGTATTTTCACTCCTGATCATTTGCGGTCCACGGGTATAAATAATATCAGCAAGCTCACCCAGTGGTACTTGTTGTCCGGTCATTGAAGGGACAAGGATTCTTTTTATTTCTTCGGGTGTGTTTCGTAATTCACGTGCATACCGCACACGTACCGGGAATCTCTCACGGCCTTCAACTGTTGTTGTCTGTACCATTCCACCAACTGCAACCTGAAGTATTTCCTGTACATCCTCAACAGTCATTCCATAACGTGAAATTGCTTTACGGTTAAGCCTGATTTCAATATATGGAGCACCTACAGCACGGTCGTAGAATACAGATGATGAAAGAACTGAAGGTACTTCCTTTAGTAAATTTTCAATTTCAATCCCTGCTTTCTCGATGCTTTCCAGGTCAGGTCCATATACCTTAAGACCCATGGGGGCCCTCATTCCGGTGGAAAGCATCACAAGCCGTGTTTGTATTGGTTGTAACTTTGGTGCCGAGGTCAGTCCCGGGATGTTAGTCACTTTTACTATTTCATCCCAGATGTCATCAGGCGATTTGATTTCGGGACGCCACTGGCGGAGGTTGTCACCGTTTTGGTCTTCGACAAGTTCTTCAACTTTTATTTTACGGAATCCGTCACGTCCAGGATTGTATGCAGAACCATCTTTCAGTAAAAAACTTCCTTCCTTATCCGTTTTGAAAGTCATCCGGTGCCCGTTTTCGTCGAGAATAAATTCGGGAACATAATTGATGACATTTTCGAACATCTGTACCGGTGCCGGATCAAGAGCTGAATTGATTCGTCCCCATTTCCCTACTGCAAGTTCAACTTCAGGAATTGTTGACAGCCGTTTATCAAGCTGTTCCACGTACTGCTGGTTCATCTCGATTCCACTATGAGGCATGCTGGTAGGCATAAGCAGGAATGACCCTTCATCAAGAGCAGGCATGAATTCTTTCCCCATGCCGGGAAAGGTCATTTCAAATTTCTTCCAGCCAGATGTTTCAGTAATGAACTTTGGCATGAATCCGAAGATCTTACCTGCACCCTGCCATGCCAGCAACCCAAAAATTATTGTAAAAACCGGGACAGTCATGAATTTCCATTTATTGCGTAGTGACCAGCGCAAAATAGGTTCATAAAAACGAACAATAAGAAGCAGAATGCCCAGGACCATTGTGATCATCAGTCCTACAAACAGATAATTGGCTGAATTGCTGTTCCCTGCTCCAAGAGGCAACCATTCGATGCTGAGATACCATACTGCAACCAGAAGAGTTATGGCTATGTTTACAGCATTGGGCACCCGTTTGTATCTTTCGCTCAACCGGTTCCCCAGCAGGTTATTTACTCCGATCAGAGCAAGCGCAATTGCGGGAACATGATCCCAGAAAATAAGAAAAAGTGTGCCTGCGACAATCAGAATTATGTTGAAGATCCGGCTGATTCGTTTTTTATCAGGTTTGATCGAAAAAAATATGTTAGCCAGCGTCGGAAGTACAACAATTCCAAGCAGGAAAGAAGCCAGCAGGGCAAATGTCTTTGTGAAAGCAAGCGGTTTAAACAATTTCCCTTCGGCGGCCTGCATCGCAAATACAGGCAGAAAGCTTACTATAGTGGTTGCGAGTGCCGTGGTAATAGCAGAAGAGACTTCTACTGTGGAGTTGTAAATCAACGTGACGAGTTCCCTTCCCCTGGCATTCTTGTTCCCGGGCATTTCAAGGTGCCGGATAATATTTTCGACGAACACTATCCCCACATCCACCATTACCCCAATGGCGATGGCAATGCCGGAAAGTGCCACTATGTTTGCTTCAACTCCTGCCCACTTCATTACTATAAAGGTCATGAGCACCGCTACAGGCAAAAGCGATGATATCAGGATCGAAGCCCTCAGGTTCAGTACAAGAATGATTATAACAATAATGGAGATCAGGATTTCATGAGAAAGAGCCGATTCGAGCGTGCCGATGGTTTCCCTTATCAGGCCGGTCCGATCGTAGAAAGGAACCACTGTGACTTTTGATATCGTACCGTCGGGAAGTGTTTTTTGTGGAAGCCCTGGAGCTATCTCATCAATCTTCTTCTTTACATTGCTGATAACCTCCATCGGGTTGGAGCCATATCGTGCCACAACAGCTGCTCCTACAGCTTCTACTCCATCTTTGTCGAGTCCTCCGCGACGTGTTGCCGGACCAAAACTTACATGTGCAATATCTTTGACACGGACAGGGAGGTTGTTGCGAACGGCAACCACTGCATCCTCCAGATCCTCAAGAGTTTTAATATATCCAAGCCCTCGTACTACATATTCAACTTTATTCAATTCGATGGTTTCTGCGCCAATATCGAGATTGCTTTTTTTCACTGCCTGCATAATGTCCATAACGGATACACCAGCTGCTTTCATTGCATTAGGATCAATGTCAACCTGGTACTCTTTAATAAATCCGCCTATTGAAGCTACTTCAGAGACTCCTGTTGCAGAAGCGAGCGAGTATTTTACATAATAATCCTGAATTGTTCTCAGCTCCTGTGGATCCCAGCCTCCTGCCGGTTCTCCGGTCTTTGGATCGCGGCCTTCCAGGGTGTACCAGAAAATCTGGCCCAGAGCAGTGGCGTCAGGTCCCAGAGCCGGCTGAACTCCCTGTGGTAACGTACCGGCAGGGAGGGAATTCAGTTTTTCGAGGATGCGTGAACGGCTCCAGTAAAAGTCAACACCATCCTCGAATATGATGTAGATAAACGACATCCCGAACATTGAGGTGCTCCTTATGGTTTTTACACCCGGAATACCAAGAAGGGATGTGGTGAGAGGATATGAAATCTGATCCTCAATGTCTTTGGGTGAACGGCCCATCCACTCGGTGGCAACAATTTGCTGATTGTCACCCAGATCAGGAATGGCATCAACGGGAACCGGATCGCGAGGAAGCAGACCTGAATGCCAGTTGAAAGGTGCATATACCATTCCCAGCAATATGAACGCTGCCAGCAGCAATAATGTTATGAGCCGGTTCTCAAGAAAGAATTTAATAGTCTTCTTAAGCATAAAAGGAATATTTTACCAGGAGATTAAACATAGCATTGAAAGTATAAGCCAGGCAGGGGTTATAGTCCCTGCCATGGCATAAATTCATTTAGACCTCTCGTAATGGCAGCAGCCTGGAAGTTTGGCATAGACATCATCCGGTGCTTTGTACTTTTCAGTATCATGACCGGCTAATGCAATTTTTTTGCTGAGAGCGTCCTGACTGGTCCTGGAAGGATCATAAGTGACTTTCAGCATTTGGGTTCTGGCATCCCATGATGCGTTTGAAGCCCCTTCAGCCCTGACTGTTTTTTCAATACGGGCCTTACACATGTCACAATTCCCCGATACTTTGAATGATTCGGTCTTTATTGTGCCCGTAGTCATCTGACCATGGTCATGAGTCTGGGCCTTGACTGACATATTAATTCCGGCAAATAGCAGAATTGTCAAAACAAAATTTAGTGTTTTCATAATGCTATAGTTTAATGTTAAGTGAAATGAATGAAATACAGTAAAAAACAATAAGAACAACCTCAGGCCAGTGGCAGATTAACCTTAACAGAAAAGTCTGTCAGGCTTTCAGGTCATAAAAAAGGAATAGGGATCAAATACGGTAAACGCAGATCTGCGATAAGGAAGGTGCTTGTCTCAATTTACACCCTGGTGGTAGCTCAAAGGCACACAAAGTAGCAGGTTCAGGGGCAGACAGTAAATAAGCACATTGAGGTGCTGAAGGAATATCTCTTCCCGTTATATTTGAAGATAAAATATTATACTCAGGAAGGTAATTTCCGGTAATCCTGTATAAAGAGAGGTGATCGTCACAGCATTTCTTACTTACGGAATGATGCAACGGGCACTGGTGGTCAGTTTCCTCCATTCCGCATGTGGCAAGCTTACCCGATAAAGATAATTTTGTTCCTGCCAGTTCACCACCGCAGTAATGTTTGTCAACACTGACAGTAATTCCTGAAACAAGGATTAAGATTGCTGTTAATATGCTGAATACCTTTTTCATTATTAACCTCATGACAAAGAAACAAAATACTTGTACAGGTTGTTCAATTTTAAGGAATATTTAAAACTCCTTTCATACCATGATCCATGTTATGGAAGTCCTTTTGATTTCACTCTGGTGATGTAGAAAAGTTGATATTAAATATAAAGGTCAAGAAGCTATCGCACAGTTCACAGGAGAAAATCCTGATTATTATATCATTGTGCACCAATGTGATCCCGTTCCGATCGCTATCCGGAGTTATCGGGATCCTCTGTGATCTCTGTGGTTAATGGTTTTTGACTTTTAAAAACACCCTGCCAGGTAATAACCATCTTCAGGGAATTTCAATTTCTGAAGGATCATCAGGATTCTCCGAATAAAACCATTCCTCATCAAGGAATTGATCATCAGCTATTTTGTCAATGGTAAGCTTTATATATTTTCCCTCGGCAGAAACTGCTATCTCCCCGTTTGGGAGGACTATTTCTCCTGTGCCTTCAAATGAACGGCTTCCTTCGCTGGTAACACGTCCCACAACTTTTAGTTCCTGGCCAAGTGGTACGGGTTTCCTGAATTTCGTTTTCAATTCAAGTGTTACACCCCATAACTGTTCATCTTTACCGTTGCATATTGACCTGGCAATTGTTTCATCAAGAATCGTAGCTGCTATACCTCCATGCATTCTTCCCGGATAACCCTGGTGTTGCTCTGACGGATTTATCAATGCTACCAGTTCATTGGTCTCTGTTTCATAAAATCGGGCATGAAGCCCGAAATCATTCTTTTCTCCGCAGACAAAACACATCCTTGAGCTATGCTGCTTTTTCAGGATATTATGCTTCACGTTTATCTTATTTTGTGTAAAAATTTATTGATCTGATTTTATCTTCACATCCCTGAACATATAAGGATTGTCGCTGACATTCAATTCCTTACCACTGGTAATGGTCACTTTTCTCATAATGACCTCCTTTGTTCTGACATAAGGAAATTTTTCCACATATGAATCGCTGGTCATTTCCGGATTGAAATCTGCAAATATGAAAGGTCCCTTGTAGTCAGTTGGATTTTTTGAGTCGTCGATCCGAAGGTTTTCAATTATAATCCGGTCGGGCATATAGCAGGTGTAGCCGAAATCGTGCTGCCCTGAATAGGATCCTCCGATCAGGCTGACACTGGTTGATTTGCCGTTAGCGGGTATGAAGATACAATCGCGGATTATAAATTCCCCCTGCCAGGTACTTCCATAGTCGGACCGAAGATTGATAATACTTCTGCCATAGATAGTAGAATTTTCCACAAGGAAGGTTCCGCTTCCAATAGCGTTTATCCCCTGGTGCCCAAGTGTCGAATTTCGGATTGTGGCATTTGCAACTCCCATGTGGGCGTCGAAACGCGATACAATGCAATTGTCGTACAAAAGGTTCTTGCAATAATTTGATCCCAGTATTCCCCAGTAACCTGTGTCATTAATGTCATTGGTCTGAGTGCAATTTATAAAAGAGATATTGAGTGCACGGCTGAGGGAAAGGTCATATGAACCCATGGAAACCGGGAGTCCTGCCGCACCGATTGTCTGATAAATTTTATGTCCCGTCAGTATGGTATTCCGGATTGTCACGAACGCACAATCACCAATGTTGATAAAACCTCCATAGGGTGCTCCATGGTCTCCCTCTCCTGTTATGCGGTGTTCCAGACCATCCACAACTACATTGGAGCGTCTTATTGCGATGCCCCGGCTGTAGTAGGTGTACTTCGATTCGGCACTGTTGGCAATAGTGGTGAAACGTCCACCGGTGATTGTAAGGGTTGTCGCATCAATCGGAAGAGCCGTGATGTCTGTTATCTGGTCGAAATCCCAGATAATAGGAGCATTCATGTCAACATTGCCATTTTTATCTACCATGAAGATATCAGTCTGGGGAGAACCGTTATTCTGATTCAGCCCATATCTGATGTATCTTTTTACATATGAATCCGTAACTGTTACCAGGCAGGTTCCTGGAAAAGATATGCCGACTTTCTCCTGGTTCCTCTTAAGTGAAGATAAACCCTCAGGTCTGAACGGTTTAAGACCGGAACTAACCAGAAATACATGCGTATTACGGTTTTCTACGCTGGAATCATCGATTATAAAGGCAGCCGTACCGAAATCAGTATTGGTCATTATCACCGCTGTACGGTTCTTCCCGCCGATATAGTAAGTGGCTCCCTCGTCGCTTTTCACGGAAAGGCCTTGCTGATTGGCGAATGCATGGGCTGCTGCAATAGCGTCTGTATCATCGGTTTTACCATCGCCCCTGGCACCGAAATCGCTGTAGCGGACAAAGCCATTGGATTTAAATTTAAGGAGATCCTTTGGAGATACATTTATCAGTAATTCCCCTTTTTCATTTGTTCGTACCAAGGTTTTATTCTTTTCGGATGTTATTAAAACATTTTCCTGAGCATTTATTGACTGCCCCTGTGTGGCAATGAAGACACCTGAAAATAATATGGAAAATAAGATAATGTATTTCATAGTTTTATATTCCTTTTTTTTGCGTAATACAAATTTATATATGAGAATGCTCAAGTGCTAAAATAGGTCAAGTTTTTAAATCAACTGTTAATCCTCTTAAACAAAAAAGCGGATCCGGCTGAAATACTGCATTTAGATTTTTAGGTATGTCCTGATAAAATAAACTTGACTTTTGATCATTCAATGTTTAACTTTGAGAATGTTATCAGACAAACAGACTGAAAATTAAATCACTAGGAGGCAAATATTTTAAAACAAATCCAGGAATTTGATACTCTGAAAGACTATTTATAACAACATATTCTCCTTTCATAAAAATTTTAACCTGGTAATGCTATGAAAAAATCGTTTACACTTTTAGCGGGAGTTGTTTTGTTATTAGCAATTCCGTTTGCTGCTTGCCATAATAAGGGAAAAAAGGCGGAAATTATTGCTGCAGATCATAAATCGAGAAATGTCACAATTGAGCTGACCTCTGTAGTTGAAATCAAAGGAGTATATCACCTTATGATGAATGATTCAATTAATAGTGGTATTGATACAACCTTTATAACAGATGTTTATCGCGGAAAAAC